>NZ_JANINM010000444.1 GCF_024509055.1 Mesorhizobium sp. | reverse complement strand
CGGTGGTTCTCGCTCTCGACCCCAAGCGAGGCGCCGATCTGCTGCAGGGCCGGCAGCATGATGTCGATGGCCAAAGAGTTGAGCGCCATCAGCGCCGCGCAGAGCGCAATGAATTCCCAGCGCGGAATGGGCAAGCTCGTTGCCGATTGCTGCGCTGCTGCCTGCTTGTCCACGACAAAATCCGATCATTCAAACGAACATGCGCCGGGAGACCGGCGCATCCATTCGTCTCGTTCTCAAAGTATCGAGAACAACAATGCCGAGGTGGGGCAACCCCGGAAATGAGCGCCACCGGCCAGACAGCCGGCAGCGTGTTCAATCAGGCAGCGCCTTTGACGCTGACACCCTTCTCGACCAGGAAGTCCTGCAACTCGCCGGCCTGGAACATCTCGCGCACGATGTCGCAACCGCCGACGAACTCGCCCTTGACGTAGAGCTGCGGGATGGTCGGCCAATTGGAGTAGTCCTTGATGCCCTGGCGCAGTTCCGCCGAGTCGAGGACGTTCACGCCTTTGTAGTCGGCCCCGATGTAGTCGAGGATCTGCACCACCTGGCCGGAGAAGCCGCACTGCGGGAAACCGGGCGTACCCTTCATGAAGAGGACGACGTCGTTGCTCTTCACTTCATTGTCGATGTAGTCGTTGATGCCGCTCATGGACGATCCTTTCACGCCTGTGGGAGTCAGGCTCGAAGCATGCCCCTCAAATAAACCCATAGGTTGGCTGAAACAAGACGTTAGCCGCGACGCCACCGAAATGGCGCAAGGGATCACGCGTTCTTGGGCCAAGCCGCTATTTGCTGGCGCGCACGCAGATGAATGCCGGCGCCAGGTTCAGCTCGGCGAAGTGCCGGGGATCGACGGCTTCCATTTCCGGCACCGGGCGCGGTTCGACGAAGCGGTCGAGCCTCCAGCCGGCATCGATGAGGCCGTTCAGGATGTCGCCTAGTGGCCGGCGGTAGGATTCGACATAAGGCTTGGGCTCGCCGAATCCGGCCCAGTGCATGCCCCACAGATTGGTCTCGAAATAGGTCTTGTCGCCTCGGCTGCGGACATCTTCCCAGTCGCGCATCGGATGACCCATCGAGAAGACCAGCCAGCCGCCGGGGCGCGCCACACGGTGGAATTCCGAGAAAACAGGTCCCAGCTTCTCGACATAGTCGAGCGCCAATGAGCAGACCACGCCATCGACACTATTGTCGGCGAGCCACTCCAGCGGTCGGGTCAGGTCGCCCTCGCGGATGTCGACATCGAGACCAGCGCAGCGGCGTCGGGCAAGCGCTGTCATCTCGGGTGTCACGTCAAAGGCGCTGATACGCGCGCCGGCGCGCGCCAGCTTCTCGGTGCAGATGCCTGAACCGCAGCCGGCGTCGAGAATGTCCAACCCCTCGACATCGCCCACGAGCGCGAGGGTAGCGGGACGTTCATAGAGCCCGTTATGCGGCTTGGTCGGCGCCAGCGCATCGTAGCGATCCGCGAAGGAGGCATAGGCACGTTTCGCGATCGGCGTTGCATCGCTGGCCATGATCTTTGCTCGAAAGTTGGGAAGGCTCAGTCGGGAGCGCTGGTCTGCAGGGCAAGCGCATGAAGCACGCCGCCCATATTTCCCTTCAGCGCGTTGTAGACCATCTGGTGCTGCTGCACGCGGCTCTTGCCCCGGAAGCTTTCGGCCACGACTTCGGCGGCATAGTGGTCGCCGTCGCCGGCGAGATCGCGAATCGTCACCTTGGCGTCCGGAATGCCTTCCTTGATCAGCCGTTCGATATCGCGCGCATCCATTGCCATGGCAAAATCCTGTTTTTCGAGCGGGGGAGCGGTGCAGCCCGTGCGATGAGAGAGTCGCCTGAGCCTAAAGCCTTTCCGGTCCGGATTGAAGCCGTTCCGTCCAGGGTCGAGGGCTTACGGGGTATTCTGATCTGGATGGGCCGTATCCGGCGCGTCTTCACGCATCGAGTAGCCGCGACCGAGGCTGAAGGTCAGCACATAGAGCGGAATGTTGATCACGATGCTGACCAGGGGCAGGTAACTGGTCCACTGCCAGGCGGGGGAGAAGAATGGCTGGCCGTAGCCGTCGCACAGAAGCGAGGATCCGTAAGCCCAAAGCGCACCGGTGACGACCGTTACGCCAAAAAGCTTGACGCAGGTGACGATGTGCCTTGCCCGGACAGGATCCGGCAACAGGCGCTGCCAAAGAATCAGGCACAGGATCGGAACCGCATAGAGGAGGTCCTGGACGGCCAGCATCGGAAGCGCGCCGTTGGCCGCGGCAAGAAACTCGGCGCGGGTCTCGAGACGTGGGCAGACATCGCTCGACGTCGTCGACAGCAGGAAAAAGATGAACGGTCCCAGGAACCAAAAGAAGAACAGGGACGGCCAGAAGACGACTGCAAGCAGCGCCCGGACCGCCAGCCTCGTCAAGCTGTCTGATCCATGAAGCGCGGGAACCAGCCCTCATGGGCCGCGGTGAGCTCGCCGACCGGGATCGCGCGCGCCTCGCCGAGCTTCAGTTCTCGGCCGCCGGTCGTGCCGATCCACGGCGCGAAGATGCCGAGCATGCTCTGCTCCTCGCAGATCCTGTCCCATTCGGCGCTTTGCGGATCGATCGACAGTGTCAGCAGGTAGCGGCCCTGGTCCTCGCCGAACCAGACCGGAATGGGATCGGTGCCGGTCAGCCCAGGAATGGTCGCGCCGATGCCGGAGGCCATCGCCATTTCGGCGAGCGCTATCGCCAGGCCGCCGTCGGAGACGTCGTGGGCGGCGGTGACGATGCCGGAGGCGATCAGCGCTCGTACATGGTCGCCAACGCGCTTTTCATGTTCGAGGTCGACTGGCGGCGGCGGACCGTCGGCCCGGCCGTGGATGTCGCGCATGTAGACGGACTGGCCAAGATGGCTGCCCCAGCTCGGCGGCGCGCCGACCAGCACGATCATCTGGCCTTCGGCGGCAAAGCCGATGCGGGCCATTTTCGACCAGTCGGCGATCAGCCCGACGCCGCCGATGGTCGGGGTCGGCAGGATGCCGCGGCCGTTGGTTTCGTTGTAGAGCGAGACATTGCCAGAGACGATCGGGAAGCCGAGCGCCCGGCAGGCATCGCCGATGCCCTTAACGGCGCCGACGAACTGGCCCATGATCTCGGGTCGCTCCGGATTGCCGAAATTGAGGTTGTCGGTGGCGGCGAGCGGCAGGGCGCCGGTGGCGGTCAGGTTGCGCCAGCATTCGGCCACAGCCTGCTTGCCGCCCTCGTAAGGATCTGCCTCGCAATAGCGGGGCGTGACGTCGGAGGAGAAGGCCAGCGCCTTGGTCGGATGGCCCTCGACGCGCACCACGCCGGCATCGCCGCCGGGAAGCTGCAGCGAATTGCCCTGGATCAGCGTGTCGTACTGCTCCCATACCCAGCGGCGTGAGGAAAGGTCCGGCCCGCCGAGCAGCTTCAGCAGCACGTCCGCGACATCGGCCCTGGGCGCATCGCTGGCGGCCAGGGGCGCCGGCTTCTTCGCTTCGATCCAGGGACGGTCATACTCCGGCGCCTGGTCGCCAAGCTCCTTGATCGGCAGATTGGCGACCTCATCGCCCTGGTGCAGCACGCGGAAGCGCAAATCGTCTGTGGTCTTGCCGACGATGGCGAAGTCGAGGCCCCATTTGCGGAAGATCGCCTCGGCTTCCTCTTCCTTCTCGGGGCGCAGCACCATCAGCATGCGCTCCTGGCTTTCCGAGAGCATCATCTCATAAGCGCTCATGCGCTCTTCGCGCACTGGAACCCTGTCGAGATCGAGCTCGATGCCGAGATCGCCCTTGGCTCCCATCTCGACCGCCGAGCAGGTGAGGCCGGCCGCGCCCATGTCCTGGATGGCAATGACGGCGCCCGACGCCATCAGCTCGAGGCAGGCCTCCAGCAGGCATTTCTCGGTGAACGGGTCGCCGACCTGAACCGTCGGGCGCTTCTCCTCGATCTTGTCGTCGAATTCGGCGGAAGCCATGGTGGCGCCGCCGACGCCGTCGCGCCCGGTCTTGGCGCCGAGATAGACGACCGGCAGGCCGACGCCCTTGGCCTGCGACAGGAAGATGGCGTTGGTCTTGGCGAGGCCTGCAGCAAATGCGTTGACCAGGATGTTGCCGTTGTAGCGCGGGTCGAAATTGACCTCGCCGCCGACGGTCGGCACGCCGAAGGAATTGCCGTAGCCGCCGACGCCCGAAACCACGCCGGCGACGAGGTGCCGGGTCTTGGGATGGTCAGGCGAACCGAAGCGGAGGGCATTCATCGCGGCGACCGGACGCGCGCCCATGGTGAAGACGTCGCGCAGGATGCCGCCGACGCCAGTCGCCGCACCCTGGTAGGGCTCGATATAGGACGGGTGGTTGTGGCTCTCCATCTTGAAGACGACGCAGTCGCCGTCGCCGATGTCGACCACGCCGGCATTCTCCCCGGGACCCTGGATCACCTGCGGGCCGCTGGTGGGCAGGGTGCGCAGCCATTTCTTGGACGACTTGTAGGAGCAGTGCTCGTTCCACATCGCCGAGAAGATGCCGAGTTCTGTGAAGCTCGGTTCGCGCCCGACCAGATCGAGGATGCGCTGGTATTCGTCGGGCTTGAGCCCGTGCGCGGCAACGAGCTCGGGGGTGATCGGCACGGAATTGGAAATGGTCATGAGCGGCGATTTTTATCCGTGGAGGAGGGGAGTTTTTCGAGTCCCCTCTTATCGCAAGCTTTCGCTCGATACACCCCATCGGTTGATGAAAAACGCCGGAAAGCCACAAGGTCGCGCCTGTCGGATCGCCAGGGCCGGCGGCGCTCGTCAGGAAAAACTGTCGTAGCCGGCACGGCCTTCGTCGAGCAGGCGGCGGATGACGGCGACCCCGCCGGCGACATCCCTGCTTTGCCGCGGTTGCGATACACCGAAGCGGACGCCGTGGAAGACCTGCTCGGAGCGGCCGGCCTTGAACTCGTCCTCGTCATCGATGAGCACGCCTTGCGCCAGGCACGCATTCTTGAAAGTGCCGGACAACCAGGGGTCCGGCAAGGTCAGCCAGACGAAGGGAACATTGTCCTTCGCTTTGACCTCGAATCCCGCCAGCGTTTCGCGCACGATGGCGATGCGCGCCTGGATTTCGGCAATGCAACGCTGCCTGATCTCACCGGCCTGGCCCGACATGATCAACCTCGTGCCGACCTCCGCCAGCAGGAAGGGCAGGCCGCCGGTCATCATCTTGTGCGCGACGCGAATGCGATGGCGGTAGGCCGGCGGACAGGACAGCCAGCCGCTGCGTACACCGGCCGCGACCGATTTCGACAAGCCGCCGGCGACGATCGTGCGTTCCGGCGCGTATTCGGCGAGCAGCGGCGTCGGATCATCGGTCAGCTCGCCATAGAGATCGTCCTCGATCAGCACGACATTGTACTCGCGCGCGATGCGCGCAATCGCCTGGCGTCGTTCCGCCGAGAGCGTGACCAGCGTCGGGTTCTTCGCCGTCGGCATCACGAACATCATCTTTGGATGTTTTTGCGCGCAGACGCGTTCGAAATCGTCCGGGTCGACCCCTTCGTCATCCGCCGAGACCAATGCCGTGCGGCGTCCGATCAACCCGGCGCTGCGCGAGATCTGCGAATAGGTGAGATGCTCGAATACGACATAGTCGCCGGGCATGGTGAGCGCGGCGATCGCCGCCATCACGGCGGCATGGGTGCCGAGCGTCGGCACGATGGAATCGGGCGAGGGCCGGAAGGCGTTGCGCGCAAGCCAGCGGCTGCCCGCTTCGTACCAGCGTTCGGGAAAGTCCCTCGTATAGCTCGATATGTCGTGTGGGTGCTCCTGAGCAGTCCGCGCCAGCGTTTCGGCGATGATCGCGCCCTGGCCGACATCGGGAGCGGCGGTGCTGTCGAAGCGCAGCTTGCCGGTCGGCGCATCGATGAACCGGGTGCCTTGCCCGGTGGACTCCAGGTCCGGCTTGGGGCTGTCGCCCTGCGCGAGCACATAGGTGCCGCGTCCGACTTCGCCGCTCACTAGGCCGCGTTCGCGCAACAGCTGATAGGCCCGGCCGACAGTGCCGACGGTGGTGCCGATGTCATAGGCGAGGTCACGCTGCGGCGGCAGTTTTGCACCGGCATCGATGACGCCCTTGTCGATATCTGACTCAATGCTGTCAGCAAGGCGCTGGTACAGAGGACCGGCACCAGAGGAGAGATCAGGAAGCCAATTTGTCATGGTAACAATTTTCTATATTGCACCGCGCGATGAGTCAATCGATATGACATCACGGGTGGATAAGGTACAATTCATAAGCTTGGTTGATCGCAAGATGAATACAATTGATACAATTCGTTACGGCGGCACTGAATTGCATGCTGGCGCCTCGGCTCGCCGTGGCTTCGTCGGCCGGTTGACGCTTGTGCTTCGTTCCGCCGCCAGCCAGCTTGACCTGATGATGCAGCGTCGCCGAGGGCGCCTTGCGCTCATGGAAATGACCGATGAGCAGCTCAAGGATATCGGTATCTCGCGCTGCGACGCCCATCGCGAAGGCATCAAGGCGTTCTGGGAGTGAGCGCGGCCTGCGTTTGATACACGCCCGGCACGCCGCCTGCGGGGTACTATCTTCGCAGGCGCCCGATGCCATGATCGGCGAGCACGGCCAGCATGGATAGGGCGACAAACAATGCGGTGATGGCCAGCGACGAGATGGCGACGCTGGCCTCGCCGTCCTTCGCCACGTCGAGGAACGGGTAGGGCACTTCACCGGCGAATGGCGCGCGTATGAGCACGCAGGCCAGATAGGCAAGCGGATAGATCATCCACCAAGGAATGTCGCGCCAGCGCGTCCCGCCGTCAGCCCCTGCGATCAGCCACCACAGCACGAAGAGCGGCGGCGTCACGTAGTGGAGCAGGATGTCGCAGAGCAGAAACAGACCCTCGGGCTGCCAGAGACCCGCCAGCACGGTCCTGTAGACGATGAACACAAGGGTGATGGCTACCGCGACGCCGGCCCGTATACGGCGCCCGGCGAAGGCTGGGAACCACGCATAGCCGGCAGGTGACGCCAGCGACGCATGCACCAGCACCGCGCCGATGTTTGTCAGGACGGTAAAGAAGCTGAAATAGAAGACGATCGAGCCGAGCAACCCGCGCCCGGCGGCCATCGACGCCGGTATGGTGATCGCGAATTGGATGACCAGCGCGATCAATCCAATGACCAGTCCCGCGCGTTGCAGGAACCGGCCCATGGCTGGCCTACGCCGCCGCCGCGCAGGACGGATTGCCTGCCTGCCAGCGGGCGATGTCGGAGCCGATGCGGGCGCCAAGCGGTTCGGCCATCAGCGGGCCGAACACGTCCACCTTGCTGGAATTGCCTTGCGCCTGCACGACCAGCAGCGGCTTGCCGCCATAATGCTTGGCGGGCACCAGCAGGAAGCGCGGCGTGCCACTGAAGGAATTGAGCTCGTTGGCCATCTGGTAGGATTTGAAGGCCGGGTCCTTGCTGGCGATCCAGCATTTATGCGCCGCGATCGCCACCTGCTCCATGGCAAGCAGCGAAGCGCTCTTGCCCGAAGGCGCTGGCACCGTTTTCGGGGTGGACTGGCAGGAAGCCAGCGCAAAGCCGGCCGCAGAGAGGAGCGCCAGGCGAACAATCGTCAGTCTCATGTCAGGCGCCCCCAGTTGCCAGAAGTGTGAAAAATGATCAGGCGGCGATACCGAGCGCGCTTTCGAATAGCGCTCGCCCGTCATTGCCGCCATGCGCGGCCTCGATCAGGTTTTCGGGATGCGGCATCAGGCCAAGCACATTGCCCTTCTCGCTGACGATGCCGGCGATATCGTTGATCGAGCCGTTCGGATTGGTGTTTTCGGCATAGCGGAACACCACCTGGCCTTCGCCCTCCAGGCGGGCAAGCGTCTCGGCGTCGGCGAAATAGTTGCCGTCATGATGCGCGACCGGCGAGCGGATGATCTGGCCCGGCTGATAGCGCCGGGTGAACATCGTGTTGGCGTTGGCGATTTCGAGCTTCACCTGCCGGCAGACGAATTTGAGCGAAGCATTACGCATCAGCGCGCCGGGCAGCAATCCAGCCTCGACAAGGATCTGGAAGCCGTTGCAGACGCCGACCACGGTCACGCCCTTGGCCGCTTTCTCAGCGACCGCCCGCATCACCGGCATGCGCGCGGCAATCGCGCCGCAGCGCAGATAATCGCCGAAGGAAAAGCCACCGGGGATGGCGATCAGGTCGACATCGGGGATCTCGGTGTCGGTCTGCCAGACGGTCGCCGGCGCCTGACCGGAAATCTTGGTCAACGCCGCGATCATGTCGCGGTCGCGGTTGAGGCCAGGCAGGAGGACGACGGCTGATTTCATGGCAGTTCCCGTTCGCTGATTTCAAGCAGATACCGGGGTGGAACGTGGTCGGTCAACCACACGCCGTTGTCGGAGAGAAAGAATGTCGCTCCGTTCACAGCCATGGCCGCCGAGTCGACCCGCAGGATAACATCTTTTCCTTTGCGTCGCCGCGCTACGATGCGAGCCGTCTCGACATCCTTCGATAGATGCACATGCTGGCGCGACTGGCTGGTGAGGCCCTCACGCAGGATGGCTCGAAGAAACTCTTCCTTCGTGCCGTGATAAAGTACTGGTGGCGGCGTGGCTGGCGCCAGTCCGAGATCGACGTCGACGCTGTGGCCCTGCACGGCGCGGATGCGATCGCCTTCAATGGCAAATCGCTTCTTCGGGTTCTCGTCGACGACGCGTACGACGTCGGCGGACGATGCGCCGAACTTCCGCTCGATCGCTGTGCAGAGCGTGCTGAGATCGGCCCAACCATTCTCGTCGAGGGTAAGGCCTGCTTCTTCTGGCGCGTACCGCAGCACAAGGCTCATGAATTTCGAGATTTGAATGTCGTTCGGCATTGCGGTTTTCTGGGTATGAGCCGGACCGAAGCCGTGGAATGCGTTATCCGATCGAGACGCTGTAATTCTCAATCACCGTGTTGGCCAGAAGCTTGTCGCACATGGCCTTGAGGTCGGCCTCGGCCTTTGCCTTGTCGGCTCCCGTGAGCTCGATGTCGAAGACCTTGCCCTGGCGCACCTGGCCGACACCGTCAAAACCAAGCCCCGAGAGCGCATGCTCGATCGCTTTGCCTTGCGGGTCGAGAACGCCGTTCTTGAGGGTGACGGTGATGCGGGCTTTCATCGATACTCCTGAAAAGTCGTGAGCGGGAGCGCCCGCCGTTGCCGGCGGGCCGCTCAATCGTCAGTGCTTCATGCCCTTGGGCGGCTCGGAAGAGGCGACGAGGACCGGTCCGGTCGGGCGCGGCGGCTCGTTCTCATTCATGATGCCGAGGCGGCGGGCGACTTCCTGATAGGCCTCGACCAGGCCGCCCATGTCACGGCGGAAACGGTCCTTGTCGAGCTTGTCCTGGGTCGCGACGTCCCACAACCGGCAGGAGTCGGGCGAGATTTCGTCGGCGACGACGATGCGCATCATGTCGCCTTCGAACAGGCGGCCGCATTCGATCTTGAAGTCGACGAGTTGGATGCCGACACCGAGGAACAGGCCGGAGAGGAAGTCGTTGACGCGGATGGCCAGGGCCATGATGTCGTCGATTTCCTGCGGGCTTGCCCAGCCGAAGGCGGTGATGTGCTCTTCCGACACCATCGGGTCGTCGAGCGCGTCGGCCTTGTAATAGAATTCGATGATCGAGCGCGGCAGCACAGTGCCTTCCTCGATGCCGAGGCGCTTAGCCAGCGAGCCGGCGGCGACATTGCGCACCACGACTTCGAGCGGGATGATCTCGACTTCCTTGATCAGCTGCTCGCGCATGTTGAGCCGGCGGATGAAATGGGTGGGGATGCCCATGCGGTTCAGATGGTTGAAAATGTGCTCGGAAATGCGGTTGTTCAGCACACCCTTGCCATCGACCACTTCGTGCTTCTTCTTGTTGAAGGCGGTGGCGTCGTCCTTGAAGAACTGGATGAGCGTACCCGGCTCAGGCCCCTCATAGAGGATCTTGGCCTTGCCTTCATAAATGCGGCGGCGATTTTTCATCTGATTTTTCTCTGGATTTGCGGGCAGGCGGCAAGCGACCAGTTCCTGTCCGTCTGCCTAAATTAGTTGTGGCGACGGTGGCGTTCAATGCCGGTGTCTATAGCAATCGCAATGTTTGCTCAATCGCCAAATCCTGCCAATCAACCGGTTTCGGGACTGAAATGCCGCAGCGCAGCAAGCGACATAGCATGACTTAGCATATTGACCGGCTCGCGGCCTTTTGGTTTGTGCTTGGCAAGCACACATATGCAATGCCAAGCGAATCGAATTGACCGGAGGGACATCATGAACAGCATGAAAGACCGCGAAGAGGGCTTCGAGCGCAAATTCGCTTACGACGAGGAGCTCCGCTTCAAGGCCGAGGCGCGTCGCAACAAGGCACTTGGCCTGTGGGCCGCCGAAAAGCTTGGCAAATCTGGCGCCGACGCGGAGGCCTATGCCAAGGAGGTGGTGGTTTCCGACATCGAGGAAGCCGGCGATCACGACGTTTTCCGCAAGATTCGCAAGGATTTCGACGCCGCCGGCATCAGTCAGTCGGACCATCAGATCCGCCGCACCATGGACGAGTTGATGGCGCAGGCGATCGAGCACATGAAGAACACCTGACGCTGTGTGGGCATGATGTCTCCCGAAAACCGGTTCACACTTTTCGGCATCATCCTCTAGCTGGACCAATCGACCGCCCGGCCCACCCGGGCGGTTTTTCTTTGCCTCGCCGCCGTTTCCGGCCGAAACTGCGCATTGTTAACAAGGAAAGTTCCGATGTCGCTGAAGTCTCGCCTGGCTGCCGATGAAACGCTGTTTACCGCCTGGTCCGGAGTGCCGGATGCGCTGACGGTCGAGATCATCGCCAAGCAGGGTTTCGATGCGGTCACCCTCGACATGCAGCACGGCGGCCACCACGAGGACAGCGTGTTGCGCGGTATCGTGCCGGTGCTTGCCGCCAACAAGCCGGCGCTGGTGCGGATCCCCGTCGGCCGGTTCGATATGGCGAGCCGGGCGCTCGATTTCGGGGCCGAGGCGGTGATCGCGCCGATGGTGAATTCGGTGGCCGATGCCAGGCAGTTCGCCGCCGCGATGAAGTACCCGCCGCTGGGCGAGCGGTCATGGGGGCCGACCTATGCCTTTCCGCGCCACGGCAAGGGCGACCATGCCGAGTGGCTGCGCGACAGCAACCAGCGCACCTTGGCCTTTGCGATGGTCGAGACGCGGGCGGCGTTCGATGCGCTGGACGGTATCCTCGACACGCCCGGCATCGACGGCATCTTCGTCGGCCCATCTGATTTCTCGATCGCCTGGTCGAACGGCACCACCGTCAATTCGACGCTGGAAAGCATGATGGAGACGGTGGCCTCGATCGCCGAGCGGACGCGCAAGGCCGGCAAGCATGCGGCGATCTACGTCATCGAGCCGTCGGTCGCCGGACGCGTCGTGTCGATGGGCTACCGATTGCTCGCCATGGGCTCGGACCACGCGCTGATCTCGCTCGGCGCCAAGACCCTTTTGAAGAGCATGCGGGATTCTATCGGCTCTTGAGGCAGCCTTAGGGCTGCTTCAACTCCGTCAAGAACTTGGCGAACGTCATCGAGCCTTCCGGCCAGGGGCCGAAGCCGGCATCCTGGTTGAGATGGCCGGCCTCGCCTGCGTCGATGAACAACGATCCCCAGGCGGCGGCAATATCCTCGGCGACCTCGAAGGCGCAGAAAGGATCGTTGCGGCTGGCGATCACGATCGACGGAAACGGCAGGGGATCGCGCGAATAAGGCCCGAAGGTCATCAGGTGCCTCGGCCTGATCTCGGGGTTGGCGACGTCCGGCGGCGCCACGAAAAATGCGCCGGCGACCGGCTTCTTGAACTGCGGGATCGCCTGCACCGCCGCCGCGACGCCGAGCGAGTGGGCAACGATCACGACCGGGCGTTCGGCCTCGTTGACCGCGTTCGCGACGCTCGCCGTCCAGTCGTCGCGCACAGGCTTCGTCCACTCGGACTGCTCGACACGACGCGCCGTCGATAGTTTCGACTGCCAACGGGTCTGCCAGTGCTCTGGACCGGAATTCGTGTAACCCGGCACGATCAATATGTCTGCGTCTTTGACTTTCATGATGCCGATGTAGCGAGCGGCTTTGCCGTGCGCAACCATGCCAGACAGGCGAATGGTATCGCAATTGTGAACAACTTGTTCGATTCTTTCCGTCTTGTGTGAACGATCACAATCGACGATCTGATCAGAGACAAAGAAAATAAGCGACGCCGGGGATTCCACGTGATTGGAGTTTCGCCGGAGACCGTTCGAACGGAGAATGTGATGAGTGAATTGCCTTTTGCCGCGACCACGCCGGTTAGCGTGTCCCGCGTTGGATTGAAGGCGCGCGACGCGGAGAAGCTTGCCGCCTATTACCGCGCCGTTGTCGGCCTGCAGGAACTGAGCCGCGCCGACGGCGCGATCACGCTTGGCGCCGCCAATCGTCCGCTTCTGGTGCTGGAGCAGGATGCTTCGGCCAAGCCCGACGATCCGCGCAGCGCCGGCCTGTTCCATACCGCGTTCCTGCTGCCGTCACGCGCCGATCTCGGCCGCTGGATCAGCAATGCCGCAGTCAACAGGATCGGCATCGACGGCGCATCCGACCATCTGGTCAGCGAAGCGCTTTATCTGACCGACCCCGAAGGCAACGGGATCGAGATTTATGCCGACCGCCGCCCGCAGGATTGGACATGGAACGGCGACAAGATCGCCATGGCGACCGAGCGGCTGAATCTGCCCGGAGTTGTCGCCAGCGTGCCGGCGGGCGATGCCGGCTGGCAGGGCGCGCCGGAAAACACCATCGTCGGCCATGTGCATCTGCGCGTCGGCCGTCCGGAGGACGCCGAGGCCTGGTGGCACGACGAGTTCGGCTTCGACACCGTCGCCAAGTATGGCGGCCAGGCGGTGTTCCTGTCTTCTGGCCATTATCACCACCATATCGGCGCCAATGCCTGGCAAAGCGCCGGCGCCGGTCGTCGTGACCCGGGCCGCTCGGGCCTCGCCTGGGTCGAGATGCGCTCGGACAATGTAAAGGCAGAGACGACCCGCGAGGATCCGTGGGGCACGGTCATTCGCACTGTACCTGGCAAGGCCTGATTGGCTGCCTGCCGGCCCGCATGACATAGGCTCGCCGTTTGGCGGGCCTTTTCATGTGGAATGTGCCTTAGCTCTCCCCGAAGACCCGCTCGAAGATCGTATCGACATGCTTGGTGTGATAACCGAGGTCGAATTTCTCCCGGATTTCGGCCTCGGGGAGCGCGGCGGTCACTTCCTTGTCCGCCAGGAGTTCCTGAAGGAAATCGGCGCCGTGTTCCCACACCTTCATGGCATTGCGCTGCACCAGCCGGTAGGCATCCTCGCGTGACACGCCTGCTTGGGTCAGCGCCAGAAGCACGCGCTGCGAATGCACCAGGCCTTGGAACTTGTTGAGGTTCTTCAGCATGTTCTCGGGATAGACCAGCAGCTTGTCGACGACGCCAGTGAGGCGGGCCAACGCGAAGTCGAGGGTCACCGTCGCATCCGGTCCGATCATGCGCTCGACCGAGGAATGCGAGATGTCACGCTCGTGCCAGAGCGCCACGTCCTCCATGGCCGGCATCGCGTAGGAGCGCACCATGCGGGCAAGGCCGGTGAGGTTTTCGGTCAGAACCGGGTTGCGCTTGTGCGGCATCGCCGACGAGCCCTTTTGTCCCGGCGAGAAATACTCTTCCGCCTCCAGCACTTCGGTGCGCTGCAGGTGACGGATTTCGATGGCAAGGCGCTCCACCGACGAGGCGATGACACCGAGCGTGGCGAAGAACATGGCGTGGCGGTCGCGCGGGATGACCTGCGTCGACACCGGCTCGGGCTTCAGCCCCAGCATTTTGGCCACATGTTCTTCGACATAGGGCTCGATGTTGGCGAAGGTGCCGACCGCGCCCGAAATTGCGCAGGTCGCAATATCCTCCCGCGCGTGCACCAGCCGCTCGCGGCAGCGGGAGAATTCGGCATAGGCCTGCGCCAGCTTGACGCCGAAGGTCGTCGGCTCGGCATGGATGCCATGGCTGCGGCCAATGGTGATGGTGTCCTTGTGCTCGAAAGCGCGGCGCTTGAGCGCTGCGAGCAGCGCGTCGATGTCGGCCAGCAGGATATCGCTGGCGCGCGCCAGCTGAACGGCAAGGCAGGTGTCGAGCACGTCGGACGACGTCATGCCCTGATGGATGAAGCGCGCATCCGGCCCGACGAACTCGGCGAGATGGGTCAGGAAGGCGATGACGTCGTGCTTGGTGACGCGCTCGATCTCGTCGATCTTCTCGACATCGAATTTGGCAGCGCCGCCCTTTTCCCAGATAGTCTTGGCGGCTTCCTTGGGAATGACGCCGAGCTCCGCCAGCGCGTCGCAGGCATACGCCTCGATCTCGAACCAGATGCGGAAGCGGGTTTCGGGAGACCAGATTGCGACCATTTCCGGCCGTGAATAGCGAGGGATCATTCTTCAGTCCTGCCTGGGAAGCGTTGGCCGCGTCCTAACAGAGGCCGGCCCAATGCTCAACGCCGCTGGTGTGCAAACCGCGTCGGTTGCGATGTGGCCTATCACGCCATGGTGAACGAGACGCGGCGGGCGATGCATCCAATCCGGCATTCGTTTGTTATTGTGGGCCGCCCCACGTCCCCACGGGCGCGGCCATCCAGCGGAGGACCAGCATGACCACCGATCCCAGCAAGATACGTGAGCATATGGAAGTTATCGGCGCCGATGGCATCCATGTCGGCACAGTGGACAAGGTCGTGGGAGACCGGATCAAGCTCACCAAGGCCGATAGCGGCATGGGCAAGCACAAGGGGCATCACCATTACGTTCCATTGGCCCTCTTTGCCGAGGTCGAGGAGGGCAAGGTCTGGCTGTCGGCCAATTCCGATGTGGCGGTCACCTTCGAGGAAGAGAAGTCCGATCCGACCTGATTGGCGACCTAGCGCGACGACCATACAGGAAACAAATCGCGGTCTGCGGGCGTCGCCGCGTATACGCCCCGGCTGATGGCGCGCGCCATCGTTGCGCCGGCGGCAGCGTAAAGATCGATGGCCGCGTCAAAGCTGAGCTCGATGCCGCTCCTGCCGGTCGCCAGGGCGAAGACCAGGTCGCCGTCGGCTGGTGTGTGCGTCGGCCAGATGGCACGCGCGAAACCGTCATGCGCCGAAATCGCCAACCGCTTGGCCGCGGCCTTGGTCAATACAGCGTCCGTGGCGATGACCGCGATGGTGGTGCTGGCGCCTTCGGGATGTGAGGCGGTGCGCCTGTCACGGTATTTCAGCAGTATTTTTCGCGCGTCCTCAGGCATTGGGTCGGGATAGCCCAGACCGCCGAACTCGTCGCCGATCTCGAAAGGGGCCGCCCAGAAATGCCGGCTGCGCCCGATCGTCACCGAGCCGGTCGGGTTGACGGCGGCGAGCGCGCCGATGGTGACGCCGCTGTCAAGCACGGTCGAGGCGGAGCCGAGCCCGCCTTTCAATCCCGACGTCAGCGCGCCGGTGCCCGCACCGACGGTGCCGATTGGAAAGTCGCCGCTTGCCGTCTGCACCGCCTCGAAGCCGAACTCGCGGTAGGGTGGATAGCGGTCCCATCCCTTGTCGCCGCCATTGGGCAGATCGAACAGGATCGCCGCCGGCACGATCGGCACGCGGAAGCCGCCCACTTCGAGGCCGATGTTTTTCTCCCGCAGCGCCGCCTGTACGCCGGAGGCGGCATCGAGGCCGAAGGCCGAACCGCCGGACAGGACGACGGCATGGACGGCTGCGACCGAGTTTTGCGGCTCGAGCAGGTCGGTCTCGCGCGTGCCGGGCGCGCCGCCCAGCACCTGGACGCCCGCCACCGCCGGCTCATCGCAGAGCACGACCGTGACGCCGGATTTCAGCTTGGCGTCTGCGGCATTGCCGACACTCAAGCCGGCGACATCCGTGATCAGATTGCGCGGTCCCGTGCGAAACATCACTTCACCTCCAGCGGCACGAATCTAGTGCCGTCGAAGCGGAAGACCCGAAATGGATTCTGGCTGAGGTCGCCCTTGGCGTCGAAGCGGATGGTGCCGATAGCGGTGGCGAAGTCGTGCCCGGTCAATGCCTCGGCGAGCGGTTTGCCTGAGCTTGCCGCGTCCGCCACTGCCGCCTTGGCGACCTCGACCGCGGCATAGGCCGGCAGGGTGTAGCCATCCGGCACGATGGTCTTGGCGCCAAAGGCCTGCACGACCTTTGGGTCGGCGGCCTCCGCCCATTCCGGCAGCGCAGTCATCAGCGTGCCGACCGCGTAGGGCACGGCGTCCGGCGGCGTGCGCAGGTTTTCCCCGCCGGCGAAGGTCATGCCGGCGTTCAATTGGGCGGCGTCGCGCCCCATGATGGCGATGTCGTCGCCGTCGCCGCCGGCAAACACCTTGGTGGCACCGGCCTTTTTCAGCCGCCCGACCAGGCCGATCTGGTTGTCGAGCTGCGGCCGGAAAGTGTCTACGAAGACCGGCTTGAGCGCTGCCTGTTCGGCCGCCGCGCGGAAGGTTTCGGCGAGCTCGCGGCCGTAGATCGTGCCGTCGTCGACGATGGCGAAGAGGTCGTTGCGCCACAGTTGGGTGAGCCTGCTTGCGATTGCGTTGCGCTCGTCGTCGCCGCGGGGTCCGAGCCGGTAGACCGGCCAGCCGGTCTTGGCACGCCGGTCGGTCAGGCTCTCGGTGCGCACGCCGACGGTGATGACGGGAATGCCGGCGTCCTTAAGGATCGGGAGCGCCGCCTCGATAGCATCGGTGCAGAGGAAGCCCACCACGACATTGACCTTGTCGGCCGCGAATTCTCTTGCCGCCGCGGCCCCGCCATCGGCGGTGCAGGCATCGTCAACGGCTTTGATCGTGAGGTTGTTCATCTGCGCCGCTAGGCTGGCGCCGGCCTCGATCTGCTTGCCAAGGATAGCAGATGGACCGGAAAGCGGCGCGGCGACGCCAACCAGCGTCTCTGCGTCGGCACCCGCAGCCAGCGAAAGCAGCACGGCCAAAGTCGTCGTGAGAAGGCGCATTCGAGCGAAGAGGTCCTCCGTGCCGGGAGTATAGTTCCAGCACTATCCCCGCAAAGACCTAAAGGGTGGCTAAGGTCTGTGCAACACGCGAATTTCAGGATTGCGGTCAAGCACTTCGCTTGTGGCATGCAATATGCCGCCATATATAACGGACTGGTTTTTTCACAGGTGGATCATCGGTGCTGAAGGTCAATGACATCGGGCCGCAGGCCTATCGCGATGCTATGGCGCATTTCGCTGGCCATGTGCATGTGGTGACGACCGACGGTCCCGCAGGCAAGCGGGGCGCGACCGTGATCGCCGCTTGTTCGGTCTCGGACACGCCGCCGACGGTCCTGGTGTGCCTCAACCGCGAAAATCCAAAGAACGAAGCCTTCGTCAGGAACGGCAAATTCGCGCTGAACACTCTCGCCTCGGACCAGGAGGCGATCTCCGTGGGGTTCTCGGGCATCACCGGCCTGCCGTCCGAGGAACGCTTTGCGTTGGGCGAATGGGACGTGATCTCGACCGGCGCGCCGACGCTGAAAGGTGCGCTCGCTGTATTCGACTGCGAGATCATCGATACCAAGGATCTCGCCACGCACCGTGTGCTTTTTGGCAAGGTGACAGGTCTGCGTATCGGCGATAATTTGCGGCCGCTGATCTACCACAACCGCGGCTACCACGTTCTTTGAACAGGCGCGGGATCCACGGAGACAAGATGACCGCGCTTGCGCCGCGCCTCGCGCCGAAGTCGATCGACGAGACGCTCGATCTGCTGACCGGCGCGGATTACGTCGCGGACCGTTCGCTGGCGACGGTGCTGTTCCTCTCGCTGCGCATGAAGCGGCCGCTGTTCCTTGAAGGAGAGGCGGGCGTCGGCAAGACCGAGATCGCCAAGGTGCTGGCCTCAGCTCTTGGCCGCCGGCTGATCCGCCTCCAGTGCTATGAAGGGCTCGACGTCTCGTCCGCCGTCTACGAGTGGAACTATGCCGCCCAGATGATCGAGATCCGCATGGAGGAGGCGGCCGGCAAGGTCGTGCGCTCCGACATGGAGCGCAACGTCTTCTCCGAAAAATACCTGATCCGACGCCCCGTGCTCGATGCCCTGACAGGCAAGGCGGGCGCGGCCCCGGTCTTCCTCATCGACGAACTCGACCGCACGGACGAAGCCTTCGAGGCATTCCTGCTCGAGATCCTGTCGGACTTCCAGGTCACGGTTCCGGAGCTTGGAACGATCAAGGCCGAAGAGCCGCCGATCGTCATCATCACCACCAACCGCACGCGTGAAATTCACGATGCGCTGAAGCGACGCTGCCTCTACCACTGGGTCGACTATCCGAACGCCGAGCGCGAGCTGGAGATCGTGCGTCGCAAGGTGCCGCAGGCGAACAGCCGGCTCTCGGCCGAGATCGTTTCCTTCATCCAGAAGCTGCGCCAGGTCGACCTGTTCAAGGCGCCGGGCGTCGCGGAAACCATTGATTGGGCCGGCGCGCTGACTGAGCTCGACAAGGTAGCGCTCGATCCGGAAACCGTCTCCGACACGATCGGCGTGTTGCTGAAATACCAGGACGATATTGCCCGTATCGAACAGGGCGAAGGCCGGCGCATCCTCAACGAGGTCAAGGCCGAGCTCTCGGCCGCGGAGTAGCAGGCATGCCACCGCGGCACCCGGAACCCAAAGAGGCAACCGAAGGGCACATCGCCGACAACATCGTCTATTTCGCGCGCGCCCTTCGCAAGGCGGGCATGCGCGTCGGCCCGGCTTCGGTCAAGGACGCCATCGAGGCAGTGCTCGCCGCCGGCATCGGCTCACGCGACGATTTCTACTGGACGCTGCACGCCGTGCTGGTCTCGCGGCACGAAGACCATCCCGTGTTCGACGAGGCGTTCCGTCTATTCTGGAAGTCGCATGAACTGATTGAGAAGATGCTGGCGATGTTCTCGCCCGTCGCGCCGGACAATGCCGAGAAGCGGAAGCCACGCGCGGCCGAGAGCAGGGTGAGCCAGGCGATGTTCGAAGGCCATCAGAAGAACCAGCCGGTGCGAGAAGTGCCGGAGATCGAGGTCGACGCGCGTTTCACCTTTTCCGGCAACGAAATCCTGCGCGGCAAGGACTTTGCCCAGATGGACGCCGCCGAGCTGGCGCAGGCCCGCAAGGCGATCGCCACGCTGCGCATGCCATTCGACATGGTAACCACCCGCCGCTTCAAGCCGGACGCGCAGGGGCGCCGAATCGATCCACGCGCCATGATGCGTGGGGCCGCGCGCACCGGCGGGGCGCTGATCCTGCCGAAATTCCGCTCGCGGCGCGAAGTGCATCCGCCGCTGGTGGTGCTTGCCGATATTTCGGGCTCGATGAGCCAGTATACGCGCATCTTCCTGCATTTCCTGCATGCGCTGACAGAGAAGCGGCGGCGCGTCCACGCCTTCGTCTTCGGCACAAGGCTGACGAACCTGACCCGCCAGATGCGCCATCGCGACCCTGACGAGGCGCTGGCCGAGTGCTCGGCCGCGGTGAAGGACTGGTCGGGCGGCACGCGCATCGGCGACGCGCTCGCCGAATTCAACCGGCTTTGGTCGCGGCGCGTGCTGGGGCAGGGAGCGGTGGTGCTGCTGATCACCGACGGGTTGGAGCGCGATGATGCTAGCGGGCTCTCGGAGGAAATGGAGCGGCTGCGCAAATCCTGCCGGCGGTTGATCTGGCTCAATCCGCTTTTGCGCTTCGACGGTTTCGAGGCCCGCGCCCGCGGCGTGAAGGCGATATTGCCGCATGTCGACGAATTCCGCGCGGTGCATAATCTCGATGCGCTGGCCGATCTTTGCGCGTCGCTCGACCGGCGTCCGGCGGCTTCGACGGATCCGCGCCGCTGGCTGAAGGCTGGCGAGAGGCGAGCAGCGTAGCCATATCCTGGTAGGGGAACTCGCGTTTTGACCGAAAAGCAGACTTTGCGAGAAGCGACGATGGATGACAGCATTTATCTCGACGAGGCCCGCGATCCTCTAATAATCGCGGAAGGGTGGATGAAGGGCGGCAAGGATGTCGCCATCGCGACCGTGGTCGAGACCTGGGGCTCGGCGCCGCGCCCGGTCGGCAGCCATCTGGTCATCGACGCCGAAGGGAATTTCCATGGCTCGGTGTCCGGCGGCTGCGTAGAGGGCGCGGTCGTGACCGAGGCGATCGACGTCATCGGATCGGGCAAGGCGAAGATGCTGGAGTTCGGCGTTGCCGACGAGACGGCGTGGCAGGTCGGCCTGTCCTGCGGCGGCCGCATCAAGGTCTATGTCGAGCGGTTGGGCTGACCTTCGATGGACCCTTATGTACTGAAAACTCTCAATGCCGAACGTCGCGCCCGGCGCGCGGCTGTCATGGTCACCGACCTCGGCGATGGGCGCGATCGCATCGTGCGCGAGGGCGACCATGTTGCGGGCGATCTTGGCGGGGCAATCGCCCGGGCGTTCCGCACCGGCAATTCCGGCTCGGTGGAGGCGGAAGGGCGTATTTTTTTCCTCAACGCCCATCTGCCGCGCCCGCGACTGATCCTGATCGGCGCGGTGCATATCAGCCAGGCGCTGGCGCCGATGGCGAAGATCGCCGGCTATCCTGTCGAGATCATCGATCCGCGCACTGCATTCGCCACGTCTGATCGCTTCCCGGATGTTGCGTTGCATGCCGAATGGCCGGAGGATGTGCTGCAGCGCGAACCGCTGGACAGCTATACAGCGCTCGCCGCCGTTACCCATGACCCAAAGATAGACGATTTCGCGCTGAAGGCTGCGCTCGACGCCAGGTGTTTCTATATCGGCGCGCTCGGCAGCCGGAAGACGCATGCCAAGCGGATCGAGCGCCTGCTTGCGCTTGGCGCTAGCGCTGAACAAATCGCCCGCATCCATGCGCCGATTGGCCTCGATATCGGCGCAGCCAGCCCCGCCGAGATCGCCGTCGCCATCCTCGCCCAGACGATCCATGCGTTCCGCTCGCGCGGCCTTGAAGCCAAGGGCGCGGTAGCGTGAGGTTCGGTCCGATTCCGATCGATCAGGCCGAGGGCGCGGTATTGGCGCATTCGACCACGGCAGGGGAGAGGCGGTTCCGCAAGGCGCAGCGCCTGAGCGCCGAGGATGTCGCGGTGCTGAAAGCGGGCGGTGTCGAGGAAATTGTAGCGGCCGTGCTGGCCCCGGACGATCTCGGTGAGGACGCCGCGGCCGAGACAATCGCCGCCGGCATGAGCCCTCGCAACATCGATGCAAGGCAGGCCGCGACCGGGCGGGTCAACCTCCATTCGGAAACGGCAGGCGTCTTCACCGTCGACGCCTCCATGATCGATGCCATCAATGCCATCGACCCGGCCATTACCATCGCTACGCTGGCGCAGCATGCGCCGGTCGAGAAGGGGCAGATGGTAGCAACGGTGAAGATTATTCCCTTTGCCGTCGCGGCCGGTCTGGTGGACGCGGTCGTCAAGATTTGCGCCGGCGGCGAGATATTTGCCGTCAACGCTTACCGGCCGGTCAGTGTCGGCGTGATCCAGACTGTGCTTCCCGGCGTCAAGCCGAGTGTTCTCGACAAGACGCTGCGCGTTACTGAGGCGCGGCTGGCCCGGTCCGGCGGCCGGCTGACCGCGGAGCGGCGCACGCCGCATGAAATCGCGCCTGTCGCGGAGGCCGCCGCCGCATTGGCGCGCGACAACGACATGGTGGTGATCTTCGGCGCCTCGGCGATGAGCGATTTCGCCGATATCGTGCCGGCGGCGATCGAAAAGGCAGGTGGGACCGTCATCCGCGCCGGCATGCCGGTCGATCCCGGTAACCTGCTGGTGCTCGGGACGCTCGACGGTAAGCGCATCATCGGCGCGCCGGGCTGCGCGCGCAGCCCCAAGGAAAATGGCTTCGACTGGGTGCTGGACCGTCTGATCGCCGGGCTTGACGTGACGGCGCGCGACATTGCCGGGATGGGTGTCGGTGGGCTCTTGATGGAAATCCCGACCAGGCCGCAGCCGCGCGAGCCGATGCCGGCGCGGGCCGAGCCGAGGGTCGACATCGTGCTTCTGGCCGCCGGCCGCTCAAGCCGCATGGGCGGGCCGAACAAGCTTTTGGCCCTTTTCGACGGCCAGCCGCTGGTGCGCCGCACGGCAGAACGCGCATTGGGCTCGAAGGCCGCCAATACTGTCGTCGTCACCGGGCATCAGCGCGAACGGGTGCGCTCCGCGCTATCCGGTCTCGATGTAAGGCTCGCCGATAATCCTGATTTCGCCGATGGCTTGGCGTCTTCGTTGAAGGCGGGCATTGCAGGGGTCTCGCCCGACGCGGCCGGCGCCATGATTGTGCTCGGCGACATGCCGGGCGTCTCCTCGAAAGATCTCGACAGCCTGATCGATGCCTTTCGCAAGTCCGGAGGCCGCGCGGTGGTGCGCGCCTCCCATCTCGGCAAGCGCGGCAATCCGGTGCTGCTGCCGCGCTCGCTGTTTGCGGCGATCGCGCATCTGGAAGGCGACACCGGCGCGCGCCATCTTGTCGAGTCCGAGGGACTGGACGTGATCGATGTCGAGATCGGGCAGGGCGCCTCGATCGATGTCGATACCCGAGAAGCTCTGGAAGACGCCGGCGGCATCCTGCAGGATTGACAAACCGGAGCCGAATTTCGCATGGCTCTGGCCATGTCTTTCCGTTTCCGCTTCTTCGTTGCCCTGCTCACCGCGACAGCTGTTTTCGCTACGGCCGCCGAGGCGCAAACACCATCGCTAAAACCGTTCAAGGACGACCTGTTCGCCTACCCGCTGGCGCTTTCGACCGGCGACAACGGCGCCTATACGGTGCTCGACTATCACGAGATGCGCGACATCAACCAGCGCGACGAGGTGCCGGAAAAGCGCGTTCGCGCGCAGTACACCGACCCCGGTGTGCGCAGGGTTCAGCAGGACCTGATGCTGAAGACGGATGCCGGCGACATCAGGCATGTCGCGGTCGGCAAGACGGAAGGGGCTTCCATCATCGTGCTCTACCTGCACGGGCAGGGCGGCAGCCGCAAGCAGGGCGTCGACGACTTCACGTTCGGCGGCAATTTCAACCGCATCAAGAACCTGATGGCCGACAATGGCGGCCTCTACATCACGCCGGATTTTCCCGATTTCGGCGACAAGGGCGCCGCGCAGGTGGCGGCGCTGATCGATCACTACGCCGAGAAATCGCCGAGCGCCAAAATCTTCGTCGCCTGCGGTTCTATGGGCGGCATGCTGTGCTGGAAGCTTGCCGCAAGCAAGGACACCGGCAATCGCATCAACGGCCTCTTGCTGCTCGGCTCGCTCTGGGACGAAAGTTTTCTGACCAGCCCCGCCTTCAAACGTCGCGTGCCGGTGTTCTTCGGCCAGGGCAGCCATGACGTGGTGTTTGCCGTCGCGAAGCAGGAAGCGTTCTTCCGATCGATCCTCGCCAAGTCGAAGACTTATCCTACCCGGTTCGTGCGCTTCGAGACCGGCACGCATGGCACGCCGATCCGCATGGTCGACTGGCGCGGGACGCTGAACTGGATGCTGACGAAGGCGCCTTAGTGTCTGTTGACCCTAATCAGGTTGTTCAAGGCGCCGTGTTGTAGTCCAGGATGGTTTGCGGGTTGACCTCGCCGTCATAGGAGGCGTCGACGTCGTACTGCACCAGCGAGAAATTGCCGTTGCGGAACAGATAGGTGCCGCTTGAAGAAGCGTCGCCGACGCCTCGCCATTTGTTCATGGACGTGATCGTCAGGGTCTTGTCGTCATAGTTTGAGTTGACGAGTTGGTCGTCGGTCTGGAAGCCGACGATGTGGATCGACTCGACCTTTCCCTCAGTGTTGTTGTTCTCGTAGCGAATATCGAGCTCCGGCGTGGCGAACTGCAATTGCCTGACGCCGGCGACATCGTCGGAGATGTAGTAGACCGCGCTTTCGTTGTAGGCTCCCATCGAGCAGAAGAAACGGAAGAGCCGCGTCTCTTTCTCCGGCTGGTCGGCCGCGGCGTCCTTGTCCTTGTAGTGGATGGAGTAGGCGTCCGGCTCGCTGGTCGGTTTGCCGTCCGGCGTCTGCTTTTCGCATTGATCGCCATAAGCGGCGGCAAAGGCCCTTTTGGCCTGCTCCAGCGCTTCATCCTTCTTCGGCGGCGGTGGGCCGTCGCCGCAGCTTGCCGGCACGGCATCGGCGAGGTCGGATGTCGAGGGCTTCAGCGCGCCCTTGTCGATGAAGATCGGCTGGAACGGTGGTTCCTGGACCTGCGCATTGACTTGCCGGACCGTGTAGCAGCCGGCGAAGACCTTGGATTCGCCTTTCTTGTCGGTCGCCTGGATGGCGACGGGCACGCTGTAATAGATGCTGCCTGCGGCTCCCTCGTTCGAAACCGCCCCTGTTTTGACTTCGACTGCATCGGTGCCGTCATAGCCTTTGACAAATGCGTCAAAGTCCTTTGCCGGCTTTGTATCTCCGAAGTAACCCCAGGCGCGGGCGAATTCATGCCGGTTGATGGCGTTGTAGAGGGAACGGATCACAGCCGCTGCGTCCGACCGGTCGTCGACATAGGGCGCTTCGGCGGCAAGGGCCGACTGTGCGATGCCGGCAAGCGATAAAAGGGCAGTCGCTGCGAAAATGACGCTTCTCATCAGGTCCTCCGCTCGATGGTCCGATCCTACCATGCCGATTGCGGCGAGGCGGTGACGCTTGAAGAATCGTGACCGGAGGCGCTAGCTGGGCGTCCGCGGCGCATCGGCCGCTTTGGGAGATTGCTCGTGACGATATCCATGTACGACATATCAGTGGCCGTGTTCTCGACCCGGCTGAAGGCACTGGGCAGCGTGCTCACCGCGGCCGAGGAGAATGCAACCGAACGAAAAATCGATCCGCAGGTGCTCCTAGCGGCACGACTCGCGCCCGACATGTTCGCGCTGACCCGGCAGGTGCAGATCGCCACCGACCATGCCAAGGGCGCGCCCTCGCGGCTCGCCGGACGCGAGGTGCCGAAATACGAGGACAATGAAGCGAGTTTTGCGGAACTGCAGGCGCGAATCGGCAAGACGCTTGATCATCTGGCGACGTTTTCGGCGTCTGATCTCGATGGGTCGGAAGACAAGGTCGTGGAGGTCAGGCTCGGTGGACGCGAAGTCACTCTGCCCGGCCTGCAGTACCTCTTGCACTTGGCCATGCCGAACTTCTACTTCCACGTTACAACCGCCTACGACATCCTGCGTCATAATGGCGTGCCGCTCGGCAAGCAGACATTTTTGGGAAGTCGCTGACGCGGCTCGCGTTTCGAGGCTTCCCGGCAACGCCGGGAAACCTCTTTAAGCCCAAGACTTTAGCGTATCGACATTTCGCGGGCGATACGCGGAAAATCCGCCGGCTTGATGCCGATATCGGCGCGATCGGCGTTGCTCATCGCGTTCAGAAGCGCAAGCGCCGAGCGGTAACGCTGCTGTTCCTGCGGGCGTGGCCGCGCGAACATTTCAGTGAAGAATCCCATAACCCGGTTGCCCCTGTTGATCCTCCACGCTCAAGCATATAGGTGATTTGTTAAAATTGTGCAGTGCAGCATTTGCATGGCTGCCATGCCCTCGCGAATTTTTTTCGCCACAATCGATTTTTGATGAAACTTTTCGGCCGGCCGGTCCGTAGGCACCGGTGCTGGCTCATGGCTGGCTTTTCCTCGCCACTCCTGGCGAACTTGCCGGACTGTATGAAAATGCAGTCCGGCTTTTTGTTTCTGGCCGTGCCGGGCACTTTTTCCACTCAAAACGTTGAAATTGTTAATGGCGCCGGCATTCATTTTTAACGAGACCGCCCTAAGGTTGATGGCTGTAGTGCATGCGGTCGCGACAGGGGAGGCTGAGATCGGAACCGGGACCAAGCTCGATTTCGCTTCGTTGCTCGACGATCTGATCGTCGCCTCCGAGAAGGGTGAGCAAGAGGGCGCCCGGCCGACTATTCCGTTCGATTATCTTTCGGTGGCAGACGAGCTTCATTCCGGCCGCATCAAGGTTGCCGGCGAGAGCGTTGCCGCCGAATACCGGGAGGCAGGCGCCGACCTTGCCGCGGAATTCGTTGCGTTGCTCGACCAGGCAAAGCTGGCGCTCGCCACTGAAGGGCACAAGCCGGAGGAAGCACTGCCGCCGATCGATCCAGACTCGATTGCCGGCGAGCTTGGCCTCGAGAGTTCGGGGAAGAATGCCGATTTCGGCCGCATCAGGCGCAACTTCGCGTTCGCCAATCACCCCGATCGCGTCGCGCCACACCTGCGCCAGCGCGCCATGATCCGCATGCAGGTGGCCAACATGCTGATCGACGAGGCCAAGCGTCGCGCGCTGGCCGGTGTGCGCCGCTAGCTCTCTCTGGTTCGCTCAGAAGCAAAGGCTGCAGGGCTTGGAGAACCTCCAGCCTTTGCCTTATGCTGGAATTCCTCCTCGCGCACACGCGCAAGACCTCCCGATGGAGACATTAATGCACAAACGCCGCCTCGGTCGGACCGATCTCCTTGTCTCGCAAATCTGCCTGGGGTCGATGACGTGGGGCCAGCAGAACACCGAGGCCGAAGGCCATGCGCAGATGGATCTGGCCTTTTCGCGCGGTGTCAATTTCATCGACACCGCCGAGCTTTATCCCATCCCGCCCAAGGCCGAGACGCAAGGATGGACCGAGAAGATCATCGGCAACTGGATGAAGGCGAAAGGCAACCGCGACAAGGTAATCGTCGCCTCGAAAGTGGTCGGCCGCACCGCCAACAGCTGGTTCCGAGGCGATCGTCCCTCGAAGCTGGTCCGCGCCGACATTTTCGACGCGGTCGAGAAGTCGCTGGCGAAACTCGGCACCGACTACATCGACCTCTACCAGATCCATTGGCCCGATCGGGATATTCCATGGGGCTCGAACCCGACCCGCGTCGGCGCGGCGCGGCGGGCCGACGCGGCCGAGGCGCCGGCAGGCGAAACGCCGATCGCCGAGACGCTTGGCGTCTTTGACGAACTTGTGAAGGCCGGCAAGATTCGGCATCTCGGCCTGTCGAACGAAAGCTCCTGGGGCGTCATGCGTTTCCTTGCCGAGTCGGACAAGGGGGCCGGACCACGCGCGGCCTCGCTCCAGAACGCCTACAATCTGGTCAACCGCACCTTCGAGGTGAACCTGGCCGAGGTGTGCGAGCGCGAGGAGATCGCGTTTCTTCCTTATTCGCCTCTGGCGCAGGGCTACCTGACTGGAAAATACAACCATGGCGCACGGCCACAGGGCTCGCGTTCGCAGCTGTTCAATCGCGGCCAGCGCTACGAGACGCCGAATGCGGCCGAGGCGCAGCTCGAATACAGCGAACTGGCGCGCTCGTTCGGCATGGAGCCGGCACTGTTCGCCAACGCCTATGTGTCGAGCCGGCCGTTCGTGACCTCAAACATCGTCGGCGCGACTAGCGTCGCGCAGTTGGACATCGCCCTGTCATCGGCCGACGTCACGTGGACGGAGGAGATGCAAAAGGCCGTCGACGCGATCCACCAGCGTGTCGGCAATCCGTGCCCCTGACGGCAATGCGAAATATTATCGACAAATAACAAGGGGATAGAGACTGTGGCGAGCTTTCCGATCGAGGCCGTGCGCGCAAGATTTCCGGCGCTTTCGCTGAGCGACCAGGGCCGACGCCGCATCTATCTCGATAATCCCGCCGGCACGCAGGTGCCCCAGACGGTGGCCGATGCCGTGTCGCGCTGTCTGCTCACCTCCAATGCCAATCTCGGCGGCTACTTCGGAACGACCGTCGCGGCGCAGGAAGTGGTCGACGAAGCACATAAAGCGATGGCCGATTTCCTCGGCGCCGCAAGCGCCGAGGAAATCATCATCGGCGCCAATATGACGACGCTGACTTATCACATGTCGCGCACGCTTGGCCGCACGATGAAGCCGGGCGACGAGATCATCGTCACGCGCATGGACCACGAAGGGAATGTCTCACCTTGGCTGCAGCTTGCCGAAGACCTTGGGCTTGTCGTGCGCTTCCTGCCGTTCGATGAGCAAAGCTGGCAGGTCGAGGAAGCGACGCTGAAGGCGTTGCTTTCGCAGAACACTCGGCTCGTTGCATTGAACTATGCCTCGAACCTCACCGGCTCGATCAACCGTGTGAAGGCGCTGACCGCGATCGCCAAAGAGGCCGGCGCGCTGGTCTATGTCGATGCCGTCCAATTTGCCCCGCATGGACTGGTCGATGTGCGGGAACTCGGCTGCGATTTCCTTGTCTGCTCGGCATACAAGTTCTTCGGGCCGCATATGGGCATATTGTGGGGCCGGCGCGAGGTCATCGATGCGCTCAAGCCCTATAAGTGCCGCTGCTCGTCAAACGGTCTGCCGGAACGGTTCGAACTGGGCACGCCACAGATCGAGCTGATGGCCGGTTTGACCGCTGCCATCGACTACTTCGCCGATCTCGGCGCGGCGGCAGGCGAGGGCGGCTCGCGCCGAGAGCGGATCGCGAAGGCTTTCGAGGTGTCGATCGCCTATGAAAACGCGCTCGCGCGGCAGTTGATCGAAGGGCTCTCGGACATCGAAGGCCTGACCATCCGCGGCATCACAGACCTTGGCCGCCTCGGGGAACGTGTGCCGACGGTTTCTTTCACCGTCGAGGGCATCGCGCCCGAGACGATCGTGCGGCAGATGAATGCCGAGAACATCTTCCTGTGGTCCGGCCATAATTATGCATGGGAAATCGTCCACCAGCTCGGCATTCAGCCGGAGCTGGGCGTCGTGCGCATCGGGATCGCCCACTACAACACGGCGGGCGAAATCGACGAAACGCTGGAAAGCGTGCACCGCGTGATCGCGATGCTGAGGCAGCAGCGCGCCTGATGATCTAGCTTTTCCTGGCGCCGAAGCCGGTCAGGAAAGCGGTGAGATTGTCACCCAGCGCGTCGCAGAGATAGCCGCCTTCCTGAACGATCACCGTCGGCAGGCCGAGCCCGGCGATCGCCTCGCCGATGCGTGAGAAGCCGGGCGTCGTCACCGAAAGACCACCGAACGGATCGCCCTCGAAGGCGTCGAGGCCGAGCGCCACGACCAGGGCTTCAGGCGCGAAAGCGCGGATGCGCTGGAAGGCGTTGGCCAGCGCTTCGAGGAACGCAGCGTCGCCGGATTTGCGCGGCAGCGGCAGGTTGAAATTGTAGCCGAGGCCGGCGCCTTCGCCGCGCTCGTCGGCATGGCCCCAGAAGAAGGGGTAGAAGCGCACGGGATCGGCGTGCAGCGAGACCGTGAGCACATCGGGTCTTGCGTAGAAGATGCCTTGGGTGCCGTTGCCGTGATGCAGGTCGACGTCGAGTATCGCGACACGTGCTGCACTCTTGCGCAGAACCTGCGCCGCCACAGCCGAATTGTTGATGAAGCAGAAGCCGCCGGCGACATCGGCGAAGGCATGGTGACCCGGCGGGCGACACAGCGCATAGGCCGAAGCCGCGCCCGCCATCACCGAGTCGGCCGCTTCCACCGCGCTCCAGGCGCTCCAGAGCGCGCTTTCCCAGGTCTCCGCCGAGATCGGGCAAGCGGTATCGGCCATGTGGTAGCCGGCCTGGCCGACGGCCGATGCCGGATAGGAGCCGTTGCGCGCGATCGGGTGGATATTCGGGATGACCTCCGCCGACGCGCCTTCGATGCGCTGCCAGCGCAGGAAGATGTGCTCGAGGAAGTCGAGATATTCGGGCGTATGCACGGCGGATATCGGGCCGAGGCCATGATTGCCTGGACGTTCAACCGTCAATCCTGCCGATATTGCGCCGGCTAATAATCTTTCGACGCGCTCCGGCTTTTCCGGATTGGGCTGCGGCGCGCCGCTGGAGAGGAAGGCCTTCGGATCGTGGCGTTTCTGTTCCTCGGCATAGAAGGCTTTCATCATCATCTCTCCGGTGCGTCGGCAAAGGCAAAGAAGGCATCGCCGACGATCTTTTGCGTCTGCTCGTAGCTCGACCAGCCGATGCCAAGCTTTTCGTAGAAGGTCTTGGCGGTCTCGTTGTCGGTGTCGACCGAAAGCCGCAGATAGACGCCGCCGGCGGCGCGGCACTCTTTTGCCACCCGCCGCAGCAGTTTCTCGCCGATCCTGCGGCCGCGAAAGCGATCCTCGACATAGAGGTCCTGCACATAGACGCCAGGACGTCCCATCCAGGTCGAGAAGATCGGGAAGTGCAGGCAAAGCCCGGCGAATTCGCCTTCAACCTCGGCGATCAGAGTCGAGAAGGCGGGTTTGTCGCCGAAGCCATAGCGGCGGAGGTCGTCCGGCGTCGAGCTGATTTCCTGGTGCGCGCCGATATGGCTGCCGAGCCTGAGGAGCGCAGCGTGTATCGTGTCGGCGTCCTCGATGCGGGCCGGTCGGAGTGTAACAGCTTCCAATGGCATCAAAACGCCACCCGGTCACCGCCCTTCAGCGCCAGCATTTCGCGCGCTTCGGCGGGCGTGGCGACGTCCAGCGACAGGCCCTCGAGGATACCGCGGATGCGGCGCACCTGGTCGGCATTGGATTTCGCCAGTTGCCGCCCGTCGTAAAGACTGTCCTCCAGGCCGACGCGGACATTGCCGCCCATAGCGGCAGCGATCGAGATCAGCGGCATCTGGTTGCGGCCGGCGGCGAGCACCGAGAACTGGTAGCTGTCGCCGAACAGCTTGTCGGCGATGCGTTTCATATGGACGAGGTTGTCGGGATCGGCGCCGATGCCTCCCAGGATGCCGAGCACGAACTGGATGAACAGCGGTCCCGACACGAGCCCCCGGTCTCTGAAATGTGCCAGCGAGTAGAGATGGCCGACATCGTAGCATTCGAATTCGAAACGCGTGCCACAGCCCTTGCCCAGCCTCTCCAGCACGCCTTCCATGTCGGCGAACGTGTTCTTGAAGATTGTGTCGCGTGTCGCTTCGAGCAGTTTCGGCTCCCATTCGTGCTGCCACTCCCTCGGCTTGTCGAGCATTGGGAACAGCGCGAAATTCATTGAGCCCATGTTGAGCGAGCACATTTCCGGTTGCGCCCGCAAAGGCGCAGCCAGCCGTTGGTCGAGCGTCATCAGGGACGAGCCGCCCGTAGTGATGTTCACCACCGCGTCGGTCGCCTGCTTGATACGGGGCAGGAACTGCATGAACACGTCCGGGTCAGCGGTCGGCCTGCCATCCCTGGGGTCGCGGGCGTGAAGATGCAGGATCGAAGCGCCGGCTTCGGCCGCGGCGATGGCGTCCGTGGCGATCTGGTCCGGCGTGACCGGCAGGTGTGGGGACATCGACGGCGTATGCACCGAGCCGGTGACGGCGCAGGTGATGATGACTTTCCTCGGCGCCATTTTCTTGCCCTCAGCCTTCCACCGGCAGGTCGAGCTCGGCGGCGAGCGCTTCCAGCGAGTCGCCGATGATGGCGACCATCTCGCCGATCTGCTCACGCGTGATGATCATCGGCGGCGCCACCATGAAGTTGTCGCCGTCGACTCCGCCCTTGACCTTGCGGCCATAGATGATCAGACCGCGCGCATAAGCAAGATCCAGCAGGCGTTGCGTGGCCTTGCGGGCCGGGTCGATAGGCTTCAGCGTCTCCGGGTTGGCGACCATTTCGGCGCCGAGCAGCAGCCCCTTGCCGCGTACATCGGCGATGAAGGGGAAACGTCTCTGCAACGCCTTCAACTCGCCGATCAGCACGTCGCCCATGGCGGCGGAGTTGGCGATCAGATCGAGCCGGTCCATTTCGCCGAGCACCGCAAGCCCGGCGGCGCAGGCAAGCGGATTGCCGGCATAGGTGTGGCCATGCTGGAAGCCGCCCGAGGCCAGCAGCGGCTGCACCAGGCGCATCGGAGCGGCCAGCGCGCCGAGCGGCGCGTAGCCGGAACCCAGCCCCTTGGACAGCGCGACGATGTCAGGCTTGCAGTTCCAGTGGTCGCCGCTGAGGAACTTGCCGGTGCGCCCGGCGCCGCTCATCACTTCGTCGTGGATGAGCAGGATGCCGTAGCGATCGCAGATCTCGCGAATGCGCGCATAATAGCTGTCTGGCGCCACAAGGGCTGCGGTGGCCGCGCCCCCGATCGGCTCCATGATGAAGGCGACCACGCTATCCGGACCTTCGGCCAGGATCTTCTCCTCCAGCATGTCGGCGTAGCGGACGCCGCGCTGCTCCATCGAGAGATTGTCACGGTCGCGCCATGCCGTCGGCGCCGGCACGGTCGGCATTGGCCGCATCATCGGCGTGAAGGTTTCGGCCAGCGCGTCGTCGCCGGTGATCGAAAGCGAACCCAGCGTGCCGCCATGATAGGAGGGGAAGCGCGTGATCACCTTCCAGCGGCTCGGCTGGCCCGTGGCGACTGCCCATTGGCGTGCCAGCTTGATGCAGGATTCGGTCGCTTCCGAACCGCCGGATACGAAGAAGATGCGGTCCACGCCTTCGGGCAGTTTCCGCGCCAGTTCCCGAGCCAGCTCCTCAGCGGGCTCGTTTTCGAAATGCAGCCGATAGGCGAAGGTGGCGCGGTCCATCTGCCGCTTCATGGCATCCAGCACATTGCGGTTGGAGTGGCCGATATTGGCCACCATCGGGCCGCTCGAGCCATCGATGAAGCGGCGGCCATCCTGCGTCCACATATAGATGCCTTCGGCACGGTCGATCAGCGGCCGGCGCAGGCTGGACAGGTAGAACAGATGCGATTCTCGCCGGGCTTCGGTCTCTTGAGCGGCGGTCTGGGTCTTCGACATGTCAGGACTTTCCAAGGTAGCGATCGAGGACATTCTGGGTGACGCGTTCGACCATCGGGTCTTGTCTCAGCAGGCCGGCCACCCATTCGCAGCTTCCGGCGTGAAACACCTCGCCCTTGCCGCGCGGGAAGTTGACGATCATGCCGTTGCTGCGTTTGACTTTTTCGAGGCTGGCGTCGCTCCTGTCGCCGAAGAGCGTTTCGGCGCTGAAGCGGCCGTCCTCGTCGGTGAGGAACTGATCCTCGATCGGGATGTCGGCGCTCTCCTCGACCTGGCTGGCCATACCGACGGCGAGGACCTGCAGGCCGTCAGGCGCGCCGCTGGTCGCGGTCGGGTAGGGCAGGCCGTTGCGAAGCTCGAAGTCGAGGCCGTCGACCTCATAGCCATAGACATGGCTGTCGGCGCCCAGCAGGTCGCCATAATAGATGCCGGTGCCGGCGAAGGCCCAATGCCCGGGACGGTAGACCGGGAAACCCCGCACGCCTCGCGGCGCGCAGCCGCCCCAGCCCGCGTAAAGGCCGCGTGTCGCATTGAGCCCGAAGGTCGCCGAGCCGGGCCGGCCGATTTCAGGGGCCTCCCAGGAATTGGTGGCGCGGGTCACGTCGCCGCCGCGATAGGCGGGATCCTCGGCGCGGGCGCGGTATTTGTAGCAGACCTGCCGGCGCCCCTCGTCCTCAAGACGCGTCTGCCACATGAAATTGCCGGCAAAGCGCGCCGCATGGCCGCCGCGCTCGACATACTCGTCGACGGCGTCGCGCATCTCCCAGGTCCAGTATTCGTCATGGCCGACGAAGACGGCGCAATCGTAACCGTCAAGAATCTCCGGCGAGAAATGCAGATCGTGCTGGCTGGCGAGATCGACGCCGTAGCCGGCACGCTCGGCGAAGCGGAAGAAGTGGCTGTCATAGCTGGCCCAGCCCGACGAGGCGTATTTCTTCGAATGGCCGGTGGCCAAAGCCCATTCCATATGCGGATAGCGCGGCACCGTCTTCGGCGGCACGGCGACCTCCAGTGGCACGCGCGGCGCATCCCTCGGCAACACGACGAAGCCACGGCACCAGGGTCGCTGCGTCGACACGAGTGGCGAATACTGGTTGCGATCCGGCCCGGTAATGCCCTGATAGTGGTTGGAGCCGCCCCAGGTATTGTAGGCGAGCCAGGTGCCCGTCGCGGCCACCTGCAGCACACGGCCGGGTTTCTTGCCGGGTTGGGGCGAGACGATGAACAGGTGATGGCTTTGGATCGGCTTGCCGTCGCGGCCGTCGGCGGTCAGCGTTATCCGATAGGCGCCGGACGGCCAGTCGCCGTCGACGCGGAATTCAAACGACGCTTCCCAGCCGCAGCCTTCGGCCGAGCACTGGTCAGGGCTCTCCTGCCAGCGAGCTGCAATGTCCGATTTATCGAACACTTTGGTCTCACCGCCGCCGTCGCGGATGACCGCCATGCTAAAGGTCGGCGCCGTTGAACTGACGTGCAACGTGACTGTCTCGCCGGAGCGGTAGGAGAAGCGGTCGCTGTAGCACCAGATCTCGCCGCGCTCGCCGTCCATGCCCGGCCACTCATAGTAATGGCCGCGCACCGCGTGCCGGCGTTGGTCGGGCGTCAGTCCGAAATCGGGGAATTCGGTGGTCGGTCTGGTCATGCTCGAACTCAGGCGGAGAGGTATTTCTTCAGGAACGTACGGGTGCGTTCCATTTTCGGTGCGCGGAATATCTCGGACGGCGGGCCTTCTTCCACGACGGCGCCTCCGTCCATGAACAGCACGCGATCCGCCACTTCACCGGCAAAGCGCATCTCGTGCGTGACGATGAGCATCGTCATATGTTCGGCGGCAAGCTGCTTCATGACGGCGTTGACCTCGTCGACGAGCTCTGGGTCGAGCGCCGATGTCGCCTCGTCGAACAGCATCACCTTGGGCTGCATGGCCAATGCGCGCGCGATGGCCACGCGCTGCTTCTGGCCGCCGGAGAGCCGCGACGGATAGGCATCGATCTTGTCGGCTAGCCCGACCTTGGACAGGAGGCCGTGCGCCAGCGCATGCGCCTCGCTCTTGCTGATGCCCTTGAGGATGGTGGGTCCCATGGCGATGTTCTCAAGTACGGTCAGATGCGGGAAAAGGTTGAAGTGCTGAAAAACCATGCCCATCTGCTGGCGCACGCTATTGATATGACGTTCAAAAGCCTGGCCGCGCAAGGGCTGGTTGACCTGCACGCCGTCGAGCCAGACTTCGCCACCATTCAAGGTCTCCAGGTGGTTGATCGAGCGCAGCAGCGTGCTCTTGCCCGAGCCGCTCGGCCCGATGATCGCCACGATCTGCCCACGGTCCACCGACAGGTCGATGCCTTTGAGGACTTCCATCGGGCCAAAGGATTTGCGCGCGCCGCGAACCTCGACCATTGGCTTCTGGGTGCTCATCGGGAAACCTCCACGCGCCGCTCGAACCGGCGCAAACCCGCTTCGAGCGCGAGATTGAGAATGTAATAGAGCGCCGCCGCGGTGATGTAGAACTCGAACGGCCGGAACGTTTCGCTGATCGCCAGCTGGGCCGAATGGACCAGTTCGGCAATGCCGATCACCGACACGATCGAGGATTCTTTCAGGAGCGCGATCATGTTGCCTCCGATCGGCGGGGCGGTGTTGCGGACAGCTTGTGGCACGACGACGTAGCGCAATGTCTGCCACTTGCCGAAGCCGATGCTGCGCGCGCCTTCCGTCTGGCCGGCATCGACGGCGACGATGCCGGCGCGGATGACGTCGGCATTGTAGACAGCGAAGTGCAGGCCAAGCCCGATGATGCCGGCGGCAAGGGCGGGAATGTCGATGCCGACCTGCACCAGGCCGAAATAGATCAGGAACAACTGCAACAGCAGCGGCGTGCCCATGAACACCCACATGAAGGCGCGCACGGGATAAGCGATGATCGCCGGTGCGTAGAGGACAATGACCGCGAACAGGATGCCGAAGACGAAGCTGAGCGCTCCCGCCGAGACCGTCAGCACGGCTGTCCACCAGGCGCCTGTCAGTAGAAGGTCCCAGTAGGGCAATACGACAGTGAAATCCAAACCTTCCATCGCGCTCTCCGGTCAGACGATGGCAAAGCGTTTGTCGAGCAGGTCGACGGCTCGGGCCACGGCGTAGACCATGACCATGTAGAGGAGCGCCGCGACGCCGAAGATCTCGAATGGCTTGTAGGTGGAGCCGATGAAGCGCTGGGCCGTATAGGTCAGCTCCACGACCGAGATCGTCGACACAAGGGCAGATCCTTTCAGGAGCGCGACGGTGTTGACGCCGAGCGGGCGGATCATCAGCCGGGCGGCCTGCGGCAGCACGACCTTGCGCAAAGTCTGGAAACGGCTGAACCCGATGGTGCGCGCGGCCTCGGTCTGGCCCCGGTCAACTGCAATCAGCGCGCCACGGATCGATTCGGTCATATAGGCGCCGATGTTGAGGCCGAGGCCGATGACTCCCGCTGCGAACGGCTCCAGGTTGATGCCGATCTGCGGACCGCCAAAGTAGAGCACGAAGAGCTGGATCAAGCAGGGCGTGCCGCGAAACAGGCTGACATAGAGCGTGCCGATGGCCCTCAGGATCGCAGACCTTGACATCTTCGCGGTCGCGGCCAGCGCCGCTACCACGAGACCCAGGATTAGGGCCAATGCCGTGATCTCGATCGTTACCAGGGCGGCTTCCGCGAAAAACGGGAAGACGCGCCGCATCAGGGAGAAATCCATGGGATGGTCCGGCGGGGGTGGCAGGTGGCTTCAGGCGGGTTTGGCCGCCTGAAGCCTGTTGGAATTAGCGGATGTCGCTGCCGATCCACTGCTTGGAGATCTTCTCGTAGCTTCCGTCGGCCAGCATGTCGTCCAGCGCCTTCTGCATTGCGGCCTTCAGTTCCGGATTGTTCTTGCGGATGGCGATGCCGATGCCGACGCTGCCGCCGTCGATGTTGGGCGTATCGAGCCTGCGCACCTTCTCGCCGGTTTCCTTGACGGCGACCATGACAGGAATGTTGTCGACGACGATGGCATCGACGCGGCCGGCCTTAAGCTCCAGCAAGAGTTCCGGTAGGCCCTTGTAGGTGCGGACTTCCCAGCCGCCCTGTTCGCGCGCCCATTTCTCATGCGTTTCGCCCAGCGTCACGCCGAGGGTCTTGCCCTTGAGTTCGTCCAGGCTCTGCACCTTGGAAGCCTCGCTGACGAAAACCGCGCGGCCGGCGTGATAGTAGGGACCGACGAAATCGACCACCTTTTCACGCTCTGGCGTGATGGTCATGGAGCCGACGACGGTATCGTACTTCTTGGCCAGCAGGCCGGCGATGATGCCGTCCCAGGCCGTGGTGATGATGGCTCCCTTGACGCCGATGCGCTCGGCGATGGCCTTGCCGATATCGGCGTCGAAGCCGACGACCTCGTTCTGGTCGTTGACGAAGTTGAAGGGTGGATACTGGCCGCTCATCGAAATCTTCAGCTCGCCCCCCGCCTTGATCTTTTCGAGATCGTCGGCGTTCGCCGAAACGGCCGTGAAGGTCGAGGCGAGCAGCAGCGCGGCGACGGCGATGCGGGAAAATACTCTGTTCATCTGATGGTCCTCTGGATGGAGCGCGATGGCTTGTTCTTGGGAGGCGTTGGGACGCTCTCCTGATTTCATGATTGCCTTTGCGCATGCATTGCGCAAATAGATAATGGGAATAGGGAGCATAGATATCAGGAATGATTGCGCGGCCCGAACGCCTGGTCTGGGATCTCGACTGGAACCTCCTGCGCACGTTCGTCGTCATCGCGGAGGTGAAGAGCATCACGCGCGCCGCCGAGCGGCTCAACCTCAAGCAGCCGAGCGTCAGCAACGCCCTGAGGCGCCTGGAGGATCGCGTTGGCCGACGATTGGTCGAGCGCGATGCGACGCGTTTCGAGCTCACCGAGGTCGGCAAGCTGCTTTACGAGCAGAGCGTCGAGGTGTTCGGGACGATATCGCAACTGCCGCTGCTGATGCGAGGCATCAGCGACGACGTCACTGGCCATGTCACCATTGCCGTGGCCAGCCATGTCGTCTCGCCGCTGTTCGATCAGGCACTGTCGGAGTTTCATCGCAATTATCCGCGCGCCAGCATCACCATCTCGGTCGCGGCAAGCACCGAAGTCGCCAAGCAGGTGAAGGAGCGCCGCGCCTCCTTCGGCATCTGCCTGGTAAGCCAGCGCGACCCGGCGCTTGAATATGCCATGGTCTACCGCGAGTTCTTCGGCTTCTTCTGCGGTCCGCAGCACAGGCTGTACGGGCGGGAAGGGCTGACGCTGGCCGATCTGCGCGGCGAGCCTTCCGTGTCTTTCCAGACCGATCACATCTCGGATGCCTTGCGACCGGTGGCGCTGCTGCGCAGCGAGGCCCGGCTCAATGCCGACGTGGTGGGCGTTTCATCGAGCCTCGAGGAAGTGCGGCGCATGATCGTCGCCGGACTGGGAATCGGCCCGCTGCCGTTGCATGTGGCGCGGCGCGATGTCGCCGACGGCATCCTGTGGCGCCTGCCACCCTATGACACGCCGCCGGCCATCGACATCTTCCTGCTGGTGAACCCCGACAAGACGATGAACCGCGCCGAGAAGGCACTGCTGTCCGGATTGCAGGCGATCATCGCGGAAATGCCGCTCCACGAGCGCACCTACGATGCTTGAAGGCCAGTCGGCCGGCAACGTGGGCTATTCGGCCAGCAATGCCTGCGCACGCTGCCGCATGGCATCGTCCAGGGGAGTGGCGGCGCGCGCCTCGAGGTCGAAACGAACGCTTGTCGTACGGCTCACCGCACGCACGATCCCATCGCTCGATCCCGACATGACCTGCTCGAAAGTGACGGAGGTGCGGCCGACTTTCACGACATGCGAATGGATGGTGACGAGCGCGCCGGCCCTGGTTTCATGCCGGTACTCGGTTTCGGTACGTACATCCGCCCATCCAGCTTCCGATGCGTCCTGCCCGGCGATGTGGCCGAGGATCTGGAAGCTGGCGTCGTCGAACATCGCCGCGTAATGTCGCACATTCACATGGCCCATCCTGTCGCACATCCATGGATGCGTTACGCCGACATAGGTGACGAGAGATTCGCTCACGGGCAGTGTCCCTTGGGTTATCGCGCAAAACGCAGATATCGAAATGCCCCGCCGCAGGCAAACTTTGCGAAGCGCGCATTCATCGCCCGTGCTCTTGGCCCCTATGAATAAACGAACTATCTCAAAGGCAGGGCGGCGTTTCCGCCACGGGAGCCGATATGCTGCGGGTGCAAAAGGTCAAGGTCGACGACATCTACGTGCCCACGGCGCGTCGCAAGACGCTGCATCCCGAAACAGTCCGCCATCTCGCCGAGGACATCCTCGAAAACGGCATGAAGACACCGATCCAGGTCCGCCACGACGGCAAGCGCCATGTCCTGGTCGAAGGGCTGCACAGGCTGGAAGCCGCCAAGTGGCTGGGCGAGACCATGATCGATGCCTATCTCGTCCAGGCAAAGCGGCATTGATCGATTGCCGCGAACCCGCCCGCATCATCGCAAGCGATCACATCCCATCAACGCTTTTTGATTGACCTCGATATGCCGGCCGCTACCGTGCCGATGTCTTCACGAAACGGGTACGGGCGATGTCGAGATATTCAGGTGGATGCCTGTGCGGGGCGGTGCGTTATCGGGCCGAGGCGGAACCGGTCAACGAGCGCGTGTGCCATTGCCGGCTTTGCCAGAAGGCGATCGGCGCGGCCTTCAATGCACGGCTTTTGTTTCGCATCGATGACGTGACGATCGAAGGACCTGTGGCTGCGGTCCATTCCTCGCCGGATCTCAAACGCGGCTTTTGCCCGGCTTGCGGCACGACGCTTTTTTCGCGCCGCGATGCCAGGGGCATTATTGGCATCACCTCGGGCTCGCTCGACGACCCCTCGGTGTTCAAGCCCGACATGCATTTCTGGACTGCCTCCAGGCAGCCTTGGGTGCGGCTGGACGACGGCCTGCCGCAATATGAGGGCGCACCGCCTGCCTAACGCATTCGGCCTGACTCATTTTGGCCGCATGACTGCACGAAAATTTCATCTCCGATTCACGAGATAGCCGGCAAAGCGTCATTGGCGGGCCATTATCGGCTGCCTATCTAACGCCTGCGGGTCGGTATCGAGGAGGCGACGGATGAGCGAGAGCATCAACACCTTGGACGAGCTTTTGAACGACCCGATGGTCCAGCTGGTGATGGCGAGGGACCGGGTGCGCCCGGCTGAGCTTCGCATGCTGCTGGAAAGAGCCCGCGACAGGGCGTCGGACGATTCCCGTGCCGATCGGCCGCTCATGCCGCCGGCTCATGTGGTGGCGAGAAGCTGCATAAAGCAGTGGCTGCATCGCTAGTATTTTGTTTCCTCAATTTACGGACGAAGAACCTTTGTTCGCCGTGACGCCCGACACAGATGGATCGGTGCCGCTGCCAGACGGTATCGGCTGTGCCGGCATGATCCCGCCGCGGAGCTGAGCCTCCGAAGCCGGGCGATCAACACTCGTCGCACGGCGCTTTCCCGAAATATCTTTTTGCATAAGACCGGGGTGTGCTTCCGCGTGTCGTAAAGCAAGATTAGCGTAGCTTACAAATCCGTGAGTTGGATTCCCGACGAGGCGCGGCTATGCCTCTGCCGGGGACCGGCGAGGGCGGCGCTTCTCATGATGGGCTCATTTTACTCCGGAAAAGGACTGGTATGGCTGACGTCTGCACGCAGGGACTGGACACGGGCTTTGTCGGCCTTGGTTACGCCAAAGTAGCATTTCTTGGAGTGGTGCAAGGCATCACGGAACTGCTGCCGATCTCGTCGACGGCGCATATGCGCATCGTGCCTGCCGTTCTCGGGTGGCAGGATCCCGGCTCAGCCTTCTCGGCGGCAATGCAGCTCGCCGCGCTTGCCGCGGTGGTCAGCTATTTCTGGAGCGACGTCAGGGATGTAACCGTGGGATCGCTGTCGGCACTCAGCCGTCGCGACTTCGGCGACCGTTATTTCCGCCTCGCGATGAGTATCGTTCTCGCGACCATTCCGATCATCATCGCGGGGCTGGCGCTGTCGGGCGTCCTCAACGCCTGCAATTCGCCACTGCGCAGCCTTGCCGTCATCGGCTGGGCCTGTATCGTGATGGCGATCCTGCTGGCGCTGGCCGAGATGTACGCCAAGCACAGGCTCACGCTCAACCAGGCGTCGATCCTGGACGCGCTGCTCGTCGGTATCGCGCAGGTCGGCGCGCTCATTCCCGGCGTTTCGCGCTCCGGATCGACCCTGACGGCCGCCCTGGGGCTCGGTTTCACGCGGCCTGAGGCAGCGCGCTTTTCCTTCCTGCTCGGCCTGCCCGCCATCGCGCTCGCCGGTCTTAAGGAACTTTGGGAGCTGCACAAGGTGCATCTAGACGCGCATGGGTGGTCGGTTCTGGCCGTCGGGCTTGTCGTTGCCTCGATCTCCGCCTTCTTCGCCATATGGGGCCTGATGCGCGTGCTCGAGCGTTTTTCGGCCTGGCCTTTCGTCATCTACCGAGGCGTGCTCGGCGTCGTGTTGTTGCTCGGCCTTGCGCTAGGATGGCTGTCCTAGGCAGGCGAACGCCTTCTTAGGACCCAAGCATTTCGGCCCTCGCGATTAATCCCACGCGGGACAAAAAACGCCTGAAAGGAAGCCTTGGCGGTTCGTCTCGTCGCCGGCTTCCCGTATTGATAGGCGCATGGATCTTACGACGCTTCTACAATCGGTGCCGCTGCTGGTGACGCTGGTGAAGTCGGCCCTGCCTGCCGTGGTCGGCATGGGCATGGGCGCCGGCCAATGGCTGGCGGCACTGCCGCCGTGCCGCAACTTCAGCTTCGAGACCGCCACCTATCTGGTTTGCGAGGCCGACCCGAAGCACTATGCCATCGAGCTCTTCTGGAAGGATCCGACCGGCAACCCGTATCGCTCGCTGCACAATCTGCGCAGCGCCCAGCATGCCGCCGGGCGCACCATGCTCTTCGGCCTGAATGCCGGCATGTACCAACCCGACCTCGCGCCGGTCGGCCTCTATGTCGAGCAGGGCCGGCAGATAGCGCCGGCGAAGACGGGATCGGGCACCGGCAATTTCTCGATGCAGCCCAACGGCGTCTTCTACCTCAGCGGCAACAGGGCAGGCGTGCGCGCGACCAAGGACTATCTGAGGCAAGGCTCGCGCGTCGACTATGCCACCCAGTCCGGGCCGATGCTGGTCATCGACGGCAAGCTGCATCCGAAATTCCAGCCCGACAGCGCCTCGCGGAAAATCCGCGACGGCGTCGGCGTGCGCCAAGACGGCGTCGCCGTCTTCGCGATCTCTAACGATGTCGTGACCTTCCACGAATTCGCGCGCCTGTTCCGCGACGCGCTCGGTTGCCCGAACGCGCTCTTCCTCGATGGATCGATCTCCAGCCTCTATGCGCCGGCGATAGGCCGCAACGACGATTTCTGGAATCTCGGGCCGATGATCGGGGTGTTCAGGAAAGGCGGGTAGCGCGGCTCTGCCTGCGTTCGCGCCGGCGCTCTCTGTCGCGGGCGAGGAGCTTGAGGCCGACCAAGGCCGCGATGATCGCCAAGACGATGACCGCCGCCACGAGAGCCAGAATATTCGTGGTGCTGAACTGAACGAGTTCTCCCGCGCCCTTGGCGACCAGCCAACCCGGCGTGAGAATAGCAGGCGCCCAGACCATCGCCGACAAGATGTTTGCAAGCTGGAAGCGATACCGGTTCATCTCCGTCATACCGGCGACGAGCGGCACAGTGGCGCGCAGCGGGCCGAAGAAGCGGCCGAGGAAAATCGCCGCGAAGCCGTAGCGGCGGAAGAACAGCCGCGCGCGGGCGATCTCGTGCCGGTGGCGGTTGAGTGGCCATTTGTGGACGACGCCACGCCCGAGCCAGACGCCGAGATAATAGGAGACGACATCGCCTAGCGCCGCGCCGATGATAGCCGCGATGATGACCGGCAGCGGATGGATGAGGCCGGCGCCGACGAGGCCGCCGACGATCACCAGAACCGTGGTGCCGGGAAGCAGGATGCCGATCAGGATCAACGATTCGCCGAATGCCAGAAGCCCGACCACCAAGCCGGCCCATGCCTGGTGCGTCTCGATGAGGCGCACGCAATGGTCGACGAAGCTCTCCACTCCGACCTCAGGAGCCGTTGTCGAGCAGGCTTCTCAGCTCATCAAGCTTGCTGTTGACGAGCCAGCCGTAATAATTCTCCACCGGATACCTGCGGCCTGAGCTGCGCAATTCGGCGGCGCGTTGACGGGGCTGGCCGACATTGTAGAGCGTGGCCGTGATGCCGGGGTTGCCGGAGATGTCGAAGCCCTGTTCCTTGTAGGCCTCGATGGAGTCGTGAACGATCGCGGCGATGTAGACGATGCTGCGGTCGGGATCCATCACATCGCGGTAGATGGCTTGCGGATTGTCCGGCGTCAGCTTGTCGTAGCCGCTCACCCTGTTGACCAGGTCGGTGACTTCGAGCGCCGTGAGCGGGCTTATCTGGCCGAGCCCGAATGTCTGGCCGGCAAAGAAGGGCTGGAAGAAGGCCTGCTGGAAGGTCATGGGCTCGTAGGCGACGCCGTCGACGGTCTTGCCCTTGAAATGCTGCGACCAGACCGCGTCGCGGCAGCTCCACAGCGCGGCGCTGCCTTTCGCCTGCTCGCAGGCCGCGAACTCGGGACGCTTGACGAAATCCTGCACCCGCACGTTCTTGTAGCGGAAGGCGAAATCGAGGCCGGAGTAGGAAAGCGCCTTGATGTAATAGGTCTGCACCGAGCCGACCGCGGTGACATTGTAGGTGTGCTCGCCGACCAGCGAGCCAATGATGTGGATCGGGTCGATGTCATAGGCCGAGGCGACCTGCTTGATATGCGCGATCAGCTTCTTCTCGTGCTTCAGCAGCGCGATGATCTTTTCGTATTTTTCCTCGTAGGTCGTCTTGAAGGCGCGCGTGCGGTTCGCCGAGGCGCTCGGAATTGTCGGCTGCGTGTCGAAACGGTTGCCGGGAGGCACGACGATAAGGTTATCGGCATGCGCGGCCGGGGCCGGCAACAACCAGATCAGGCAGGCAAGGAGCAAAAAGAAACGAGACACGGCGGCCGCCCTTTTGGTCGCGGAGTTTCAGACGCGAGCGAATGGGAATTCATTTTGTCTCAACCGGCTCAGGGACTGCCTGTCAAGCCTCAGGCGGGACGATCCGAGCCCGCCATGCGCCGAATTCATGCCGGCGAGGCGGCGCGGACACACCGAATCGCGTGGCTTGGCGCCGGTCTAAAAGTAAATTTTGATTCAAACTTTGTTGGTAATTTCTCATTAGGAAAGAGCTGATTGTCCGGCGGCGTCGTTCCTGCCTTCGGTCTGTTTTGTTTTGCGTACAGGTCAAAGATGCGGATTCCCAGCGTCGTCAGTTTCGTGCTCGCATCGCTTTGCCTCGCGGGCTGCTCGTCCACGTCGAGCGTCGATGCCTTGCAAATGCCGTCCAACGAGACGACGAGCTCCGTCGTGCGGCCGAGCGCGTCAGTCGCAAAGGCCGGGCGGGTCGTGAGGACGACCGACACGGAAGCCACCGTCGAGACCGCATCGATGTCCGGCGCCACGCGCTTCAAGCCGCCGGCGCCGCTGCTCGACGAAGGGAACGCGGGTCCTGGCGACGAAAGTCCGCGCCCGTTCGGCCTTGCGGAGGAGGAGACGGCGGCGTTCCCGGCGCCCAACCTGCCGGACAGCGTCGAGCCGCCGGTCCAGGCCGCCGCGCTCGTCTCGCCGCCGAAGCGGTTGTCGCGCCCGGCACCCGCCATGCTGGCCGGCCCAGTCACGCGTAATGCCTTCCGCGATGCAAAGCCGATCAATTTCGGCCGTTCCTCGCCTCGGCATCTTGCCGTGCACGGCGTTGACGTCTCGCGCTGGCAGGGCGACATCAACTGGGACAAGCTGCGCGCCCAAGGAGCCAACTTCGCCTACATCAAGGCGACGGATGGCGGCGACCATCTCGACCCGATGTTCAAGAAGAACTGGCGCGGCGCCGACGCCGCCGGGCTGAAGCGCGGCGCCTATCACTTCTTCTACTGGTGCCGCGTCGCGAGCGAGCAGGCCGACTGGTTCATCCGCAACGTGCCGAAGGTCGACGGCGCATTGCCGCCGGTCATCGACGTCGAGTGGAACGGCGATTCCTCCTGCCAGCGGCGGCCGTCGCGCGAAACTGTGCTGGAGAAGATGCAGGTGTTCATGGACAAGCTGGAGCGCCATTACGGCCAGCGGCCCATCATCTACACCTCGCCGGACTTCTATCGCGACAATCTTCGCGGCGCATTCCCGGATTATCCGTTCTGGCTGCGCGCCGTGGCAGCGCATCCGTCCAAGGTCTATCCGGGCCGCAAGTGGATGTTCTGGCAGTATTCGGGCTCCGGCCTATCGCATGGCGTGACGGGGCGCATCGACCTCAACGTGTTCCATGGCGACGAGCGGCAATGGCGCACCTGGCTCGGCGGTGGCGGGCAGATGATGGCCGACGCGAATTGATCCGCTTTTCTTGGCCTGCCGGAGCGGTCGAGGGCGCGATTCCGCAAAAGTCGCGTAGGCCAGCACGGCCATGAAAATCGCGAAATAGGTCGACACGACGGCGATAACGATCAGGGTGTCGGTGGGCACATCCAGTCTCCTTCGAAAGATGGCCGAGGAGACACCGGGACGGCCGATGGCATTTTGATCTGGATCAAGCGATTTTGCGTTTCGGTGGGCTGAGACCAAACGCGCTTTCTCGTCGCGCCGAGCCGTCCGCGCGGATCATTTTCGTTTGTTGCCGGTGCGGGAATGTGAACATGTTTCCGGGCGCGGGTTTCACCCAGTGTCCAGGGAGGCGAGAATGCGGAGGCTTTGGCTCATCAGGATTGCAATGGTTTTCCTGTTGGGGCCGGCACTGCCGGCGGTCCTGTCCGCCTCGGATCTGAAAGATTCCACGGCTGAGACGCTCGACAGCTGCCTCAATGATGCGGCCAACGCTTCGACCGCCGGCCAGACGGGATGCGAGGCAACGGCATCGAGCGATTACGACCGACGCATGAACGCCGCCTATGCGACGCTCATGGGCAAATTGCCGAGCAAGGCTGCAGAACAGCTTCGCCTGTCACAGCGTGCCTGGCTGGCGTTTCGCGACAGCGAGGCGAAAGCCAGGGATGCGCTCTACGGAACGCGGCAAGGCACGATGTATGTGCCCATGGAGGCTTCCGACGCGACCGATATCATCAGGGACCGGGCGCTTCAGCTGGAGGGCTATGTGCGGGTGATGGCGATCGACGAGTGAGGACGGCGGCCGTCGCTTACGCCTCGTTCATCATCGCCTCGATGTTGTAACCATCGGGGTCGAGCACGAAGCAGGCGTAGTAGTTCTCGGTGTAATCCGGACGCGGACCGGGCGGACCGTTGTCGGTGGCGCCCGCCTCGAGCGCCGCCTGATAGAACGCACCAACCTCGGCGCGGCTGCCCACCCGGAAGGCGACATGCAGATGGGTGAGCGGCGGCTTCTCGCCCGTGCTCTGGATCTCGAACAGGCAGCCATTGCCGACATCGAAGGCCCAGAAGATGCCTTCCTTGCCGAAGGAGAGGCTGTAGCCCAGCGGGGCGAAAGCCTTTTCGTAGAAGAGCTTGCTCTTTTCGAGGTCGCCGACTTCGATGGTGATGTGGTCGATCATTCCACGGACTTGTTGCCTGTCTGAACAAATCGGCCCGATCTTGCGATCGGGCCGATGATGTCACGTCTTAGCTGCTTGATGCCACACTCAAAGTTGTGACTCTGCCCCTCTGGAAGCCATTGAAATCATTGGATGATTTTTTAGGAAGATATTCCACACCCAAAGTTGTGACTCTGCCAGACGCAAAGTTGTAACCTTGAGCGTTTGTAGAAGGTTTCCGTCGTCGGCTTTCGGCTCGGAGAAGTGTTTCTCTGACTGCAGAAGCTCCTTGCCGGAGGGACAGTGCTAACAATGGCTGGCTCTCAATTAGCCTTCCTGTCTGCTATCGTTGCCCGGCGTCTGATTGTTCCCTCGGCGGTGGTCTTCACCCTAAGGCGCATATGTTTCGCCCAGGGCGCGAATGGCAGGTTCGCGCCGCATGTCAGCCGTAGAGACAACCACCGTCTTGAACTGAAAGCAGACATTTCTCCGGACCCGCAAACGACACTAGGGTCGCGACAGCGCTTCTTGCCTGCTCCGGGGGAGCAACCCGGCCACTCCTCGGCCGGACATCGTTTGCCGGTCAGGGTGGTGGCCATGTCGGCCTTTCAAGGCCATCATGCGGGAAACCACTTTGGAACAACCGCAACCGATGGTATCTCCGCGAGGCCAACCGAAGATGCCGCCTTGAATACAACGAGCCTATTGCGCCACATCAACGCCAGGCGTTGCCTGAGACTGCTGCAAAACGGCCGGCAGCTCTCGCGCGCCGACATGGCTCGTCAACTGGGTTTGACGAGGGCCACGATCGGCAACGCTATGCGGGTTTTGCTTGAAGCTGGCCTGGTCGTGGAGAGCGCCGAGATGTCTCCCGGATCACGGAAGGGTCGTCCGGGCGTGGGGGTAACCCTAAATCCGTCGGGTGCGTATTTTGTTGGTGCCGATGTTGGCACCCGCTTGTTGACCGGGGTCCTCTTGGACCTGCAGATGAACGTCGTCTGCCGGATCGTCGAGCCGACTGGTCCAAGCTACAGGGATGCCGAACATATTTCAGCGCGACTGATCTCCCTCATCGAGAGGATTCTGAAGGAAAACCCAGCCTTGCAGGACAAGGTCGAGGGCATTGGCATTTCGGTGCCAGGCCTGGTTGGCCGTGACGGTAGCGTCATTAACGCGCCGTTCCTGGAGTGGCGCAACTACCCTCTGCAGACCGAGCTGATTGACAAGTCACCGGCCGATTGGTCGGTCCTTGTTTGTAACGATGCCTTTGCCTTCGCCAGTGCCGAGCTGGCGGCGTCCGCAACGGCAAAGGCGGGCAGTATGCTGGTCGTCCTTCTCGCGGAGGGCATCGGCGGAGCTATCGTCGATGACGGCCGCGTCGCGACCGGCGCGCATGGCTACTCGGGTGAAATCGGACACACGATCGTCTCCGCTGGTGGCCGGGTCGATACGTTCGAGATGCTGGCCGGCGCGAAGCACTTCTCACGGCTGTTCGAGGAGGGGCAGCCGGTGGCCGATGGCGTCCAGATGCTCCTCGCCAGTGCTGGCCGCAAGGAGGTGGATGCTGCTCTGGACGCTTGGGTGAGCGGACTTGCCGCCGGCCTTGTCAATGCCATCCATCTGCTCGATCCGGGGCGGATCGTGTTAGGCGGGCCGCTGGCGGGTCTTTTTCCCAAACTAGGTCGACGCATCCAGGCCGACATCAAGCGGCGGCTTCTGGCAGGCTTTGCAATGCCCGAGATCAGGGTGGCGCAGTTCGGCGCCGACGGTGCGGCGATCGGCGCGGCGGCCACTATTCGTGACACGCTTTTTGCCCTCCCGGACCTCGAATCCAACACTCTCTAGCGAAATCCGCTGCGGCCTTACGATGGCGATGTGCTGACATCAAAGTCGGAAGAGCGCATTGCCCTGGCGGTCTTAGATAAATCAGATCAGATAGTTAGGCGGCCGACGGACGAACGGGCCGGGCCATTGTCGTGCTTCCAAGACAGTTCAGGCGAAAATTTCGAGCCCACGGCTTGACGAACCGCGATTTGTGGTATTTGTTTTTGTATAAGACAAAAACAAATACAGGGAGAGCCCACTTGCCGCTTCAGAAAGATGCCCGCTGTCTGCGCGTCGGGATTCTCGGTTGCGGGCCTATCTCGCAATTCGCCCACTTGGAATCGGTGCAGAAGGGCAGGAATGTCGTCTTGCAGGCGGTCTGCGATGCCGACACAGAACTCGCGCGTCGGTTCGGTGAATTCTACGACGCTGCCCGCATCTACAACGACTACGACCAGATGCTCGCCGATCCGGAAATCGAGGCGGTCATCATAGGCATCTCGGATGCCTTCCACGTGCCGGCGGCGATCAAGGCCCTCTCGGCTGGCAAGCATGTGCTTTGCGAAAAGCCGATCGCCATGTCGGTCGAGGAAGTCGAAGAACTGAAGCGGCACGTCGACCGCAGCGGGCTGGCCCTCCAGATCGGCCATATGCTCCGTTTCGACCCCGGCATCCAGGCGGCGCATGAATTCGCCACGAAGGAGATGGGCGCGCTGCTTGCCCTGAAGGCCTGGTACTGCGATTCTACCCATCGCTACACCGTGACGGATGCTATCCAGCCGCTGGCCAGGACCGGATCCAGGGCGATCAAGCCTGCCGGCGACCAGAAGGCCAATCGGCAGCGCTATTTCATGCTGGCGCACGGCAGCCATCTCGTCGATCTCGCTCGCTATCTCGCCGGCCCCATCAAGGCTGTCCAGGCGCGTCTGCTCGAGCGCTTCGGCGCCCACTGCTGGTTCGTCGACACCGAATTCGAAGACGGTGCGCTCGGCCATCTCGACCTGACACTGCCGATCCGAATGGACTGGCACGAGGGTTTCCAGCTCTACGGTGAGAATGGCAGCGCCGTCGGCAAGATCTTCAATCCCTGGTTCTATAAGTCCAGCGAAGTCGACATCTTCCGCGAGAAGAGCGCGTCCTCCGAACGCGTGCTTGGCGCCGACGGGCACTTCTATCGCCGCCAGATCGAGGGGTTCGCTGACGTCGTCCTGAACGGCATGCCGATGAACGGCGCCTCGATCGAGGATGGCGTTGCCTCCGTCCGCGCCATGGTGGCGATCGGCCAGTCGGTCCGCACCGGCAAGCCAGTCAACCTGGCTGACGTCTCGGGGCCAGTCTGATGTATCCTGCGGTCTTTGCCCGAACCTATCCGCTCGGCACCGCCGCCGAGTTGATCTCGGCGATCAGGCAAGACGGCTACGAAGGCATGCAGTTCAACCTGTCATGCCTCGGACTGGCCAGTCTGCCGGACACCGTTCCCGCTGGCGAGTTGACGGCCTTTGCCGAAGCCGCCCTCCAGCAGGGCCTGGTGATCGCTGGGCTCTCCGGCACCTACAACATGGCTCACCCCGACGCGACTGCCCGCCGGGCTGCGCGCGCCCGCTTTGCCAATGTGGTCGCCGCCGCACCGCTGCTCGGCGCGCCGATCGTGACGCTGTGCACCGGCTCGCGCAACGCCGACGACATGTGGACGGCGCATCCCGACAACATGTCGTCGAGCGCCTGGGCGGACCTACGCGCAGAACTCGACGCGGCGCTCGATCTTGCCGAGAAGCACGATGTACAACTCGGTATTGAGCCTGAGCCCGGCAACATCGTCGCCGATGCTGACCTGGCGCGGCGGATCATCGATGAGATCGCGAATCCGCGCCTCGGCATAATCCTCGACGCCGCCAATTTGGTCGGCACCAGGCTCGCCGATCAGGCTCGTGTCATGGAAGAGGCGGTGGATCTGCTCGGCGAGCACATCATTCTCGCGCATGCCAAGGACATCGACCGTGCTGGCAAGGTAGTCGCTACAGGCGCCGGCGACGTCGACCTTCATCGGTTTCTGCGGCTGCTGCGTTCCTGCGGCTACGACCAGGCGGTCGTTGCACATGGTTTCGAGTACAAGGATGCGGCCAGCTCAGGCGCGGCTTTGCGGACACTTCTGCGGGACGTGTCATGACCACCGGGACCTTCACCACCGCCGATGGCTGCGCGCTGACCTTCGATGTCGCGGGGACTGGGCAGCCGGCGCTGTGGCAGCACGGGCTCGGCGCGCCCCTCGATCAGCCCGTCGAAGTCTTTCCCGAAGGCGTCGGACTGCAGCGCATTACGTTGATGTGCCGGGGCCATGGCGCGTCCGCGCTTGGCGATCCGTCGCTCCTGTCGATCGCGCAATTCGCCGACGATACCTTGGCCCTGCTTGACCACTTGGGAATCGAGCAGGCAGCAGTTGGCGGCATCTCGCTCGGGGCCGCGATTTCGCTGAGGCTGGCAAGCCTGCATGCGCCGCGCGTTGCAAAACTGGTGCTGGCGCGGCCGGCATGGGTGGACGGACCTTCGATCGAACGCCAGCATGGCTATCATGCCGCGTCGCAGTACCTCGACAAGTATGGTGCGAAAGAAGGCGCGGAACGCTTCCGCAACTCCCCTGAGTTCCAGCGCGTCATTGCGGAGTCACCGGATAATGCCGCTTCGCTGATCAGTTTCTTCGCGCGCCAACGGCCAGACACCACGATCGCGCTTCTTAACCGCATTCCGCTTGGCTGGCCGGGTGTTGACCGTCAGCAGATCGCAACCGTCCGCCAGCCGACGCTGGTCATCGGCAATGATCAAGACTACGTCCACCCGCTTGCCTATGCCCGCGAACTGGCAGGACTCATCCCCGGCGCGCGCTTAGTCGAGATCACGTCAAAGACGGTGGACCGCGCAGCATATGTCAGCGAGTTCCGGAGCGCGCTTGCGCGCTTCCTCCCGGGGCAGGGAGGTGGTCAGTGACGCAAGCCTCAATTCGGTCGATCCTGGTCGTCGACGTTGGGGGCACTTCGGTAAAGTGCGGCATTGTCGTCGACCGCGTGCCGCGACCTGGCGAGCGTCTCTTTCCTTCCTCCCTGCTTCGCAATTCCGACCCCGTCGGCAGCTTCGCGAGGCTTGTCAGGGAGTTTTGCGGCGAGGCCGGCGTCTGGCCCGACCTGATGGTCTCGACGGTTCCCGGCTTCATCGACACCGACGGTGACCGGGTGCTGTTCGCGGGCAATGTGCCTGAGCTCAACGGGCACATGCTGGCGAGCGAGTTACGTGAAGCGTTGGGTCTTCCCGTCATCATCGAAAGGGACTCGGTGTTGGTGCTGGCGGGCGAGGTGATTGCCGGTGCCGCTAGGGGCTCGGACAGCGTGCTCGGCCTGTTTTTCGGAACGGGAGTCGGCGGGGCGTTCCTGCAGGGCGGCCAACCCTTCCGCGGCAGCGGCTGGGCATTGGAAATCGGCCATATGCCTTTTGGTGACGAGGGCCGAGCACTTGAAGGACTGCGCACGGACTGCCTGGAGACATACGTTTCCGGCCGCGCGCTTGAAGTGATTGCCGCCCGGCACGGTGTACCCGTCACTCAGGTTTTTGTGCAGTCCCAGCGAATTCCAGGACTCGGCGCGGACGTCGACCGCTTCATCCGTGACCAGGCACTCGCGATCGGCACGGCAGTGGCGCTGTTTTCTCCCGCGACCATCGTCCTAGGAGGAGGTGTCTGCTCAATAGAATCGTTCCCGCGTCGGCGGCTGGAGGAACTGGTGGCGCTGCGCGCGCCCTTCGCCGAAACGGGTCGCACCATGGACTTGCGCTGGGCCGAACTCGGCTGGCGCGCGGTCCTCAATGGCGGCCTTAAGGCAGCCGACGATTATGCAGCGACAGCCGGCCAGAGCTCCGGTGCGGTTCTCGCTCCAACCACGAAGTCAAGACGGGAGGCACTGCCATGAGCTTGCTGGAATTGCAGAACATCTCGCGTCAGTTCGGCGCCATCCACGCTGTGGAGAATGTGTCGTTCAACATAGAACCGGGCGAGATCGTTGGCCTGATGGGTGACAACGGCGCCGGCAAGTCGACGCTGGTGAAGATGATCGCCGGCAATTTTCCGATGTCGTCGGGCAAGATGGTGTTCGACGGCAAGGAGGTTCTGTTCAACCAACCCTCGGATGCCCGCCGTGCCGGCATCGAGATCGTCTACCAGGATCTGGCGCTTTGCGACAATCTTAGCGCCTCGGCGAACGTCTTCCTCGGGCGCGAGATCATGCGAACCGTGGGGCCATTCAAGTTCCTCGATCACAGGAAGATGCGCGAGCGCGCCGCCGAGCTCTTCCGCGAGCTTCAGTCAGAAACCCGGCCGCGTGATGTCGTCAAGCGCATGTCTGGCGGTCAGCGTCAGGCCGTCGCCATCGCCAGGACGCGTCTCGCGGACGCCAAGCTTGTCTTGATGGACGAGCCGACGGCAGCGATCTCTGTGCGCCAGGTCGCAGAGGTTCTGGCGCTCATCCGACGGCTTAAGGAGCGCGGCGTGGCCGTCATTCTGATCTCGCACCGCATGCCCGACGTGTTCGGCGTCTGCGAGCGCATCATCGTCCTGCGGCGCGGTCACCTCGTCGCCAACAAACTCGCCGCGACAAGTTCGCCCGAAGAAATCACAGCCTTGATTGTCGGCGCCAAGGCCGCCGCTTGAGGCAAAAGGGAGGAGCAAATGACCAAGTCTCCGGACGCCAGTAATCTGGATTCAGTCTTCAGCCTATCGGAGCGGAGCAAGCTCGGCGAAGTGCTGCGCAGCCAGGAATTCTGGATCGTTGTCGCTGTGCTTATCATTGGTGCCGTCGTCGGGGTGATAGCGCCGCGCTTCCTCACCGCCGCCAACATGGCCAACATCCTGCAGAACTTCTGCTTCACGGCACTGATGGCGATCGGCATGACGCCAGTGATCATGACCGGCGGCATCGATATTTCAGTCGGCTCGACGCTTGGCCTAACCGGCGTTCTGCTAGGCCTGTTCTGCGCGAGTGGCTATCCTTTCCCGGTCGTCGCCGTGTTGGTACTGCTCGTTGGCGCGTTCGTCGGCTTGGTCAATGGCTCGCTGGTCTCATACCTGAAGCTGCCCCCCTTCATCGTCACGCTCGGCATGATGAGCCTGGTGCGCTCGCAGACGTTGGTCGTCACAAACAACCAGGTAGTCTACGATTTCGGCAGGGCAGGCGACACATTGCTGGCGCTTGGCAGCGGATCGTTCCTTGGCGTGCCGAACGTGCTTTGGGCTGTGATCGTCTCGGCCGTCGTCATGCAGTGGCTGCTGTCGATGACCAAGTGGGGCCGCTATGTCCGCGCGATCGGTGGCAACGAGAGTGCCGCACGCGTCTCCGGCATTCCGGTCGACCGCATCAAGGTTTCGACCTATGCCCTGCTCGGCGCCATGACCGGCATGACGGCGATCTTCCTCGTCGGCTGGATGGGTGCCGCCACCAACGCGCTCGGCCAGGGCCAAGAACTGCAGGTCATTGCCGCGACCGTTATCGGCGGCGCGAACCTGCTCGGTGGCTTCGGTACTTCCTTTGGCGCCGTTATTGGATCGGTGCTCATCGAGGTGATCCGCAACGCCCTACTGCTCGCCGGCGTGAACCCGTTCTGGCAGGGCACCTTCGTCGGCCTCTTCATCCTGTTCGCGGTACTGCTTGAACGGTTCCGCTCCAGCCGCGCCTAGAGCCCAGTCCGGGCAGGTCCGGCCGAAGACCGCCTGTCCGGAAGGTTCGCGCACCTTCGTGCACATAACACACCAGAGAGGAGATAATCATGAGCATCAACAGACTGACTGCCCGAATGGGCGCCACCATGGTCGCCGCAGCTTTCGCAGCAGGAATGGGGGCAATGCCGGCGTCGGCGGAAACGTATGCGGTTATCGTTAAGACGGTCAACGACGTGTTCAGCGCCCCAGTCAAGGAGGGCTGCGAGAAAGCTGCCAAGGACCTGGGGGTCGAGTGCTACTACATCGGCCCCTCGGAGGTTAACGAAGCCCAGCAATTGCAAGTCATCAACGACGTGCTGACCAAGGGCGTCGACGGCATCGCCGTTTCCTCCGTCAATCCGAAATCGGTGACGCGACTGCTGCAAAAGGCCAAGGCGGCCGGAATTCCGATTGTGACATTCGACGGCGACCTGCTGAAGGAAGACGCTGGCCTGCGTTCGACCTTCATCGGAACGGACAACTACAATTTCGGCGTCGAGCTGGCGAAGAAGGTTGTCGAGTACAAGCCGAAGGGCGGTACGGTCTGCATCCAGACTGGCACGGCTGGCTCGCTCAATCTCGATACACGCGTCCAAGGCATCCGTGACACGCTGGCCAACGTCTCCAAAGACAAGCCGGTGAAGCGCCTCGCAGGCGAGAATGGTTGGACCGAGGTCGACGGTTGCCCGATCTACAACAATGACAATATCAGCCTCGCGGCCCAGCAGATGAATGACGTGCTGGTGGCCAATCCCAAGCTCGACGCTTTCGTCGCCGTCGGCGGCTGGGCGCAATACGCGCCGTCGGCCTATAGGCAGGCAGTGGGTCGCGTTAAGGAACGCGTCGACTCCAAGGACCTGGTGATCTCCTTCGGCGACGCGTTCGCTCCGCAACTGCCGCTGCTCAAGGATGGTCTCGCCCACTATCTGGTTGGCCAGAGCCCGTACAACATGGGCTACAAGTCGATCGAAGCGCTGCACGACCTGAAGCAGGGAAAGACCGTGCCGCCTTATATCGACACCGGCTTCGTCAAGTGCACGCCCGACATGGCCGACACCTGCGGCAAGAACTGATAGAGCTTGGCTGGCGAGAGCGCGCGCGCTCTCGCCATGCCTCCTAGGCTGTGGCAATGACCAGACTCAGATTTGCAGTTCTTGGGACCGGGGCCATCGTCCGCAAAGCGCATCTCCCGGCGCTTCGCGCGGATTCGCGAGTGGATGTGGCCGTGTTGATGGGGCGGGATATCGACCGGACCAATGCACTTGCCCGTGAATTTGCGATACCGACGGTCGCTCAGTCGCTGGACGAGGTCTTTTCAGATGGAAGGATCGACGCTGTAGTTGTAGCGCTTCCGAATTTTCTCCACCGACAGGCCGCCGATGCGGCAATTCAGGCTGGTGTTCACATTCTGATGGAAAAACCGCTGGCGGCCTCGATCTTCGACGCGCGCGCCATGGTGGCATCCGCCAGAGAGGCTGGTATCAGCTTTGCCGTCAATCTACCGCAACGCTTCCGTCCATCTATGATCCAGATGAAGGAGGCGATCGCGAACCGGGCGATCGGTTCGATCGAATCCATCGAGATCAGACTGGTGCGGCGGTCCGGAATCCCAGGATACGGTACGTGGTTTACCAGGCGAGCGCTGTCGGGCGGCGGTGTCCTAGCCGACCTTGGCCCCCATGTCATTGACCTGGCGCTGTGGCTGGCAGGGGATCCTTCCGCCGAGGTGGAAACGTCGCACATCTGGGGTAGCCACGGCTCTAGAGGCAAAGGGCTGGGTGACTGGACCGCAAGTCAGGTCGTTTCCGAGCCTGCCCTACAGTTTGACGTCGAGGATCGTGCTCGCTTCAGTCTCACAGCGGCATCCGGCGCCTTGATCAATGGGGAGGTCGCTTGGGCCTACGCCGGCGCCGATGAGAACCGGGTAAGCGTTGTGGGCAGTCATGGTGGATTTGACTACTTTCCCGAAGCCCAGGACGCGGAATGGCCGCTGGTGTTCGTCGACTCGTCGCTCCATGCAACCCGGCTGCCAGTCAAGGCTGACCACGCTGATCTCACGCCAGCCTGGATGCGATGCACAGCGGACTTTGTCGACGGGATCGTGACCAACAGACCCGCAGACGGACAAGCCGCGCTGTCGGTAGAGGAGCTGATTCGGCAATTGTACGCTCAGCATCCGGCTTTCGCTGACCGATAGGTCCCATTGGTACACCTCCACCCTGGAGGTGCCTGCCACGCGCGAGCGCGCCAAGCCCAGGCGACGTACCGGCGGCCGCGTCAACTCTTCGCTTTTGGATTTCAATAGCTTGCTCACTAACGCTTGACGAGGAAACAAACATGCAAAAGCCTCTGGTTGGTCGGGTTGCGTTGGTCACAGGCGCATCTTCCGGAATTGGCGCGGCCTGCGCCGAAGCGCTCGCAGCTTCGGGCGCGATTGTCATCTTGGCGGCCAGGCGATTGGATCGCCTGGAGGCATTGGCTCACGAGATCAGGCGGGCGGGCGGCGAGGCAAGCTGCCTGGCTGTTGACGTAGCCGATCCCGCACAACAGGGAATGATGTTTGGCCAGGTCGGCCAGATACACGGGAAGCTCGACATTCTGGTGAACAACGCGGGCATTCTCACTTTGTCACTCGTTGCCGATGCCGACACCGCGCAGTGGCGACGCATGATTGAGGTGAATCTTCTGGCGCTGATGGAAGCCAGCCACCTCGCGCTCCCCTTGCTACGAGCAAGTAAGGCCGGCCACATCGTAAACATCGCCTCGGACGCGGGGCGCTCGGCAAACGTCCCAGCCGCAGGTTACGCCGCGTCGAAATTCGGAGTTGTCGGATTTTCCCAAGCGCTCCGCAGGGAAGTCCACAGATATGGCATCCGTGTAACGGTCGTCGAGCCGGGCATGGTCGCGACTGAACTGCCCAACCATGTGACCGATCAAACTCTGCGGGCCGCTCTTCTGGGACGACTTTCGGAAGTTGAACCGATGCAGCCGGAGGATATCGCTGCGGCCGTACACTATGCAGTCACTCAGCCCGTGCGCGTTAACGTCGAGGAGATTCTGATACGGCCGCTCAGGCAGGAGAGCTGAGGCTCGCCGATTATTGTAGAAAGATCGTCTCTCGTCCAAAAAGTGTGAGCCATTGCAACACAGACGCCGTCTGGGCCCACATCGGAGGTCCTGATTGGTGCGAATGGTCAGCATTGCGTTTACACAAGGTCCGCCTTTCAGCCCGATCACTCTGAAAGCGGACCTACTGCTTTCGGCCCCCTTATTGCCATTCGCCCAGGCGGAACCCAGGTTCGGGAAATGTTTTCCCGCCCTCCGAGGGCCGCTGCGGGAGCGGTCGGGAAGCGCGGCTTACCAGGCAGAGGGTCCGGCTCTCGAATGCCTGCTGTTTGCAGTCGCGCGAACGAACCCCTTCGCGCTCGACTGTGATCTGCCTACAGGGTTGTCGCGAGCTCGAGATATCGGCACAGGGCATTCGCCAGCTGCATCTGGCGTGGTGTTCGACACTCAGCTTGGAAAAGCATCGGAGACGACACCAGGACGCATACGCATTTCGCTCGGGAGGTCGCCACGTTCAAGCGGTTCAGGCTGTACAAGAACTCCATGCCGCGCGGGGCGTCGGCCGGGCTTGAGGTCGCGGTGGAATAGATCGCGATCGGCGCTTCCTGCCCCTGGAATTTGTCGACGGTCCCGACCCTCGCGCCGGGCAGGCGCTTCTGGATTTCGAAAACCTGCGCGTTGAACGGCGCAATGATGAGAATGTCGTCCAGCGTCAAAGGGCGGAGATTTCCCTCACGATCGGTCCAACTAACGCCCGCCGCGATGACTTCGTTGACCAGGTTCGCGATGGCCTCGGCTTCTTCAGGCGAATTGCTCTGGTTGCCGTGGTGCTCGACGGGCTGCCACCGGAGGCCGGCGCCTGACACGCGCGTGTCGCCGCCGATGAACTGGCGCTCCAGCCCCTGGCGAGGATGGAGTTCCTCCGCGTAGAAGAGCTGGGACGTGAACCTGCAGATGTCGGGGTGCAGCCGCCACGTTTCGTCAAGGAACAGGCCGCGATCCGCCGGAATGGTTTGGGCGCCGTCGAGGATGTGGTCGAGGGCTGATACGTCACAGCCGTCAGGGTGGCTGCCCTGAATCGGCTGGTCGAGCTGTTGCGGGTCACCCACGAGGACAAGCGTCTTCGCAGCCTGCGAGACGGCGAGCACGTTCGGGAGGGCCATCTGGGCCGCCTCGTCTACGAAAAGCACGTCTACCGCCTCAAAGGCGTCGGGGTGCGACCAGAGCCAAGCTGTTCCTCCTCCGACGTGTACGCCATGGCCGATCGCCGCGATGAGGTCTTCGCTGCGGCGGGCGATGGTCAGGCGATGGTGTTCTTCTTCTTCCTCGTCGGCCTTGTGACAGCACTGGAGATCGACGCCGAGCCCATCCGCTTCCTCGATGACCTTGTCGATGAGGTTCCGGATGACCTTGTGGCTGTTTGCGGTGATCCCGACCGTCTTGCCTTGCCGCACGAGAGCGCAGATCATCCGCGCCGCCGTGAAGGTTTTTCCGGCGCCCGGCGGTCCCTGGACGGGCAAGACGCCTTCCCCGAGATGCCCCGCCAGCCGCAACGCGGCATCCAGCGTGCTCTCGCCTGCCTCTCTGATGGAATGGCCGCCGACGGGAGGCGGCCGCCTCAACAGAAGATCCCGGGCGGCCTGGTACGGGCCGGGGCCTTCGATCCCGTTCGCGACAACGTGCTCGCCAATGCGGAGGAGCGCTTTCGCAATGACCTCGGCGCCGACGACCTTGTGGGCGAAAACGGCTTCAGGGTGGAGGGTCGCGCTGTCCTGCCGCTTCTTGATGTCGACCGTCCGCTCCTCAAGCGAAATCGCTGCGACCGATCCGAGCTTCTCGCCGCCGCAATTGCGAAGGTCTTCGCCACCGCGCAGGGAAGTCTCCTGCTTCGGGTAACTGTAGCGATGGATAGGCGCCCGAGCCGTTCCGCCGGCTTCCCCGACGAACACAAGTCCCGACAGTCCCGCCCGTTCGTCGAGCAGCTCTTCGGCAGATACGGCCGCAAGGCGAAAGAGCTCCCACCAGGTCGCCTTGACTTCCCGCCGATGCCAATCGAGCAGGTTGGCAAGCAGCCAGCGGGCCTGCTGCTCTTCCGAGCGTTCGGCAGGATCGTCAGGGATGCCTTGCAGAAGCTGCTCGATGACGGGAGCGATGCGCGCAAGCCAGGCGGCGACGTTCTCGTTCGGCGCGCCGTCATCGCCGGCCGCGGGTCGCGGTACGTCCACTCCAGCGGCGATGGCTTCGGCCCGCCGATCCTCTAACCATGCACGGAGGACGGCCGTCGATAGGCAGTCATCCTCGTTGTAGCCGCGCACGGTCGCTCGGGTTTCCTCGCTGATGGACCCGACGTCGCCGAGTTCGAGATTGGCCTGAAAGCTGGAGAGCGCGCTGTTTGCGTCGGTGAGAGGCACCCGCCTTACGAAGCCGTAAAATGGCTCGAGGCGCTTGATGGAGTAGCTCTCCACGCTAGCGCGCACGCCGTGGCGGACAACCGAATAGAGGTCGACGAAGAGCTTTGCCCGCAGCATGCGGTCAATCTCGTCTTCGCGCGTGCCATACCTCCCCATAAGCCGCTTGAGCGCCGCCGGCTCATAGGGAGCGTAGTGGTAGATGTGCAGCTCCGGATACGCCTGCCAGCGCGCCATGACGAAATCGACGAACCGCTCGAAAGCCTGCCGTTCCTCGGTCCTGCTTAATGCCCAGTCGCCGATGTAGACGCTTTGGCCGTGACCGTCGTTGCACAGATAGCCGAAGAGGTACTCCAGGCCGTGCTCTCCCACGAAAGGATCGCCTTCGAGGTCCAGGAAGATGTCGCCGGCGGATGGCTCGGGGAGGCGTGCCAACCCGCACCCCGGCTCGATCTCAAGCATCTCGATCCGTCGCGCTCCGGTTTCCCGGGCCTCGACCTGCACGCGCGCCTGCTCCCGCACTCGATCGTAAGAGCCGACCGATCCGCGCTCGGGTCGCCAAGGAAGAGGAAGGGCGACAGCCGCGATGCCGGCCATCGTCGATGCGCCGCGCTGCGCGAACTCGTTGATCTGGACCTTCGTCGCGCCGGCGATCAGGGAAGGGTGGTCGTCCTCGCGCCTCTTGCGATCGCAGGCGTCATGCCAGCGGCAGACGTCGCAGTGCTCGGTCGGGTCGGGGTATGTTGCAGGAGCGTTCTCCTGCTCCAGCGACTGCTCGAAGCGCCGCTTAACCTGGCGATAGTAGGCAGCGTAGTCGGCGAAGCGGAAAGTCTGCGGAATGAAGTCGGACCAGGGGGCAACCACGTGCATCTGATCCGGCGCGAGGCCCTGTGCGCGTTCCAGCAGGTCCGAGTAGAGGCAGAGCTGGAGCACCGTCCCGGCCTTCGTTTCCCTCGCCAGCTTGGTGTCGAGCACCTCGTACGACCAGGAGCCAAGGTTGCTTGGCTTCTCGATGCGCCGCAGGATATCGGCGCGCCCGCCCCAGCGGCCATTACGCAACGCTGCCTGCACGATGACCTCGGCGCCGGCCGCCATCGATTGGACGGTCGCTGCAACGGCTGCGTCAGAGATGTCTACCCCGTCGATCCGGGTTATCGTCAGTCCGCTGTCGGCCAAATGCTGCACGAAGTTCCGCTCGTGCACGGCTCCGCGCTCACGTAGAACCTCCAGTTGAGGATCCCAATAGGCGGGCTTTGCGAGCTGTCCCTGCGCAACAGCACGGTCAAGTACGCTCAAGTGACGGCAACTTAGATGCCCCACCAAGTCGCTCGCGCTAAGGCGCAGTTCGCCCGCAACTAGCTGCATGCCGGTGTCCCCCCAAATTTCTGACGCGGAGCCTATTTCCATTCGCTGTAGTTAATAATCCCTAGCGAGAGAAACTTTCTCCGTTTAAGGGCGCCTAAAAGCGGGAATACAACACGCTCGGCAGGAACTTCTGGGGCCGCCAGCTGGGCCTATTGCCTGGCTCATTTTAAGTGGCGACAACCAATCGCGAGCTGCCCAGTGATCGAAGTTGTTTGCAGTCAGCAATAACCTTGGCCGGAAGATTGTCCAATGCCCGCGAGCCATGCCATGATGTCAACGGAATATCCTGAGGGTCGGGGGGCGATCATGGAATGGTTCCTGATCGGCGCGGCGTTGGTCGCGTGGCTGATCTATCGGGGACGTAAGCAAAGGCTTGCAGGAGCGGCCCCGCAGCGCTCACAGCGAGTCGCTCGGCTCGCGTCAAAGAGCGATCCGACTACAGCGGCGCAGCAGCCTTGGGTGGACCCTCGATCTCGCCCTGATCGACGCTTTTCTGAAGGCAGCAACCAATGGGAAAGGCATCCGGTCCAGGAGTATCGGATGGCAACCGACAATGGTCGCGGCAAAGGGCCTTTGGCAATATGGGTGTCCGCCGGAGAAAGCGTTCGGGTGGCGGGAGTTACGATCCAGTCGGGCATGTTCTATCTCGGAGGGTACTTCCTTGGGAATGCCGGAGTCGAGAACTGCCTTGTTGATCCAACATGCCAGGTGGGCTCCGTACGGGGTGACCCTGAAGGCAAGACGTTGCCTTACTGGCCATCCTATCGGTCGATCTCCCCCGGCACGCGCCGAACCTACCTCGAATGGCTCGCAGGAGGCAGGAACGATCCGTCGATCGGCATAGGCTACGTGTTCATATTCTTCTACGGACTCGAACGCCGCCTCTTTGTCGACGAGGCGAGGAACGAGGCCCCGGCGATGGCCGCGGAGGTTCGGCGCCTTCTCACGGTCTACGGTCAGAACCACTCCTTCAACGGCTACGCATTAAGGTTCCTCGGCGTGGCGGATTTGATGGCGAATCCGGACACTTCACGCCCGACGCTCTCGCCTGACCTTAGGAACGGGTACGAGATGCCGCTGTCGGTAAGGGTTCATCTCGGGCGAAAGCTCGGCTCCAAGCTTCCTTTCGACAGCACCGACGCGCTTCTGTGGACACTTTCCCTTCCGGACACGCAGCTCCGCACGGCCGCAACGAGATGCTTTGAGGAACTTACCGAACTCTGGCACCTGCGGTTCGCGTCGCGCTATCCGGACGGGCTCAAGGTCAACCCGCCGAAAACGAAGCTCAAAGTCGAGTACCGGGCGGCGAGCGGCTTCGGGGGAAGGGTAGACCTGTCCGACAGCGAGTTCGGAGCTCTTCCCGACATCGCAGCAGTTTCCGCGCCGATCGAAGGCCTGAGAGGCCTTCTCAACGCCTGCACTGACGAACTTGCCTCCTACAGCCGCCTTCTCGGGAAGAAACCGGAGGCCAAGGACACCGTCGAGGCGGCCTTCCTGTTGCCAAAGGAAATCTTGACGTCCGGCTCGGCGACCGGGACGGCGGCGCTGAAACGCGTGGACGATCTTTTCGGCGACCACAAGATTGCCGGGGTCAAGGTGACGCGGCTGGCGCAGGCCCTGGGAATGGAGATCCCCTCCAAGGGAAAACTGAGCGCTGGCCTTGGCAACCAGATCGGTGCCTTGATGGACAAGCTGGACGTCGGCTTCGAGCCGGACCGCCGATATGGTTCGCGAGGGCTGGAAGCTGACGGCTATGTCCTGCTGTTCAAGGCTAGGGATGGCGCTCCCGTGGACGGCGAGTCCTCTGCCTACGGTGCCGCCAGGGCAATGGTGGAGGTGGCGGCACTGGCGGCCCTTTCCGACGGAAAGGTCGAGCCCACCGAATTCGAGTCGATAAAGGCGGACATCCGTTCGTTCCCAGGCGTGGGCGGCGTCGAGCACGGAAGGCTGATGGCATACGCCAGCACGCTTCTCAGGGACCCGGCGGCGCAGCAATCGGCCATAAAGAGATTGGGCAGCATCGGAGCGGACGCGCGCGCCAGCGCCGTTCGGGCGGCCACATCAGCTGTCCTCGCGGACGGCCACGCCGCGCCCGACGAGGTCAAGTTTCTCGAGCGGCTATACAAGGCGCTCGGCTATCCGCTGGAGGAGCTCTACTCCGCCCTTCATCGCGGGGCGGTCGCGCTTGACGAGCCCGTCGCCGTCGCGCCCGAGACGCGGGCTACAGGCATTCCGATCCCCGCGAAACCTGCCGCATCTCGGTCTGGCGGTGTCAGAATCGATCATGGCCGTTTGGAGCGGATCAGGTCGGAGACGACCGCGGTGTCGGAGCTTCTTGCGGGCATCTTCGTCGAAGAGGAGCCGCCGGCCGCTTTGCCTCAGGTCAGGGAGCTCGTGGCCACGGAAGGGAAGTTCGTCGGCCTTGACGGCGCCCACGCAAGGCTGCTGGCCCTTCTGGTGGAATGCGGCGGGCTGGACCGCGAGGCATTCGAAGGCGAGGCGCGGAACCTGCGATTGTTGCCCGACGGCGCGATCGAAACGATAAACGAATGGGGGTTCGACAGGTTCGACGAACCTGTCGTCGATGGCGATGAGCGCGTTTCCGTCGTCGAACAACTCCGGGACAAGCTGCAGCAAGCAAGGGTGGAAGCATGACGGGTGTGACGACGATCAAGGGACGCGACCGCGACGCCATTCTGCAGGCGCTGGCCGCCGGGGTCGTGCCCAAGACGGGACTACGTCACGTTCAGGTCGGCCGCGCGGCCGAAGTGGGAGCGTTGGTCCGGGATATCGACCGCATCTGCGACGGCGGGGCCGCGATACGTTTCGTCATAGGCGAATACGGAGCCGGCAAGACCTTCTTCTTGAATCTGGTGCGGCTGGTCGCGCTGGAGCGTAAGTGCGTGACGATCCATGCCGACCTTGCGCCAGACCGCAGGATTCATGCGACGGGTGGTCAGGCGAGGGGGCTCTATGCGGAAGCCGTCCGCAACATGGCCACGCGGACCCGGCCCGACGGCGGCGCGTTGTCGAACGTGGTCGAGCGCTTCGTGACGGACTGCATACAGGAGGCTGGCCAGGCGGGCGTGCCAGTCGAGCGCATCATCGACCAGCGTCTCGCGAACTTGCAGGAATACGTCGGCGGCTACGATTACGCGACGGTGCTCAAGGCATATTGGAGGGGAAGCGAGGAGAGCGACGAAGGTCTCAAGGCTTCCGCCCTGCGGTGGCTGCGAGGGGAGTACTCCACGAAGACGGAGGCGCGCCAGGCGCTCGGCGTGCGCAACATCATCGATGACGACAACGTCTATGATTCCCTCAAGCTGCTGGCGGCGTTCGTGCGGTTGGCCGGATACGCCGGCCTGTTCGTCGTCTTCGACGAGATGGTGAACGTGTACAAGCTTCAGAGCGCCCAGGCGCGCAACCAGAATTTCGAGCAGATCCTGCGCATGCTCAACGACGTGTTGCAGGGCAATTTCGGAGGGTTCGGTTTCGCCTTCGGCGGCACCCCGGAGTTCCTGATGGACACCCGCCGCGGCCTGTACAGCTACGCGGCCCTGCAGTCCCGCCTTTCCGAGAATGCGTTCGCGACGAATGGCCTGGTCGATCTTTCCGGTCCGGTGCTGCGCCTCCAAAGTCTAACGCCTGAGGACCTTCTGATCCTGCTTTCGAACATCCGGGCAGTCTTTGCTTCCGGCGATCCGGCAAGGAACCTCGTCCCAGATGAGGCGCTTCCGGCGTTCATGGAGCATTGCAACAAGCGCGTTGGCGACGCCTACTTCCGGACGCCCCGGAACACGATCAAGGCGTTCGTGCAGTTGCTGGCAATCCTTGAGCAGAACCCTGGAACGGACTGGGCGACGTTGGTGGGCGGTGTCGACATCGCGGCGGATGCCGACAGCTCCCTGGAGGACGACAGCGCCCGCGAAAGCGAGGGTGGGGATGAAGATCTTGCCACCGTCAGGCTCTGAGGCGCCCTCTGGCTTCGACAGGCTTCACGAGACGATCCGGCGCTGGATCTGGGAGCGGAAGTGGGAGGAACTCCGCGATGTCCAGGGCAAGGCGATCGCAGCGATCCTGGGCGGCCAGAGCGATGTCCTGATCGCGGCCGCCACGGCAGCCGGGAAGACGGAAGCCGCTTTCCTGCCTATCCTGACGAAATTGGCGGCGCGGAAAGACCCGGGGATTTCAGTTCTTTACGTGAGCCCGCTCAAGGCACTGATCAACGACCAGTTTCGCCGCCTGGACGACCTCTGCGAGCGGATGGAGATCGATGTCGTCCGTTGGCACGGAGACGCGCCGCAAGCCGCCAAGCAGCGGATGAGGCGCGATCCGCGCGGGGTCGTGCTGATAACTCCGGAATCTATCGAGGCGATGCTTCTGCGCCGTCCGGGCGACGCGAAGAGAATGCTGGGCGCGTTGGACTTCATCGTAATCGACGAACTCCACGCCTTCCTGAGCGGGCCGCGCGGCCTCCACCTGTCGACCTTGCTCCGGCGGCTGGATGCCTTGTCCACGAAACCAGCCAGGCGGATCGGACTTTCGGCGACGATAGGAGACCTGTCCATTGCGGCCGGCTGGCTGAACCCGGCTGCGCCAGCATCTGTTTCGATCGTGGAGTCTTCGGCGGACTCGCCCGAGCTCCGGCTGCAGGTACGGGCGTATGCCGACGGAGAGGACGCGGAGGAAATCGACGGGCTGGAGGTTGCGGAGAAACCAGTCGCGCTCGATCTGATCGCCGACCACATGTTCGCCACGCTGCGAGGGGCGAACAACCTGATATTCGCCGGGTCACGCAGGCGGGTGGAGGCCGTTGCGGACAGGCTGCGGACGCGGTCTGAAAACGGCGCAGTGCCGAACGAGTTCTTCCCCCACCATGGCAGCCTTTCGAAGGAGTTGCGGGAGGAGCTCGAGGACAGGCTGAAGAAGGGTGACCTGCCGACGACCGCGGTCGCGACGACGACTTTGGAGCTCGGCATCGACATCGGCTCGATCAAATCCGTGGCTCAGGTCGGGGCGCCGCGGTCTATCGCATCGCTTCGCCAGCGCCTGGGGCGTAGCGGCCGCCGGCGCGGCGTTCCCGCAATCCTTCGCATGTACGTCCGCGAGCGGAGCCTCGGGAAGGATTCCGACGCGATCGATCACCTGAGGCTGGAGACCGTGCGTGCCGTGGCAGCCGTGCGCCTGCTCGTCGCCAAGTTCGTCGAGCCGCCTTCGGTAGTCGACGCCGTCGCGACAGTCGCGCTTCACCAGACTCTGTCCCTGATCGCCCAAGAGGGAGGGCTGCGCGCCGATCGCCTCTTTGAGACAATATGTTCAGTAGGTCCGCTCTCCGCCTTCGGAAAGGGCGACTACGTCGAGCTGCTGCGCGGCATGGCATCCCAGGAAAATCGGCTGCTTGAACAGGCGCCGGACGGAACCCTCATGCTCGGCGAGATGGGGGAGAGGCTTACGGCAGGCCGCGACTTCTACGCCGTGTTCTCGACGGACGAGGAGTGGCGGATCGTCTGTGGCGGGCTGACGCTCGGCACCATCCCCATCTCGAACCCGGTCGCGGTCGGAGTGGTGATTGCGTTCGCGGGACAGCGCTGGCGCATCGCATCGGTGGATGATCGCGGCAAGGTGCTCGAGGTCGAACGGCACCGTTCCGGAAAGATCCCCCAGTTCGACCACGTGATGAATGAACCCGTCCACGACAGGCTCTCGGCCGAGATGCGGGCGGTCCTGGAGGGCGGCGACATCCCAGCCTATCTCGATGCCGCCGCCGCGGACTTCCTGCGCCAGGGGAGGGCGGCGTATCTGGAGCTCGGGCTGGGAGACACCAGGTTTCTGCCGACGGGGAAGGACACGCACGTGCTTACCTGGAGAGGGACGGAAGCCAATGCCGTTCTTGCCTTCGCGCTAGTTGCCGCCGGCCTTGAATGCGCGGTGCACGACGTCGGCGTGACGGTTCTGGAGACTACGCCCGACAAGGCTGCGGCGATCCTAAGGCAGGTAGCTGAACGCCCGCCGGACCTTCAGTCTATTTCGGAGTTCGTCGAGAATCTCGGGACAGCAAAGTTCGACGGCATCGTACCGGAGCCCCTGCTGAGACGGCTCTGGGCCAAGGCGCGCGCGAACATTGGGAAAGAGATTGGAGCGATCGCGGCAGGACTGCTCTACCCGTGCGGCTAAACAGTGCGCCGAGAACTAAGCAATCAATCGCCCGGTGAGGCGATCCGCGCGCTGAATGAATTCCGTTCAGCCGCCGCTCAGATAGGAGGAATGATATATGGCGAGGCAGCATTCAACGCCGCTGATTATCTCTAGCGACGGTGGGAGCGTCGTGGCCGCAAATCTGCTCGAGCTTGGCGGAGCTGGGCACGGCATGTCCGAGGCGGGGATCCAAGACCTTATTCATCGCTTTCCATCCTGTCTGCCCATCGCCGAGATCGATCCTCTTTTCGCGAACCCGGTGCCGATTTGCCGAGAGCTGTCGACGCCAGCGGGCCCCATCGACAACTTTATGGTCACGCCCACAGGCCTGCCAGTGCTCGCTGAATGCAAGCTTTGGCGCAATCCGGAAGGCAGGCGCGAGGTTGTTGGCCAGATCCTCGACTACGCGAAGGAACTAGCGCTTTGGACATCGTCAGACCTGCAGCGCGAGGCGGGCAGGCGGGTCGGCGGGAAAGGAAATGTCCTCCTGGATCTGGTTCGGGCTGCTGGGCATGATGTGGACGAGATAGACTTCAACGATGCGCTGACACTAAATTTGAGGCGGGGACGTTTTCTGCTCTTGATCGTGGGTGATGGTATCCGTGTCGGTGTCGAGACGATCGCCGAGTACCTGCAAGGCCATTCCGGCCTTCATTTCACCCTGGGCCTCATCGAGATGCCGATCTACCAATTCGCAGACGGCGCGCGGATCATCGTGCCGCGCGTGCTCGCGAAGACGCAGACGATCGTGAGGAGCGTTATCGCGCTCCCGGATGGCTTGGCTCTGGCTGAGGACGACGAGGAGGAAGTTTCGGGTTCCGTCGAGTCCCCAGAGAGAAGAGCTGGCCGTGCGCGGCGCAACGCCATCAGGCAGAGCTTCTGGCAAGATTTCCTGTCGGGGCTTCGCCTCGACGATCCGGATCAGCTGCGCCCTCCAGCGGCCCTCGGCGGTCATGTCGTCTTCAAGTTTGGTCTGCCCGGTGGCTCAAGTTGGCTGACGGTCTACCGTGATATGCGCGCCAACCGCGTCGGTCTGGACCTTTCCTCAAACCGTAACTCGGTGGGCGAGCGCGCGTCAAAGGCGCTGGCCCCTCAGGCGGAAGAATTGGCTGCGGAACTGGGCCCTGGAGTGAATATCGATTTCGAGGGCGATAGGCCGATTATTGCGCAGGACTTCACCGTCAAGGACTTGGAGAGCCCAGAAGACCGCGCACGTGCCCTCAATTGGCTTCAGGAGCGAACAAACGCGTTTGTAAACGCACTCCGGCCGCGCATCCGTTCGGCGCTTCGCGATATAACGGACGAATGAGGTGGAGCGAGCCCGTTGGACGGTTTACGGCGAGTTGGCGCTAGCGTCGAGCGATCCGCCATAGTCGCGGTCCAGGCGCAACGCGCGCGGCGGTGTTGAAAAGGGATAAGGCGGCATGGCCCTGAAGGACGAAATCGAGGCAATGGCCCATTTCTGCGTCCATCTGCGGTCCGTCTGGCGCCACTACGAAATCCTGTTCGAGGAGGGTGAGCTTAGGCGCACTCTGCTGCACCGGATCGCTCCGGTGTTCTTCGGCGATCTCAATCAGCTTCTCATTGAGCAGTTGGTGCTCCAAATCTGCCGGCTGACCGATCCGCCCGTGACTATGGGACGGACCAATCTGACGATCGACTATGTAATTGGGGAAGCTGACTTCTCAGGCGCTCCCGCGGACCAAGCTCGTATCAAGACGCTCCGCGATGGCATTCATGATTTCCGATCCAAAATCGTGCCGGCACGCAATCGCCTGATCGGCCACCTCGACCGTGACGCAGTGATGGCGGGGCAGCCGCTAGGTCCGGCCAGCGATGCTGAGTGGAAGCAGTTTTGGGACGACCTGGAGCAGTTTCTCCAACTGGTCCACACCCGCTATGTCGATCCTAACGGCCACTTCATGCTGAACGACGTCGGAACGAGCTCCGATGCGGACTCTCTGGTGGAGGCACTGAAGGAGAGCACCTACTTCCACCATGCGCTGAACGACCACGCCCTGACCCAGCGGGTGGCGGACATCGGCTTCAGTAGCGAGTTTTCCAACGCCTAGCGTTCTGTCCGCAGGGCGGAACCGGACATTGAGGTCAATAATATGCCGGGAGAGTTATGGTGGAGAGGGTTGAGGCGCGGGCTGGTCGTTCCCGCGCCTTAGGCCATTAGCCGTTGCCGATGATCTTGCTGGCCAAGGCAACGCCATCAGCCATCAAAAACATGGTGAGCGCGATCGAGATGCGGAGCATCAGGTAGCTCATAGTAGCGTCCTCCTTTGAACGCCGACATTAGATGTGGGTACTTTAGCAGAGCTTGCAAGTATCAGCCTGACGCGTCACTGAATCTCGCTCAACGTCAAGGTAGATTGCTCATTCGACACTCGAAGTTTGCTCACCGCGGCGGCGGCCGCCGCCGCCACCACCACACTACCTCCACACCACCTCCATCCCGGACCTCTGTGTCCGGGATTTTCGTAGGAGGAACCAGAACGGAAAACGTAGCCCTTGCGCCATGCTGCAAGAGGGATTAGTCTAATCGTAATTAGTCTAATCTTGGGTTGCACATCATGTTCGTCGGACGCAGGCGCGAGTTAGCAAGGCTTGATGAGGAACTCTCCCGGGCACGAGCGTCATTAATCGTCGTTTCGGGACGGCGCCGCGTCGGCAAATCACGGCTACTGCTGGAAGCGGTGCAAAATCGGCGAAAAGTGTTCTTTCAGGCTGCTCGAGTGTCAAGTGAACTCAATCTCGATGCGTTCAAAAAACAGGTTTCGTCCTCACTCGGCCCCTCGCCGATCCTTGATGGAATCGGTGACTGGGAAGGGGTGTTCCACTATATCTCGCAGCTGTCGTCCGAAAATCACGACCACGTTGTCGTGGTGATCGACGAATTCCCCTACATTACGGACAGCGAAAAGAGCCTCCCTTCCGTCCTTCAGAGATTTTGGGATGCGGAAATCCACAAAGGAGGAGGAATGAAACTCATCCTATGCGGGTCCTCGATCTCGCAGATGGATGAGTTATTTGCCGAACGGAATCCGCTATATGGTCGCGCAACCATGCAGATGAACGTCAAACCGCTTCCTTTGCGGGATGCCGCGATGTTTTTCCCGGGTTACTCTGCAGAAGATTTAGTCGTGGCACATGCCATTTTCGGCGGCATGCCTTACTACCTGCAGCTATGCGACCACCAAGCCGATCTTCGCACAAACGTCATCAATCTTCTGCTATCGGAAACCGGCGCGTTGGTCGATGAACCCAATACCCTGCTGCAAAGCGAGCTTCGGGCTCCCGCATTCTATTCGAGCATCCTGTCCGCGATCGCACAAGGATGCACCACGACTAATGAAGTCGCCGGAAGAGTCGGCCGCTCCGACACACGCTCCTTGGGGCCATATCTTGAGACATTAAGACGCCTGGATTTGATTTCAGTGTCGAAGTCGATGGACGCTTCCGAGAAGGCTCGCAACCTGCGGCTTGCCATCAACGACCGTCTCATCGCCTTTTGGCATTGGTTTGTGCGACCAAATCTGACGGCGATCGCCGAAGGCAATGGGCACGAAGTCTACGACGGCATCATCGCTGCGAAACTTCCAGAATACATGGGTGCCGCATTCGAGCGTATCTGCATCGATCACACTAGGCAGTTTGCCAAGGAAATCATGAGTTCATCAACTCAGGAAGTGGGGCAAATCTGGAGCGCCGACTACGATATTGACGTGAGCGGGAGATTGATCGACGGCGCGTTTTTCTACGGCGAATGCAAGTGGAGATCAGCCCGCGTCGACCTCGGGATGGTCAACACGCTCCGGAAACGCGCCGATCTAACTGATTATGGGCGGATGCATCCAGGCAAGCAGTTCCTCTTTTTCAGCAAGAATGGCTTCAAACCCGAAGTAGAGGAGCTTCCCCGGTCTGACGCATCTGTTCATTTGTTAAGCTTGGACGATCTCGCCTACTACCCTTCCACAAAGCCGCAGGCTGTTCCGAGCGCACATAGCCTCTGACTAACTGAGCAGACTTCGAGCGCGGAATCCATGAGCAGCAGTGACGCTGTCGATTTTTCGAGCTAATGATTACAATGCCTTACAGAGGGGTGTAAGCGAGAATTAATGACGCATGAGGATCAGAGGGCGATGCCTCCCCGGAGGGCACCCCTCGTCCTAATGTTTGAATCCAATCCGACCGTCGTCGATAACTTGGAAAACCTGCCTGTCAGGCGGCCTTGAGTTCCTTCAAAGCCCTCTCATAGGCGTCCTGGATCGGCTTGGATACATCCTCGGCCGCTTTCAACATCGCAGCCTGAAGGCTCTTGGCCTGCTCGACGGAGTTTTCGATCTGTCTATCCAGGAAGGCAGCCTGCAGTTCGAAGAACTCGGACGGAGACTTCGCGGCAATCAGCGCTTCAAAGTGATTGAAGGCGGCTTCAGCATTGGCGTGGAGGGCCGCAATCGCCTTCAACGGCACCTCGTTGCGGATAGCCTTGGCCGCTTCAACGGTTGACTCAATGGTCTTTGCAGTGATTTCGGCATTCGATTGAAATTCCAAAATTGCTTCCCTAGCCTGTTCAAGGCCCTGTTCGGCGACAGTGCGAACCTGCTCCATTCCCTCGGATTGGTCGAAGGTGGCGGGTGCGACGTTTTCGATCGTTTCGGTCTTGCCGGGGATTTTGGCCATTTTCCATCCTTTCCAGAGAGCAGCCTCGAGAAGAAAAAGCCCCCGTCCTCATTTAGGAAAACGGAGCGACGGATTTATGAAGCGCGTAAGAGTTGCGTTCGCCAACGGCGCGATTGGCGCTTATCGGCGAGTGGCATGGTGGCCCTTGTGCGCCGAGATTGCGCATATCTATCTAAATCCCAGGGGATACGTCGGCGCCTTCTCGTAACGCTTCATCGGTGTCAGCGGCGCCCGGCATAAAATTGCGCCTGTCGATGATCACGGTCCGCGTTTGGGCTGCCGCAGCGAGTGAAGTCGATCGCGCAGGTGCCGGTCTGCGCTCTTCGCTTCCAGCCTTCTCAACAGAGCTTCCTTGCGCCAGTCATTCGCGGCAATGTCCGCTTCGGTTTGGGTGATCGGGCGGGCTAGGTCAGCGTCGTTGTAATATCGTCCCTCCTTGAACGGCGATCCCGGAGGTGCGGACTTTACCTTGTAGACGAGCAATCCCATCAAGCTCTCGCCGGTGAGCCGCCTGATGTCGTCGGGGAGGTATACCTCCTTGTAGGCCAGCATGAAGTCGACGCGATGCCGCTCAGCCGACGGCTCCGGCAGTTTGTTGATCGCTTTGTCGAGCTGGTCAGCAGGGACGCAGACCATCACCCGATATGAATGCGTCGAGTTTGAGACTGTCATTTCCCAAAAAGGTGGCAGCGCCGGATCGTAGAACTCGTTACGGTGGAAGTGGACCACGAAGTTGGGTGTATGCCGCGTCCCTTGCCGCACGTAATGCGCCATGGGATCGATGCTGTCGTTGTCCGTATTGTTTCGCTTGCCCATGTTCCGCCTCCAGAATCCTAGAGGAAGAATCGGATCGGACCACGCAAGGATCAAAAATTGCCGGGATCGCGGCCGGCACCGCCACGCGGGCGGCAAGGTCTGCGCGTGGTCATAGGCGAGCCTTTGACATCAATCCGCGCGACACGATGCGGCAGACCCAGTCAGAGAGCCGAGCCCGTCGGCTCGGGCGTGATACTCTTGAGGGCAAGCGATCTTCTTTTACGAAGCTGTTTCAGGACAGATGTCTTGTCGTAAGCCCAAGGGTCCGGGGTGCTGGCCTCGAACCGCTCAACCCCTTGTCGATCGTAAAAGAAGGCCCCGACGCCCCCCGGTACTAGGATCGGCATGATCCCGGCCAGCCGGAGAAGGGCACGGACCTTTTTGTGGTGCATATCGGTCTTCTGACAAAGTTCGCCGAGGGCCACGTAGCGCGACTTGAACGCCAGCGCGCTTTCCCGAGAGACCACAGGAATCAGTCGCCTTGCATCAGGACTGAATTCCTCAATGAGATTAAGGTGCCCCGCCTCAATCAACCTGCTGACGACGCGTTCGTGCGTACCGGGAAGAAACGCCTCGGCCTCCTCTTTCGTGAGGTTGGTACGCGCTCCGTCTGAACGCACGATCCGGGTGACCTCGTCGGCGTCCAGAAGCAGCGCCATGTAGTCGTGCCTGCCGGCAAGCCGCCCTTTCCAGGCGAGCTTTCCGTTGAGGATCATGTCGAGTATGTCGGGAATGGTGCAGGTGGCCGCGCGGCGCGCGTCAGTGATGTCAACTTGACGTTCCTTCGGTTCAGAGATTTCCTCGGCGCCATCGAACAGTCGGTCCCTCAGCCGCTCAACGTCGACCTTCGAGAAACGGCGCTTCGCGTTCCGCCTGCTGCCTGTCCCGGCAAGCCCGTCCAGATGTCCGTGAGCGACCAGTTCCTTCAGGTGGATCCGGGGAACGCCAAGCAGCCGCTCGACTTCGGGCGCCGTGAGCGCGTCTTTCAACTCGGCGATTACGTGGCCGACCTCGTCGAAATCCACAAGAATGCGGTGGTCCATCACTCCGGAATGGTCCGAAGCCTCGTCGACGCCCATTCGCTTGAACAGCCGTCGGACGCTCAATGCATGCATTCCGGAATCTCGGGCGGCTGTGCGGACGGTGTGGACCTTGCGTTTGCCAGCTGCCTGGCCAAGCACATCGCTTCCCGGCTCGATCGGCATAGTCTCGAGCGCGAAGCTTCGCACGGCGTCGCGCAGCTTGCCGTATGCCGGATCGTCGACGGTCTTCTGGAGGAGCCCATATGCGTACCCGTAGGTGTCTCGTGGTCCCCAGACACCGCGGGTCGAGGCCTGTCCGAGGTTGAGCCTCTCGAGGAGCTCGCGCAGGGACTCCTCGCCGGCGCTGGCGATCCGAAACCCTTCGTCGGCTGCTTGGGCCCAGTCCGATGGCGCGAAGCGCGCGACCCGAACCTTCGGCGGGTGGAGCGACGATACGCCGAGCGCTTCACAGAACGGAGCGGCGACGTAGAGCGGGAGGTCGTTGAGCCAGTTGTCTGGCGAACGATCTCCGCGCCATCGGTGCTGGAGCCAGGTCTGGAAAGGGGAGAGAGCTGCGGGCACGGCCTCGTCGGCAGCTTGCCGCAGGGTAGGGAACAGGCTCTCCATCGTGCCGTTGAAATCGAACGGGGCAAAGGGCGTGCGAGTGGGATTCGCCGTCGTAAGAAGCACGCCATGCCGGGGACAGGAACGGAAATGGGAAATGGTCCATTGAAGCCGAAGCCATGGCCTGCTGCGGACTGGCCCCTCGTATCGGTCCATGTCCTCGATGGTGCACCTCGGACAGTAGCGGAAGTATGTTCGGTTGACCGCCAACCGCATCAGGGTCTCGCCTGCGACTTCGAACAACTTCGCGTTTTTGCGGACGGGAGTGTACCGAAGCAAGCGCACCGGGTCCGCCCGACCGAGGAGGGCAATGTCGCTCACGGTTGCGGCGAGCCCAAGGTCAAGGTTTCGCTGCCTGATGCTCATGTCGCGAAGAAGGCTCTTCAGGGACTGGCCATTCAAAGCGGCTAGCCGGGATGCGAACCCAGCCGCAGGCTCCAACTCCTCAAGCTGGTAGGCGAATCCTAGCGGCTCGAGAGTCCGACTGTTCAAACTCACGATTACTCATCCGTCTCGATCAGGAAGAGGCCCGGTTCAAGGCTCATCCAGTCGTCGACAAGGAACGGGTTCATGTGGTCGTATCCCCTGGCCTGCGAATGGTCGATGTAGGCATGGGCAAAGTCTTCGCGGGTGAGGGTAGACGCCTCCCTCAGCGCAGCCTGCTCGATCCCAGCGAGAACGACCTGCGCGATGCGCCCGTAACGATACCTAGCAACGTGAGCGATGCGGTCTGGAAGGTCGCTCTCGGTAGTCGGGCGATGGCCGAGCCCCGCCGCTTCGCACATGGCAGTGACAATGTTGAGGACAAGAATGCGCTCTTCAGGAAGCGTGACATCGGAAAGATGCAGATGTCGTGAACGTCGCTCGATCTGTTCGTCGAGCTTGGCAAGAGCGGTGATGCTGGGCATCCCCGACATGAGAAAGCTCACCGGCCACGGCTTGTAGTTCACCACTCCCTTGATTGCCTTCGTGACCGCATCCCGTTCCCTGTCCGATTCGGTGAGCTTCAACAGGTGCTGCGTCTCGTCGATGTGGATGAGCAGGATTTTCCGCAGGTGCAACTGCTGGGGCAAGATGTCCCAGACCTCGCCTTGCTCGTACCTGCGGGTGATCTTGTATCCGGCCTGAGTGAGGATGTTGAGACCCAGAAACTTGAGCGTCGCAGGCCCCATCAACCTGTGGCTGACAACGGGGTTGATTAGGCCGTACGATCTCTGAATAGGAGCCAGGGTTTTGTTCTCCGCGAGCATATGTGCGACAAGCTCTGTTTTGCCTGCCCCGCTTTCCCCAGTGACGAACAAGATGCGCCCGTCGTCCCGTTGGCCAGCTTTCTTCGCAAGCAGCATCGTCACGAAGCGGGAAAGAAGCTTCTTGGCGACTTGATCGCGCCTGCAGGGGACATAGACGCTCTTGGCCAGTTCCAGCACCGCTTTGGAGCGCTTCTCCTCGTCGGTCATGCGTGCGGAGACGGCGTCGAGGAAGTCGTCGTCGTCGGACGCGTCGCTCCACTCCGCTGCCGGCTCGACGGGTTTTGTGGTCCGCTTCATGCGTCTTCTCCGTCGTCGAGGTTCAAGCTTCCGCCGAACGGCTTTGGCTTCGGCAAAGCATCGTGGTCTTGGATCGCGCGGGGTGAGTCGGCGTCGTCGCGGATGCCGCGGCGCCGGGTCGCTGTGGCGACGGGTTCGCCCACCTCTCCGCCTTCAGTCTCCTCCGCCGCATACTGGTCGGGACCAAGAGCAGCCAGGGCGGCGAAGCGGATGCGCTTTTCCAGTAAATCGAGGGCCTTCTCGGTGATGACGTGGCTCGGGATCGCGGCCCTGTCCATGACACCATGGGAGAGGTCGAGGAGATGCCGGTGCGCGCTGAGGCGGATCGGCCGTCCTGCTTCCTCCTCTTGTTTCAGGACGTTCCGGACAGCCTGTTTGGCCAGCAGGTGATCGGCCAGCTTTTTACCTTTGAAACGTTCCTCGTCGACAGCAGGAACCTTCAGGAAATGCCAGTCCGCGGGGATGCCGTCGATCTTCCCCCGGAGATGCCTTGGGATTACCACGTACAAATGGCCGAGATCCTCAGGCTCGACGATAGCGTCGACCTTCCGCTGGCCAACCTTCATGTGAAGGAGCGTCAGTTCCATCGAATTGTAGGAAATGCCGACTGACTCGACGCCATGCTTTGTGATGGACCGTTGCCTCCGCGCAATCCCAAAGGCCACTGCCAGCTGTTCCGCCGAAGGGGGAGGTGGCAGGCCCAGCCCAGCCCGGTTGGCGAGATCCTCCCAGATTGCGTAGGGCGTTCTTCCCTCGAGGCCGCGATGTGGCCTCAAGTGGTAAATGTCGACGATGAACGTGACCAGGCTCTTGTAGAACTCCCCGACGGTGAGCGAGGTGAGCTGTTCGGCAGGATAGTCGCCCCGGTTCACTACGTTGGAGAAAGAGCGGCCCGCGAAATAGCGGCAGAGGCGCTTGACGATCCGGAAGAACGCCTCGATCGTGCCCCGCTTGCGGGGGTCACTTTCCGGGACAACGCGAGGAACGCTGACCCGCGAGGCGGCATTGTCGAATTCGCTGCGAAATACGGGACCCCCGTCCGTAGCTAAGTTGAGAGGGCGACCATGCATGTGCCAGGACGCCTTCGCCCCCACGGCCTCCGCAAGCGAAGTCTTGTCGACCATCACCGACCTGAGTGCGCTCTTGGCCGATGCGGTTGAGGGAGGACCGAAGGTCAGATTGAAGCCAACGATGGCTCGGGACGCGCAGTCGATCGCAGCCGTGAAGGTAGTCCGGATGCGCGGCACGGCGGCGCGTTGCTTAGGCGCCAAGGATTTCCAGTATTTTGACTTGGCGACGAGCGTGAAGAGGTCGACCTCCCAGTCGTCCATCTCGACGCGGCCCAAAGCCTGCGTGACCTGCAATCCCTTACCGACGGGCGCATACTTCCGGAAAGCGTAGTCGAGTCCTTTGCGGCCGGCGTCCAGCATGAAGGGGTCGAGCTGGTGGATCCTGCGCCGGACGGCGTTGTGGCTCGCATACACCTGCCGATCCTTGGGCAGCTTCTTGTTCATTTCGTATAGGGCAAGGTCCACGTTCTCGCAGACGTCAGCCATCCTGGGCTGCAGCAGGCTGGCGAATTTCCTGACCTCGAGCGCGATGACCTCCGCGGCGCGAGGGTCGAGCTGGTTGCGGTTGCCGCAAGCCGAGTATTGGGGGCTCAGGCTCGACATCTTGCAGTTTCCTTGGATGTACCGCGTCACCCATTTCTTCAGGCCGGAAGGACTCGGATAGTCGAATGCCTTGCGAACTTCGCCCTGGAACGTTCGCCCGGGGCGCCTGCGCTCTCCGAACGTGTCGAGGTACCAGCGATCCATGCGGTCGCGGTTCTCTTCGACGAACCGTGCGAAGTCATCGATGACGCGGCGGGGGCGCCAGGACCCTTGCACGTTCGCAGCGGCGTCCAGAAAGCGGACGCACCACTCCTTCTTCCACGCAAGCGTCCTCAGTTCATCTTCCGACAGGTCGACCAGGTTGGAATCGTCGTAGCGCACGCGCAGGATGGTCAATGCCTTCGAGTAGTAGCCTTCGTCGATGCGGACCCGGTCCGACCGGAGCAGCGCGTTGATCTCCTTGTCGGTCTTTGCGACGAAGTAATCTTCCATGATCAGGTCGCCCGTGACTGGCTGCAGCACGTGCGTGTCCTTGACCTTTTTTTCGACCCTGAAAGACTGGCCGTCGATGAGAAGCCGATCATGGCGGCCAAACAAGTGGGCTCTCTCGGCAGCTTTTGCCGAGAGCGGAATCATTACTTTCACGCCGTCCCCCCTTTATTATTTTCTTTTTTGCCTATCAACTTTCCGTGATGAATAGATTAACGGCGCCCGCCGTTGGCGCTGCGGTTCACAAGGATTGCTTGATCGCCGAGCCGGACGTTCTTGGGGACAACCAGAAGTCCCTTCTGGATCAACGTGACGGCAGCCCGAAAACCGCGATTGGCGAGTCCGCTTGCTTCGGCGATCTCGCCGAGCGCAACCTGGGAGGGCAGCCTCAGCAAAGTTGCCTCCACGATCGACTGGCCCTTGAAGTCGTAGTCGCCTCCACAGTCCACGATATCCATGGCGTTCTCGATCTGCGTTCGGGTCACACAGTGCTGGGTGAACAGCCGGAACTCGTCTGCGACACGGTCTCCGACCTGGTCGCATACCAGCTGGATCATTTCGCGCAGATCTCGATCGACATCTTCCTGGTATTTTACGAAATATGCGACCCGGCGGCCGGCTTCCCGCTTAATGAAGTCGATCCAGTGATTGTGCTTCGTCCCACGAAGGACATATTGCACCTTCTGTTGCTCGCGCAGCTCCCGCGTTTGGCATTGCGCGATAAAGAAATACGCTGCCGATTCCTCGAGTTCGCTCTCGTACCGGATCTTCCGCAAGCGGAATGGATCGAGGACAGAGCCGACCTTGGAGTTGCGCTTCTTGGGCTGCGGGTCGCGGTCAGCGAAGCCTTCCTCAATGTCCAGGGCAGGGGCGTCCTGGCCCCAGTCACGTGAAGGGTCATCGGTATGGACAAGCCCCCGGCCGAAGTACGGACGCTCGTCAACCGATGGACAATGACAGGCGCGTCCCCGGTCTGGAATCCGTTGGAAAAGTTGTTCAGGGCTTCGGCGAGGAGCAGGTTATGAGTACGCATTTCAGTTTCCCTTTCTTGTCGGCGTGCGCATGCCGGCGGACGGCGGGCGCCCGCAAGCCGATGGAAGGGCGAACCAAAACGGGCAGCGGTGGGGCTACGCGACCGTCAAGTCGCGGAGTCCTCACGCGCGAAGCCGCGGTTTGACCGCCTCGCCGTCGCTCGATAGTGAAGGGACCGAAAAGCCGGACTTGACGCCCGGCAAAACATACCGGGGCATCAGCCCTGAGCTTCGCGGACCTTCCGCACAGCTATCGATATGTTCATCGTCATAGTGACCTACCTCATGGGCGGACCTGGTGGGCCGCGAGTGGGTGGCGGATATAGCTTTGCGGGAGCAGCTGTCAACGCTTTCAGGTGGCCAAGCCTGTCTTTTTGCGAGCTTGGTTAACGGCGCCTCAGCAAAGTGAGGTGCGTTAATACCAAACCTCCATTGCCGAGCGATCGGGGCGGCCAGCGACAAGGGCCGTTGACGTCTCTGCCAATTGGTGCCCGACCTTTGCTGAGTTCACATTTCAAGGGAGCAAAAGAGACATGGCCGACGGCAGCCCGAAGATCTATCTTACGAGCGAGGCCGAGAAGATCGAAATTCTTGCCGCACTCGAATTGCGGATCTGACGGGATAAGCCATCAATCGAATTGCCTAACATTCTTTATCCCACGGATTATCCTTGCACCAATCTTCTTTGACGCCATCGACTATTTCACCAACCTTCCTGCGGATGCCGGCCTCATCTAGATCTCGCTTCATCGCCTCCTTATCTATCGATAGATACCATGTCACTACGATTAACATAAGAATTAAGAAAATTGACGTTTTGACCAGTACCCCTCGTATTTCTAACCAATCTTCCGATCGCTGAGATTGTTCTATCCACCCTTTTCGAAGTGGTTGAGCGCAATGAGGGCAAACGTCAGATTTGGTCCAGACCTTGTTGCCGCATGTCGGGCAAGGGAGAGCCACTGGAACGGATACAGGAGGAGTTGGCATTCTCTCACCGAGATCGCCGGGGGCAACGGGTGACTGGAATTCCAGGCCATGCCCACACCCATTGCATTTTTGCTTTTTTGTTCCCGCAATGATTTCCACGGAGTTGCCGCAACTAGGGCATTCGGCCACATAATGCTTACCAAGCAAAAATACAGCTGCAGCAAGCGCAGAAAGTAAGGCTAGAGGGATGCCGGCATATGGAATGAGATACAAAGCAGGCGCGGCACAAAGAAAACCAAGCCCTCTCCAAAATAGGCTTACGCGAACAAACGGCGGCCCTTTCACTACCTGTAGGCCGCCATGCAAATCCGATGTGGCTCGGACTTTGTCCGTATTGTTCTCCGGCATAGGATGGGCACAGCCCGGGCAAGAATCCGCCTCCGGCGACAGAAATCGCCCACAGGCTGGACACGGAACAAGTTCAAGTGCCACTGCCGTCCCCCGGATATCTCACCCCATCACACGCTAGCCGACGTTGCTCTACGTGTAAAATTGTCCCCGTTCGGAAGGACGGGGCAGGGACGCGGACTATCTCCTTGTCAGCGGGAGCTTCCCTCACATCTTTATGTTAGCAATTCCTAAAGTTCAGATGGGAAGTCTTCCGGTACTATGTTACGGTCCCAGCGTGGGGAGACACCGAAGCCGCCGTGGAGCGGGCGCGCTAGCATCTCGATAAGCCAGTTCGCGGCAAGCGACGGGTGGATGCATGGTAGACGGTCAGGCAAGTGGCCCAGAGCCTACACCGGGCGGTGCACCCGAGATCGAAAGCGCGGCACGTAAAAGTTCGCGTTTGATCTCCGGCCTCAAGAAGCTGTCGATCACGATCGTAACGTTCCTGGTTTTTGGATTGCCGATCTCCCTGGCGATCGAGCACCTAGCTAGCAAGGAAGCGCTAGCCGCGGCGCTCGGGTTTCAGGAGGATTTTTACGATGCGGTGGAGAACATCAATCCGCTGAGCTTGTTCGCATACCTTCACGACGCACACGAGTGGGCGTTCTTTAAGATCGACGATACGCTCGGATTTGTCCTTCCTTTGTTTGCCCTGAACAAGATTATGTATTTCGTCTATATGTTGCTTTGGATCGTTTTTGTTGGCCTCTCTCCGATTATCATACCCATTTCCGCCTTTTTCGAAGCAAGCACGTTCGAGTTCATATTGATCGTTATCGTATTGATTCCGCTGTTCTGCGTTATGTATATGGGGAACAACACGGGTGGAGGCCCTGGCCCCTTGGGGGCACTGATCGGGCTAGCTATAACGGCGCTGTTCTACTGGCTGTTGAAGATGGCGATGCTCGGCTCGGCCGTCATCTTCGGGGACGCGCTGAGCCTCGCCTCAGGCTGGTGCGGCACCTGCACGCTCGGCGGGTTCCTATACGCCTGCTTCTCCAAGACGACGGAACATTCCCTGATGGAGGGGGCGATGCACGCAGGCAAGAAGGCAGCAGGGCAACTGGGAAAGCGGCTCATGGGGTAGCGTCCCGCATTGGCAGGCTCAAAGAAGGCGCAAGCGCGCTCGACCGCTTGGCTGCCGCAGCCCTACTCGCCGTCGCCGTTTTCTCCTCATTGCAACCCAGCGCCGCATACGGCAGCTTCGTCAATGTGCCTTTGAGCGCCGCTGAGTGCTGGAGCATGGGTCAAGACGCCGCCGCCGCGGAAAGCGCCGACAACCAGGACAAGCTTAGCGAGACCGCCCTTGCAATTGTCCAAAGCTGCGACTTTGACACGCTGGAAGATTTGATCGCGTACTACAACGATCACGACCTGCAATTGGCGCTCTTGCTGGGGCAGGGTTGTGCGATTGTCTACACGCAGGAAAGCCGTTGTTGGTTTCTCAAGGGAACGGAGCTCATACTTGCGTCGCGGTATGCCGAGGCTGAGGCAGCGCTCGGGCAAGCTCTGGCTCTCTCCAAGAGCGGCGATCCACGACACAAGAGGATAAGCGACCAACTGGTGACGGCGCATCGATCGCGACGGTACTCCGAGATCTTTGGCTGGTAAGAACCTTAGGCGAACCGCTCAATCGCGTGGTTTACCGCATGCCGAGCAAGACGGCCGAATTCGCTTCGCGGGTGATCCTGGTGCTTCCCTTCTCCGAGCCACTGGGGAATCAGGTCGCCCTGCGAGGCGAAGTGCTCCACATGCACGACGGTCACATGATCGTCCTCGTAGGCCACCTGGCTGATCTCCCGCATGCGATTGCCGCGAGCCTGTGACATCAGGCTGCGCGCTTCCCTCACGTAGTTCTGGTTCGATCCCATGCCGAACATCACGATGAGTTTGCTCGCTTTTGGCAAATTTACGAGATGCTTGGACACGCAATTCCCGGCGATTTCCGCGCCAAACGGCATCCCAACGAATCTGTCCAGCATTCCGCCGCCTGAACCTTTCCATTCACCTTTTGCCCGGTCATAGCGCTCGACGCTGCACCTGATGAGTGAGCCGAAATGGAAGAGACCATTTCTGTCGGCGATCATCCGGTCGATGGCGGCTGCCTGGGATTCGCGCGTACCCACCTTCACGAGCCCCACATGCGCCAGAATGCGGCCAACGTTGGGACGGTTGCCCTTGTAGGCAATCTGGTCATGGGGCGTTCTGGCAAGGTCTCCCGCTTGAGTCTGTCCTTTGGAGAAGCCGAGAATGATGATTGGCGCGTTCGGATTGCCCCAGGCCAATGGATTAGCTGTTATCCGCCAGTCGCGATCGTCCCGTTTGGTCCGATCGAAATGCACGATTTCGCCCCTGAAACATTCGGTGCAGTCGATGCGACCATGCGCAGGAAGGCAGCCCATACTCACCCCACGTGATTCCTTGTGATCAAGTTACGTCCACGAACCTCGCGTGATGTGCAAGATGCATTGATGGAAGCGCTGATCTAGCTGCATATGCGGAAAGGCTGAGGTCAGCGGCGGGATATCCTGCGCTTCGGTATCCGGGAAATCGGGTAGAAAAAGCATATTGACTCCCTTTCCGATGTTCACTATTCGTTCCCATCATGAAAACCGCGCACCTCATACGCTGACCGTTCCGAGCCCGCACTCTGCGGGCAAGTCTGAACGTGTCCGCGGGTGCAGCAGTGACCAGCCTTACATACCAGCCGAACGAAGTCCTCGAAGCCGTGCGCGGCAGCGCGCACTCAAACACCTTCCTGCCCAGGGGGACGGTCCGCTGCCAGGGCCTGCCATCCTTCCGGACGCAACTGGCGCGCGACCTCGGCTGCCTTCTCGACGTCGACGGAGACGTCGACGCCTGGTCCTGCCTCCCGGCAACGTTGTCTTCGGGCGAGCACACGCACATTCCAGACTTCCTTGTCAGGCGGGGGCGGCGGCACACGCTTGTGGACGCAGGGCAGGGGCCGGGACATCCTTGGCTTGAAGATGCTGCCCAAGACCGTGGCTGCGACTACGAGGTATGGCCGAAGGCTTTGATCCGGGATGGATTTCGCCTCGCCAACGCGAAGGATCTCCTGAGATACGCCAGGTGGGAATGTCCCCTGGGCGACCGCATTCGGCTGTTGGGCGCGCTCGATGAAGCAGGATCGCTCACCGTCGCCGAATGCCTTGCCGCCTTCCGGGAAACCCGGCCCGTAGCGGGACTGGCTTGCCTCGTACTCCAGCGCTTCATCGAGGTCGAGCTCGACGAGGCAAGGATAGGACCGGAGACGGCCGTGCGCCGCCGGCGCGACTGAAACTACCCCTCGACATCCAATCTATCGCTCACCACCCCATTCATCGGAACCCATCCATGAAAAATTTGTCACCACGACTGCGTGCCAAGCTCATTTCCAAACCTGCACGCTTCCTCGCGCTCTGCGGCGTTATGCGCGCCTTACGCGGGCAGCGGACGTTCCTACTGGGAGGCACCGGAATTTTCGTACTTGTCGTGCCTCCAGGCCATGGCATCGAATTCTACGAAGACGCCTCCAGGCTTCTGACATACGGGGAATACCTTGTCGGCGGACACGGTGTGAACCGCGACCGCGCCGACGTCATCGCATTGAAGACAATCCACGGCAAGCGCACCGGGAGCTTCGACATCCTCGAGGAGTCCATTGGGAAGGATCGCTTGGTCGTGGTGACGCAGGCGCGCGATCTCGTGTCCGAGGACTTCGAAAGGTTCGCCGACGCTGTCCTCGATATTGAACCGCTGGACCCTCGCCATGTGCTCGCGGCCGCAAAGGTTTGCTGCGATATGTATTTGACTGCAGAGCAAGCTGAAGCAATTGCCGCGGCGCCACTGAAAGAGGTGGCGGCAGCTTTGCGCAAGGGGCGCCCGATCAAGAAGACGCTGGAAATGCTCAAGGGTGCCGCACGCCCGACAACGATGGTCCAACCCGTGCTCGATAACGCGCAGCCGTCGCTGGACGATCTCGCCGGGATGGGCGAAGCCGCTGAATGGGGCAAGGAGCTTGCCATCGACCTGTCCGACTGGCTGGCAGGAAAGATTCGATGGGCCGACGTAGACAAGGGCGTTCTGCTCTCGGGGCCACCTGGATGCGGGAAGACCATGTTCGCGAAGGCCCTGGCGCGCACGTGCGGCGTTCACCTTGTACTCGGATCCCTGGCTCAGTGGCAGGCTTGCGGCCATCTCGGAGATCTCTTGAAGGCAATGCGGAAGGCGTTCGACGATGCCAAGAAGAACGCTCCCGCAATCATGTTTATCGATGAAATCGATTCCATGGGAGACCGAACCAAGTTCACGGGCGACCACGTCCACTATTGCCGCGAAGTGGTCAACGGCCTCCTCGAATGCATGGACGGCGCGGCGGGCAGGGATGGCGTGGTTGTCGTTGGAGCGACGAACTTTCCCGACATGATCGACGCGGCCATCAAACGGCCTGGACGCCTGGACAGGCATATCCGCATCCCGTTGCCGGATGCCGAGGCCCGCAGAGGGATCCTTCGATTTCATCTCGCAGGCAGCCTGGAAGAAGCTGACCGCGCCCTCATTGCAGACCGGACGGAAGGATGGACCGGGGCTCGACTTGAACAAGTGGTCCGCGACGCCCGCCGGCGCGCGCGCCGTGCCAGGCGCGAAATCAGCCTCGCCGATATCCAGTCACAACTCCCTGAAATCGTGACTATGCCGGAGGCGGTGTTGCGGCGTGCCGCAATTCATGAAGCAGGCCACACGCTCGTGGGACTCGAGCTTGGGATTGGCGCATTCGTTTATGTGGAGATCAAGGATGCCTTCGATCCGTCGCAAGGCGTCGAACAATGGGGCGGAGGCGCCAGGTTCGACCGCCCATGCCTGTCGGAAAGAACGGCGTGCGAGTTCCTCGACTTGATCGCGACCGGACTTGCCGGGATGGCGGCCGAAGAGGTGATGCTCGGACAGAGAGCCGCAGGCTCAGGCGGCAGGAGGGGATCCGACCTGCACGAGGCGACGATGGTGGCGCTGAGGCTCGAAGCCGCGTACGGGTTGGGCAGCGGGCTGACATACTTGTCGGGCACGTCGGACGAGGAGCTGCTCGTCACGCTGCACATGGACGCCGATCTAAGAAAGCGGGTCGAACGAGTCCTCGCCGCCGAGTTCGCACACGCCAAAGCGCTGGTCGAGTCAAAGCGAACCGAGTTGGCCAAAATCGCAGATTCGCTATGCGAGCGAAAGAAGCTGATGGCCGACGAAGTGCGAGCGCTCGTAGGCATCGATGCATCGGTCGCGCAGGGCAACGAGAAGCCATCCGTCCCGGAATCCCTTCTGAGAGGTTGCGGAAATGGGAAAACATTTCCCGACATTGTCGAGCATCCATAAATGAATATGACTTAAGTCACTGTTCGCAATTGCATTGTTGATCGAAGTCTAACTGGGGGATTATATTGATGGATAGTTCGAAAAATTTGAGCGTCTCCGCGCAGAATCTGGAGCAAGTCGCGTCGCCGAACGACGTCGTCGCGCCCGGCAAGGGGACCCGCAACAGCCGTCAGTCTGGCTCGGCGAACGACAACGGCCACTCGATCGACTACGCTGGACTTGGGATCTCCCCATCCGCCGTGGCCTCGTTCGAGGAGGCGCGCGAGCTTTTCGCTTCGCTCGGCCGGAAGCGCACCGAAGAAGTTTTCACCTGCGGTGAGATGCTTGCGAAGGTGCGTGGCAAGTCGCCGAGCCAGGAGGCTTTCGACAGTTGGTCAAAGCAAGCGTGCCGGCTCACAAGGCGAGGGGCGGCCAATTACATTGCCGTACACAGCCACTTGCGGGCCCACCGAAAAATTTTGGTCGACTGCAGCGTGCCTGCCGCGGCCATGTATGTACTGGCTACGGCGGAAAGCGAAACGGTCTCGTCGGTGGTGAAAGATCTCAAGGCCGGCAAGCGGCCGACCGTTCGCGAATTCAAAGTCCTGGTTTCCGGCGAAACGCACACCGCGCAGCCGGACCCGGCCGATGTCGGCGGCGCCAACGGGTTGAAAACCTTGGCTCGGGCGAAGGCCGAAAGCGGAGTGCTCGTCCTCACCGACCGGCTTCGGTGGATTCTCGAGGACATCCAGGCGGCCCTTGAACCACATTTCGCTGGCAAGAAGGTGTCGAAGGGAGCACTCGCGGCGAAAGTGGAGCATTCTGCACGCAGGGCCAACAGCGAACTGCAGAATCTGGCGCTTTTCGTCGTACCAAACCCCGAGGGCAGCGAAACCTGGCGATTGTTTCCAGCGATCTTCCCCCACGAGAGTAAGTGGAGAAAGGTCACGCTCATCCTTTATACTCTCGGAGGCCGCGATGACTGGCCTGACGCCAGCGGGTTGGGCGATTGGCTCGTCAAGGACGTCGTGCCTGCGTTGGAGTTCGCCGTGGGAGCGAAGCCCTCAAAGGGTGCCTCGAAAGAGTGATGGCGGGGCGCTCGCCTCGTGGTGCGGGCGTGCTACCGACGCCCGCCCGGCGGCCGTCACCTTTGGTCGCCGCCGCCCGCCTTTCGGCAGGACGCTCCACTGGTTCGAGGCGGGGTCGAAAAGTCCAGGCAGGGGGAAGTGCCGGTCGATCCGGAGGAAATCCTTGGTATTCATCGAGGCCACGACAGCTCGGTGCACGATTGCAGACGCGGCAATCGCAAGGTCCTGGTTTATTTTCGCAGCTTTGGCCTGTGGGGATTGCGTCCATAAGTCCTTGAGGCCGGGAACTAGCGTCATGCGGGCGTAGAGCTTGGAGGTGTCTTCGTCCATGGGCAGGAAAGAGATATCCGACTTCAGGAGCCGCTCCAGCCAAGCCTGCAGTTCAAGGGACCTCGTGACGTTCCTCTGCTGGAGCATCGTGATGCCCCGTTGAATTTCGATTACACAAGCAAACGGGATCGCAAGCGGTATGTCGTTTTCCGTCACCCATCTGGCCACGATCGGATGTGGCCGCTTTCGGGAAAGCTCGCTAGCCACGTTCGTGTCCAATGCGAACATTTTCACATGTGGGCTCAACGGTCGGATCCGATTACTATAGTGGCTGGACGGTGCGGCGCGAAAATATGCAGAAAGCACCGGCAAATCGTTAAGCGGCGTCAGAGTGAGCAGAAAGGATTCGACATGGGCAAGCGTCCTGAAAACGAGCGAGGACCGAAGCGGGCTGAAGCCGAGTCGAACGCTTGGCCGGTTGCTGATGCGCTGCAAAGATTCGCTGACCTTCTCGATGCCGCGGCCACTCGCGGACCGCAGATGATCGTCGATAACAACCGCGGCTTCCAACTGAGACTTGCATGGAGCCGCCGCTCGCCCAAGGCCAAGGAGCTGCTACTGAGCCGTGGGCGTCTCCCAGTGACCGAAAAGCCGGAGGGTTCCAAGAAGTGACGGGCGGGTCCCGGCATCTCCCGGATTATTGTTTTGGGGTCGGCCATTAGAACAATGTCGTCTGCCCGGCGTTTTGGCTCTCCGACAGCTTGTCTCCACGTCGCCCAGGCTGCTGCTGACGCCGGCCGTGAAGATGATGGAAGTGGGTGGGCACGGCGTCGGCCACGCATCCTCTGGACGCTCGCTTGCTTAATTGGCGTCGCAGCAGTCGGTTTCGCCTTCAACGACCGCGACAGTTGATGACGTGGCGCTCTACGCCTGCTTGGCGCAAGGCAAGTTCAGCTTGAGTCCGGTGGCCGATGTTTTAGACGCAGAGGTCGGCATCCAGGGACTCGTTAGGGGCTAGGTCAGGAGTATTCATAGCTTGGGCCAAATAATTGACGGTCTTGCGGTAATGTTCCTCAAGGAGAGCCGTCGCCTTGTCGGCATCTCGATCGAGAACCGCCTGTCCGAGCATCCCATGCTCAGCCTGTAAGTCTCGGCCCGCGGGGTGCGACGCGGCGAGGAGAACTGGGATGCGGTAGCGCTCGGTGGCGGCGTAAAGGCGTTCGAAAAATTCCAACATCCATGGCGATCTGCATGCCGCTAGCAAGGCCCTATGGAACGCGTAGTGTCGCGCCTCAAGGGTCCAGATGTCTGCATCCGCACCGATGCGGCCAGCCTGAATATTGAGCGCGTAGAGGGCAGATACGATTCCCGCTGCCCACTCGTCGTCGCCAAAGCGGATCGCTGCGCGCAGCGCCGTCTTTTCGATGAGAATGCGTGACGACATAGAATCGTGCAGTTCGTCCAGCGACAATGACGCCACGCGGAAACCCCGAAGCGATTCCGCCGTCACCAGTCGTTCAGCTTGCAGTCGGTTCAACGCTTCGCGGAGTGGCGAAAACCCCATCCCGTAGCGTGCCGCGAGGTCAGCAAGACGCAGGGGGCCTCCCTGCACAAACTCACCCCTGATGATATCGTGACGCAGCGCGTTATACGCTTTCTCGGCAAGAGTCATTCTCATCCTCCAGGAGCAAGGATTACCCTAGGGAGGTGCTTGTCGGCAATTCTATTATTTTCGAAAATATCTGTTGCGTTCGAAAATAAGGCGCGCCATGCTAGGTTAACAGCCCACAAACAGGAGGTCCCATGGCACGGGAAAACCATCGCGAGGACATGGTCGGGCGGGCAAACGTCGAGGATACGCCGGAGCTTCTTGCCTATTATGACGAGCTGGAGCGCCACAAGGCAGGCGCGCTCTGGACCGTCGCCAATAAGATCGAGCCCTGGCAGCCGAAGTCACAGTCCGTCCCGGTGGTTTGGTGCTATCGCGACCTGCGCGCGCATGTGCTGCGCTCGGTCGATCTGGTGACGCCGGAGAAGGCCGGGCGGCGCGTTGTCTACCTGAACAATCCGGGGCGCACTGACGTCGCCGCGGCGGTCGGCTGGATCTTTGGCGGGCTTCAGGTGATGAATCCCGGCGAGGTCGCGTCAGCCCATCGTCACTCGGCCTCGGCGATCCGCTTCATCATCGAGGGCTCCGGCGCCTACACGGTCGTCGACGGACACAAGATGACGCTCGGCGCCAACGACTTCGTGCTGACGCCAAACGGCACCTGGCACGAACATGGCGTGGAGGCCAATGGTTCACCTTGCATCTGGCAGGACGGCCTGGACATTCCTTTCGTCAACGCGATGGAAGCCAATTTCTACGAGGTGCATCCGGATCTGAGCCAAGCCGTCGGCTACACGGTCGACGACATGACGAAGACTTGGGGAAACCCGGGGCTGAAGCCCATGGGCGAGGCGTGGGCGGCGGGCTACAGCCCGATGTTCAAATACGAATGGGCGCCAACCTATGAGTCGCTGCTGAAATATGCCGGCTGCACGGAAGGCTCGCCCTTCGACGGCGTGCTGATGGAATATGTGAACCCCGTCACCAACGGTCCAGTCATGCAGACGCTTGGCGCGTCGATGCAGATGTTGCGGGCCGGCGAGCACACCAAGGCGCACCGACATACCGGCAGCAGTCTCTACCACGTGGCCAAGGGCAGCGGCCATTCGATCATCAACGGCCAGCGCCACGACTGGCAGGAACATGACATCTTCTGCGTGCCGTCCTGGGCCTGGCACGAGCATGTCAACGGCTCGGATCGCGACGATGCCTGCCTGTTTTGCTTGTCAGACCTGCCGGTGATGCGCGCGCTTGGGCTCTACCGGGAGCAGGCATTCGGCGACAATGGCGGCATGCAGCCGCTTCTTTGAAGGGACGATCATGAAATTTGTGACCTATCGCGCTTCGGTCGAGGCGGCGGCAAGGCTCGGCGTTGTCGTGGACGATCTCGTGGTGAACGTCGGAGCGCTTGCCGCGGCGCAGGACAAGGTCCTGCCCGACACCATGCTCGGCCTGATCGATGCCGGGCGCGCCGGGCTGGACACGCTGCGCGATTGCCTCGGCAGCGCTGCCGGGCGCTTCCCGGCCGGCACGGCCACCGCGATAGGCAATGTGAAGCTCTTGGCTCCCATCCCCCGGCCACGCAAGAACATCTTCGGCATCGGCCTCAACTTCGTCGAGCATGTCGCTGAAAGCGCGAAGTCGCTCGACACGTCGAAAGACCTGCCGAAGCAGCCGGTAGTCTTCTCGAAACCACCGACCACGGTGATTGGGCCGGGCGACGCCATCGAGCACAACAAAAAGATCACGCAGCAGCTCGATTGGGAGGTGGAGCTCGCGGTGATCATCGGTACGACCGCGCGTCGCGCTCGCAAGCAAGACGCGCTCAGCCACGTCTTCGGCTACTCGGTGATGATCGACGTTTCGGCGCGCGACAACCGCCGCGCTGGGCAATGGATTTTCTCCAAGGGACAGGACACCTACGCGCCCTTCGGGCCATGCATCGTGACGGCCGACGAGATCCCCGACCCGCAGGTGCTCGACCTGTGGCTGACGGTGAACGGGGTCGAGAAACAGCGCTCTAACACGCGCCACATGCTGTTCAAGGTTGACCACCTGATCGCAGACATCTCGTCGGGGATCACCCTCGAACCGGGTGACATCATCGCCAGCGGTACGCCGGAAGGCGTCGGCGCTGGGCGCAACCCGCAGGAATGGATGTGGCCAGGCGACGTGGTCGTGGCGTGTGTCGAAGGGATCGGCACGCTGCGGCATCCGGTTGTGGACGCGACACCAGAGGAGAACTGTCGTGCTGAAGCTTCCTAAATTCGTCGCCGCGGCCGTGCAGGCCTCGCCCGTCTTTCTCGACACGCCGGCGACAATCGAGAAGGCGATCGGCCTGATCCGCGAGGCCAGGGCCAACGGCGCCGATCTCATCGCTTTCCCCGAAGTGTTCGTCCCGGCCTATCCATACTGGAGCTGGATCGCCGATCCGGTCACGGGCGGCGCCTGGTTCGACAAGCTCGCCCGCGCGGCCATCACCGAACCCGGCCCAGAGGTCGATATCCTGCGCGGCGCGGCGCGCGAAGCCGGCATCCATGTCGTGATCGGCATCAATGAGCGCAGCACGCGTTCGATCGGAACGCTCTACAATACGCTCCTGACCATCGGACCCGACGGCTCCTTGCTTGGCAAGCACCGCAAATTGATGCCGACCTGGGCCGAGAAGCTGACCTGGGCGCCGGGCGACGGGGCGGGGCTTAAAGTCCACGACACGGCTGTCGGGCCGCTCGGCGCGCTTGCCTGTGGCGAGAACACCAACACGCTCGCGCGCTTTACCCTTCTCGCTCAAGGCGAGCTGGTCCACGTCGCCAGCTACATCTCGCTGCCCGTCGCGCCGCCCGACTACGACATGGCCGAAGCCATCAAGCTGCGCGCGATCGCCCACTCCTTCGAAGGCAAGCTCTTCACCATCGTGTCCTGTTCGACCGTCTCTGAGGAAATCATAAAGGCAATGGAAGGTGTCGTCCCGGATGCGCGGGCGCGCCTGCAGCGCAAGTCCAGCGCCTTCTCCGGCGTAATTGGTCCCGACGGACGCTTGGTCGGCAAGCCTCTGATCGATGAAGAGGGCATCGTCTATGCCGAGATCGATCTCGCACGCTGCATCCAGCCGAAGCAGATGCACGACATTGTTGGGCACTACAATCGCTTCGACGTTTTCGACCTGAAAGTGAACAGGCGCAGGCTGGAGCCGATATCGCTGATCGAACGGACGCAGGCGTCCGATAGTGACGATGCCGGCGCGACGGAAGCGGGACAGTTGGCCGGCCACCAGGCCTGAGCCGGCCGACATCAGCAATTCAACAACCAGACGGACGGATGACGATGCCGAAGACCTATCGGATCGGGCAGATTGTGCCTTCCTCCAACACCACGATGGAGACGGAAATCCCCGCTATTTTCCGTACCCGCGAGGTGTTCCTGCCGGAACGCTTCAGCTTCCACTCCAGCCGGATGCGGATGAAGAAGGTCGTCAAGGAGGAGCGCGAGGCCATGGATCGCGACAGTGACCGCTGCGCGATCGAGCTTTCCGATGCTCGTGTCGACGTCCTCGGTTACGCCTGTCTTGTGGCGATCATGAGCATGGGAAAGGGTTATCACCGCACCTCGGAAGCCCGTCTCCATAAGCGCACTGTGGAAAACGGCGCGCCCGCTCCCGTGGTCACCAGCGCCGGCGCTCTTGTCGATGGCCTCAAGGTGCTTGGCGCGAAGAAGATTGCGATCATATGCCCATACATGAAGCCGCTTACCCAACTGGTGGTCGACTATGTCGAGCATGAGGGAATTGAGGTGAAGGACTTCATCGCGCTCGAAATCCCCGACAACATCGAGGTCGGCAGGCACGACCCGGACAGGTTGCTTGATATCTACAAGAAGGTCGACACTGCGGGGATCGACGCGTTCGTCGCGTCGGCCTGCGTGCAAATGCCTTCCCTGCCGGTGATCGACGATCTCCAGAAAGCATTGGGGCTTCCAGTCGTCAGCGCCTCCATCTGTACCGGCTATCAACTGATGTCGCGGCTCGGACTGCAGGCCGCGTCGCCCGGGGCAGGCGAACTGCTCTCAGGCAAATATTGAAGGACGACGTCCGCAAACAAGTTGTGACGATCGTGCTGAAGCAGTTCACTCATGCCGGGCGAGGAAATCTTGGTCGCCGTGCCTTCGTCGCAACTTGGTGGAAAGACCATGTCAATGGTCGGAGTGGCTGCTCGAGCATCGAAGCCCGGCACAGAACTCAAGCTTGCCGAGCATCCAGGATTGAGCGCCGAGGTGGTTTCGATGCCCATGTACGACCCGGATCGCGTGCTAGTCCGGTCCTAGGCCAGCGCTGCGCAGTTTGGAAACCTGATCGGACGGAGACGTGTGCGCCATCCGGCCAGGTCGGGAAACAAGCAGATATATGCACACCTGAGCACGATTGGCTTGAGAAAGAGGGAGATTCGCGTGAACCCCATCCCGGAATACCGCGAAGACTTTTATTCAGACGAGTTCATTGCGGACCCCTGGCCCCACTATGCCAGGATGCGCGCGTTGGGTCCTGTTGTGTGGCTTCCACAGCACCAGAACTTTGCCTTGACGCACCACTCGGCGGTGGCAGCCGCTGTCAGGGACCACGAGACCTTCATCAGCGGTAAGGGAGTTGCCGCAGATGAAGTCGCGAACGAAATGACGAAGGGAAATTCAGCTGCGTCGGACGGCGCCCGCCATGCAGCCATTCGCGGTGCGACATCAGTTCCTCTGCTGCCCGGAGCGCTCGAAAGTGTACGCGGCCAGATCGAAAGTTCCGCGGAAGGGCTGATTGAGAGTCTTTTGACCAGGGAGTCTTTCGATGCGGTCGTTGATTTTGCGCGACATCTGCCGCTGACGATTGTTCGCGATCTTGTTGGGCTCCCCGACTTTGGGCGCGACAACATGCTCCGATGGGCAAATGCCACTTTCGATCTAATCGGTGTTCAGAACGAGCGTGGCAGGACGGCAGTCGAAACCTTCCTGGAGCAACGCAAGTTCGCCCAGACTCAGGCGAAGCCGGAGGTGCTGCAACCCGGAAGCTGGACGCGACGGTTGTTCGATCTCGTCGACCAGGGATTGCTCGCGCCGGATTTGGCTCCCGTAGCCATGCGCGACTATCTCAATCCCAGCCTGGATACGACGATCTCGGCAATCAGCCAGCTCATCTATCAACTGGGCATGAATCCGGATCAATGGCAGTTGCTGCGGCAGAACCCCGCATTGATGCGGGGGGCGGCAAACGAAGCTGTGCGTATGGCATCGCCGGTGCGTTCCTTCGTGCGGCACACCTCGCGGGACGTCGAAATCGCCGGATTTGTTGTTCCCGAAGGCGCGCGAGTCATGATGGTTTTCGCCAGCGCCAACCGGGACGAGCAAGTATTTTCGAACCCCGATAAGTTCGACATTGAACGCAATCCACGCCACCATCTTGGCTTTGGTAGCGGCATTCACATGTGTGTGGGCCAGCATCTTGCCCAGCTTGAAATGATATCCATCCTGAAGGCGATGATCCCGCGCGTCGAAAGCATCGTCGTTGGCAGACCAGTCATCGCGCTCAACAATACCATCTACAATTATGGCTCGCTGCCAGCGACGTTCAGGGGAAGGTCACTGCCCAGCACGAGTGCCGCGCGCGGTGCCAGGGGTCCTACTGGAGACAGCTCGAAGATCGCTGCACGAATTTTGAGCTGCAAGATGGTAGCCAAGGACGTAGTAGCGCTCACAATCGCGCCACTTGATGACGGCGCGCTTCCAGTTTGGTCCCCCGGCGCACACATAGACGTCCACATTAATGATGCGTTGGTGCGGCAGTACTCGCTGACGGGCCCCTCGCGCTCCGATGCCTATGTGATTGCGGTGCAGCGCGAACCGCAGTCCAGGGGAGGATCCGCCAACATCCATTCGAGCTTTGGCGAGGGCGCGGCGATTATGATCTCCAAACCTCGCAACCATTTCAAATTGGTTGAAGATGGTTCTCCCGTGGCGTTGTTTTCCGGCGGAATTGGGTTGACGCCTATTCTGTCCATGGCCTGGCGGCTGCATCAGCTTGGGCAAGAGTTCACATGGCACGTCTCTGCACATGACAGTCTAAGAGTGCCTTGGGGCAGTGAGCTCAAGGATTTGCCGTTTGCCGGTCGCATTCGTCTTCATCTGAGTGAGGGCCCGGACGCGTCGCGCCTGGATGCCGGCAAGGTGGTCGATGAATTGGGGGAGGGGACCCACATCTACATATGCGGGCCAAAGCGCTACATAGATTCTCTCCACGCTGCGGCGACGAACGCTGGGTTCGACGCCGAACATATCCATCGTGAGCATTTCGCCGCTGAAATCGATGTCAATGGTGATCCCTTCACGGTGATAGCGTCTCGCTCTGGAAGGGCAGTTCCCGTTGGCCCGGGCGAGACCATCCTTCAAGCACTGCGGCGAGATGGTTTCCATATCGAGTCGTCATGCCAGAACGGAGTATGTGGAACTTGCGTGACTCGGCTCTTGGAAGGCAGGGCTGATCACCGCGATATGGTGCTTACTGCAACGGAAAAGGCAGAGAATTCCAAGATTGCCGTGTGTTGCTCGCGATCCCAGACACCGAGATTGATATTAGACATCTAAGGTCGCCATAATGGCACCGCATGAATCATGGCATGGATGAGATAGAATTGGAACAATGTGATGATCGCTGAGGGCAGTCTTGCCGCAACTGCTTGATGGTAGAGCCATAACGAGATGGCGCGAAATCCGCGGCTGAACGAGGCGCGTTATCTTATACAGGCCTTCCTCCTGTTCGCGATAGAAGGCAGACAGTGGCAGGATCGTGTGGCCAAGGCCCGCCGCCACAATTTCTTTCAGAACGCGGAAGCTGTCGGCCTGGTATTTGACATGAATGACGGAGGCTAGCCAGTTTCGGGAAATGTTTTCCGACAAGCGCCGCAGAGTTGCGCAGCCCGACGAATGAGAATTAGGCCAGGGACCTGAGGTTCGTCAGGCGCGTTTATTGAAGCGCTAGGGAGCCTATCTTTTTGCAGTGGGACCGATCAGCTCCTGCATGGCGACATAGGTGTGGTACTCCGAAACCGTCTCGTCTTCATGGAAGACCTCACGTGCAAATTCCGCATATGCCGCCATGCTTTCCACCTGCAAACGCAGGACAAAGTCGGCCCCGCCGGTCACGTAGGATGCGTGTTTTACCTCGGGGCGACGTTTAAGCTTGCGCGCAAACTCGCTGTAGGTCCGTGAGCCCCGGTCGATACGCACAAGCACGTGGACAGTGACGGGAATGCCTAGAACTTCCGGGTTTACGATCGATATGTCGGCCGTGATGATCCGCTCGGCGCGCAGGCGTCGTAAACGCCGCAGTACCGCGCTCTGAGACAAGCCCACGCGCTCGGCCAGGACCCGCGCCGGCGTTTGATTGTCAGTTTGAACCTCGGTGAGCAGCGCGTGATCGAATTGATCAAGGTCGACTGTTTTCGCCATTAGCTAGCCCTATCTCAGCGATTTTCAGCGTAGAATAACCAAATTTGCCGAAAATGTCCGCTTCCTTTCGACCATGATCAACTCAGGCCCCAGGCCAGATAGGCTGGCTCTAGGGGAGCGGACCGAAACCATGAACTCGACAAGTTGGACAAGGCGTTCCCTGGCCGCCCAGGCTATGGGCAAGATCGATCTACAAGGCGCCGTGTCAAGCTCCTTGGCGTGCACCTTGATTGCCCCCTAGGGGCAAGGTGGCAATTCATACCTAAGAAAGAAGCACGACGGCGCGCCGCGTGTGTCGGCTGACCTGAAGTTGCTTGTTCTTTCTTCCCGACACGCGCGCTGCTCGCAGTTGCTGACGCAGTCCTCTCTGCGCGCACAGCAATATGCGCAAAGGGCAACGATATTCCCGGCGGGTATGGGTGGGCTGACCGCTGCTGCCCAGGGCCGAGATGCACATTGAGGAACTTAAAAACAACTCTTATATTCAAGGAGATCAGTTCTGATGACCAAACAAAACGACCGAAAATACTCACTCGCCACGCGAATTGCACAGGCTTTGCACTTTATAGATCCGGACACCGGGTCTGTAGTGCCTGCGATCCAGCACGCGGCAACTTACGCGCGAGATGAAGAATATAAAGAGCGTAAACCTTACTGGTACCGGAGGGACGGTAACCAAACCACCAGCCTCGCCGAGCAGATCATTGCCGAGCTAGAGAACGCGGAGGGAACTTATCTCTTTTCTTCCGGTATGTCGGCCTGCACCGCTGCAATCGAACACCTTCCTGCTGGTGCGCACATCGTGGTTCCTCGGGTTATGTACCACGGGGTTCTGGCTCAAATTCAGATTTATGAAGCAAAGAAGCGTCTATTCGTTAGTTATTATACTGCCGGAAATCTGGATGAACTGGCTTCTGCCATTCGGCCAGGAGAAACTAAACTGGTTTGGGTCGAAACGCCCAACAACCCGAACTGGGAGGTCACAGACATAGCCAAAGCGGCAGAAATTGCCCATGCAGCTGGAGCTAAAATACTGGTCGATGCTACCGCCACGCCCCCCTGCATGACCAAAGCCCTCGATCTCGGAGCGGACTTCTCGTTTCATTCGGCAACCAAATACCTCAATGGGCATTCCGACATCACTGCCGGGGTGCTGTCGGTCAGAACGGTGGATGAGGATTGGAAAGAAATCTACATGGTACGCAAATTGGGGGGTACCGTGCTGCAATCCCAAGACGCTTGGCTGTTAATCAGGGGGATGCGCACGCTGTTCCTCCGCGTCGAAAAGTCATGCAAGAACGCTTTGGCCATTGCTCGGCATTTCGAAGGGCACAAACATATCGAGGCGGTTTATTATCCGGGGTTGCCCTCTGATCCGGGCCATGAGGTTGCCAAACGTCAGACTAACGGCCAGTTCGGCGGCATGATGTCAATCATTGTCAAGGGCACCGAGCAAAACGCTATCGATGTCGCCAAGTATTGTCATCTCTTCTACCCGGCCACCTCCTTGGGCGGAGTGGAAAGCCTGATCGAGCATCGCAAGACCGTATCGGGCGCGGGCTTCCCCGTCCATGAACGCCTTCTGCGGCTGTCCATCGGCATCGAAGAGACCGAAGACCTGATCCATGACCTCGAACAGGCCTTGGAAAGGGCTCTTGGTTGAAAACCAGCTCAAAATGCCCCTTTCACCGGCCGAAAAGATGGGATGACACTCTTCTTGTGACATAGCTGCCATGGCGGCAAAATCCATCCTGATAGCCGATTGTTGAAGGTTAGATCGCTCCTCTGGCATGGCGTGACAGCGAACGCCGGAAGAAATGCAAGGTGGACAAGCGGGCCTGCGCCGATGCTTTTATGGCGGAAAGAAACACATGATCGCGAAGCAGCCTGGCTTAGCCCGCGGACGCAGCCTAGGTCTTCTTCTTGTGGCGGAGATCGGGGCGATGTCGCTATGGTTCGTCTCGTCCGCGATCCTCCCGGAGTTGACGCGTGAAGCGCAACTCGGCGCCTGGCGACTAGGACTTCTATCCGCGGCGGTCCAACTAGGTTTCGTCATCGGCGCTCTTGCAATGGCCATCCACGGCACCTCGGATCGCTACAATCCGCGTGCCGTCTTCGCAGTCAGCGCCCTTGGGGCCGCGCTGGCGAACGCACTTCTTGTCGTTACGCCACCAGGCGGGGACGTGCAGATTCTACTGCGGGCTCTGACCGGCGTGTGCCTTGCCGGAGTCTATCCAGTCGGCATGAAGATCGCGGTCGGCTGGACGCTGCGGCGCCGCGGCCTTGTAGTAGGGATGCTGGTTGGAGCCCTAACGCTGGGTTCTGCCGCCCCGCACGGGCTTGCACTTGTCGGCGGACCTGATTGGCGTACTACGGTGATGCTGGCAAGCATTCTGGCCGTCCTCGCCGCTGCGCTGATCCTGGCCACCCGCCTGGGGCCGCATCACGTCACCGCGCCACATTTCGACCCGACCACGCTTAAGCTCGCTTGGCGGTTGCGCCCCGTCCGCCTGGCCTATTCCGGGTACCTCTGCCACATGTGGGAACTATACGCATTCTGGGCCTGGATCGGCGCGGCGCTTACCGCTTCCTTGACCCAGGCGGGATCGGCCGACGCAACCCAAACGGCGCGGCTCGCGACGTTCTTCGCGATCGGGCTCGGGGGCGTTTTCTGCGTCCCAGCAGGGGCTCTGGCTGATCGCTTTGGCAAGGCGCCGGTCGCAGGAGGCACGATGGGGCTAAGTGGTTGTCTGGCCATAGCCACCGCCCTAAGCTTCGGTGGCCCGCCGGCGCTGACGGTGACGCTGGCCATCCTGTGGGGGATTTGTGTCATCCCTGACAGCGCCCTATTTTCTGCGTTGGTCGCCGATACTGCCCCGGCGGACCGTGCCGGAAGCCTGATGACCCTTCAGACCGCACTTGGCTTCCTGCTGACCGCGATCACCATTCAAGCCGCACCCTTGCTGGCGGATAGGTTCGGTTGGCCTGTTACGCTGGCTGTGTTCGGAATAGGCCCGCTGCTTGGGGTCGAGACGATGCGGCGTCTGACCCGGCTGCTACGCAACCCTCAGAAGGCGGCTCCCAAGCCCTTCGCGACAGTTCGCAACAGATAGTCTCGCTGACCCTATCGCGCGGCTGAGGCGATCTCAGGAGGCAAGCCGATCAGATATCGTGCCATAGTTGTTGCCGGGTTGGTTCTTAGGCTGATCCGAGCCAGCCGGAAACTTCCAGGCTCAGTGGTTACAGCGTTTCAGGCAATCAAGCCTTTGAGCTCCTTGATAAAGGGCTCGACCCGTCCGGAATCGATCTGCGCACCCGTCAAGAGACTACAATACTCCGACAGATAGCCGGCGCGCAGTTCGGGTGGATCCTGAACACCCATCATGTAGTAGCCCATCTGCTGGAAATAGAGAATACGGGCGCGTGTGAAGGCGATCCTCTCGTTCTCGCAACCGTAGGCCTCGAATGCGCGCTTGAGCCGATCGACCCGCACCGAGTCTTCGGACTGGGCAAGCTCGAAGACGGCTCGGTCTTTCCTGGCCCAATCACGCATGGCGATGTCGAGCTGTACGTCAAATTGAGTGGCATCGAGCCAGACACGCATCAGATTGACATACCATTCGCCCAGACTGGCCGGCCTTGCGTTGGCGGCCTCGATCAGTGCCGACGTGTTGGTTCGATGCCAAACGTCGATGAGTTCTTGCAAAAGGTCTTCGCGGCTCTCGAAATGCCAGTAGAAGCTGCCTCGCGTAACGTTCAGAGCCTCAGCCAGGTTGAGGACTTTGACGTTCTCTATTCCCCGTTCCACGAGAGTGCGGCAGGCTGCCTTCACCCAAGCCTCGCGGCTCAGGGATTCTCGCTGTTTCTTGGCTTGGGCATCCATAGACCGAACCTTACCAGATTTTTGTGCACTCAACCTGATCGTTTGCCAGCCACATAACCAACAATCGGTGGATCGCAAACCGTTCGGGCATAGCAACAAGTCCTTCCAATTGTAAGCGCGCCCGGCGTCGCAAGCCGCGTCCGGGTCATTCCTCGTCACCCACCTTACGCACATCACCACCTTAGCCGCAAAGGCTCCGCGCCAAAGAGCAGATATTTTGAGAGTCACCATACACAAGTGTATTGACCGCGAAAAGACACATGTGTATGGATGGCTCATCATCCTGTTTTTGGCTCGTGGGGGCGTTCTTGCGGACTGCGCGTGTTGTCGTAATCGGGGGCGGGGTTGTCGGCGCCTCTGTGCTCTACCATCTCACCAAGCTCGGCTGGACCGACGTCATAATGCTTGAGCGAAAGGTGCTGACGGCCGGCTCGACCTGGCATGCCGCGGCAGGCTTTTTCGCGCTGAACGGCGACCCCAACATGGCCAAGCTTCAGGCCTATGGCATTGGACTGTTCAAGGAAATCGAGAAGGAGAGCGGCCAGAACGTTGGGCTGCACATGTGCGGCGGCATCAATGTCGCGTCGACCGACGCCCGATGGGAGTTCCTTCGGGCCGAAGCCGCGAAACACAAGGTGATGGGCCTTGAATCCCACCTTATCGGGCCCGACGAGGTCAAGGCCCTCAACCCGTTGATCGACACCGATGGCGTGAAGGGGGCTCTTTACGACCCCAATGAAGGCCACCTCGACCCCTATGGCTGCACCCACGCTTATGTGAAAGCGGCGCGAGCCCGCGGCGCTACGCTTCTTGAGCAAACCCGCGTTACGGATCTGAAGCAGCGTGCCGATGGCGGCTGGGACGTCATTACGGACAATGAGGTCATCGTCGCGGAACACGTGGTGAATGCGGGAGGGCTCTGGGCGCGCGAAGTCGGGGCCATGGCCGGAGTGAGCCTCCCACTGACGCCCTTTGAACACCACTACCTCATCACTGAAGAAATCCCCGAACTTAAGGCGCATGGCAGGGAAATCGCCCTGACCGTCGACCTGGACAACGAACTCTACATGCGCCAGGAGCACAATGGCGTTTTGCTCGGTGTCTACGAGACGCCGGCGACGCCTTGGTCGCTTTCGGGAACGCCTTGGACCTACGGCGAGAGCGACCTGCTTCCGCCAAGGCTCGATCGGCTAGAAGACGCCCTCGTGCGTGGCTTCGCCCGCTTTCCGTCAGTCGCTGAGGCGGGTATCAAGCGGATCGTCAACGGGCCTTTCACGTTCTCGCCGGACGGCAATCCGCTCGTCGGGCCGGTTCCCGGCCTCAGGAATTACTGGGCAGCCTGCGGCGTTATGGCCGGCTTCAGCCAGGGCGGCGGCATAGGCCTGACGTTGGCGCAGTGGATGATCAACGGTGATCCCGGCTCCGACGTCTTCTTCGCAATGGATGTTTCACGTTTCGGGGATTTTGCGTCGCGGGACTACTGCGTCGCGAAGGGCAAGCAGTTCTACGAGCGCCGCTTCCGGATCGCCTATCCGAATGAAACCTGGCCGGCGGCGCGACCCTGTCGCACGTCTCCGGTCTATGATGATTTGAAAGAGCAGGGGGCGCGTTTCGCAGAGAGTTTCGGGCTTGAGGTCCCGCTTTATTTCGCCCCCAGGGACTTCGACGAAGAATACACGTTCCGACGCAACAACGCCTTGCAATTCGTCAACGCCGAAGTCCAGGCGACAGCGAATGCAGCGGGCCTCCTCGATGCCTCCAGCTTTTCAAAGTTTCTGATCACGGGTTCGAAAGCCGAAAAGTTTCTCGATCGGTTGATCGCAGGCAAGTTGCCGAAGCCCGGCCGCGTCAGGCTCGCGACCCTTCTTAACGAGGAGGGGCGGCTGATGGGCGACATGACCTGCGCCAGGCTCTCCGACAACGGCTTCTTGCTCATGGGATCGGGTTACCTCCAAGGATTCCATACACGCTGGTTTGAGGAGAACCTCTCGGAGTCTCACGTCGCCATCCGCAATCTGACGCGCGAGAATCCGGGCTTCGTACTCTCCGGACCAGCCTCGCGACAGATCATAGCCGAAGCCCTCGGGATCGATGCGTCAAACGCAGCAATCCCGATGCTGTCGGTCCATACGATCGCGACCGATTTCCCGATCACGTTGGCGCGCATCTCGCTGTCCGGAGAGCTGGGCTACGAAGTCTACTGCGACGCGAAGAACATGCCGGATCTGAGGCGCAAGTTGCTGGCGGCAGGCGCGGGGCATGGTCTGAGGGAAATAGGGATGCGCTCGCTCAACGCCATGCGCGTCGAGAAGAGTGCCGGGGTCTGGTCGCTCGAGTTTACGCCAAACTATACCCCCGCGATGTGCGGCCTCGACCGCTTCGTCGACTACGAAAAGAGCTATTTCGTCGGCCGCGACGCGGCCTTGCGCGACCGCGATGCGCCGCCGGCGCGCAAGCTCGTGACGTTCGAACTCGCGGCCGAGGACGCCGACGTTTCCGGATACGAACCCGTCTCAGCCGGCAAGCAACTCGTTGGCTTCGTCACTTCGGGCGCCTGGGGCCCTCGCACGAAAAAGAGCCTCGCGATGGCCTACGTCGATCGTGCCGCCTTAACGCATGACGATTTCTCCGTGGAAATCCTGTCCCGAAAGATTCCCGCGAGGCTCCTTGAGGGATGCGCCTACGACCCGGCCGGAACTCGGATGCGGAGCTGAGCGATCACCGCGGTTTCTCAGTAGATCCAGCGCGACACCCCAAGACGGTCGCCAAAAAACTGAACGGCACCTGAACTAATAGCGGCTTCCGCTGAAGCAGCTTGGAACAACTAACCGGGAGATTTCAAATGGACAACAACACGAAGGTCGACACCAAGCTCGCCGATATGCGCTTGCTCAGCCCCTTGCGCCATACGACCGACGCCGAGTCGTCCCTCGAATTGGCCGAGGAACAAGCGCGCCATTTCGGCATCGACACAACCACCCCTTTCGGCCGCTCGCTGGTCAACCTGGCGATCCGAATCTATGAGACGAACAGCGCCTCGGGCGACCTCCTCCGCGCTACGATGGAAGGCCTGTCGCAGGTCGACAGGAAGAACCGCATCGCGTGGTTCAATGCCAAGCGTTTCATCAGCTTCCAGCTGGCGAAAATCCTGGACACGCACCAGAACCCGTCGCGCGCCACGTACCAGTCGATCACAACCCACGACGGCAGCTCGATCTCCCGCGGCGCATACCCGCTTTTCGACAACGTCACCGCGCTCTTCTCCGCGAACCCCGTCATCACCCGCACCGCGACGTACATGTTCGCCTGCTCGGAATGGGTTGAAGACGCCTTCAATGGGCGCGAACCCCTCCATCACATCTACTCGCGCCTGCTGAACCCGACCTCAATCGCCCTCGCCAACCATATCGTCGACGTCGAATGCGGCGAACTATCCAATCAATACATGGCGTGGAACTTCAACTCGGGCATGGCCGCGATCGACGGCATCCTCAGCCACCTGCTCGGCGCGCGCGACATCCTGCTGGTGTCCCGCAACATTTACGGCGGCGCCTACCAGCTGATTCACGACTGGTACGGCAAGTCGTCGAACCTCGACGTAGCGGTCATGTTCGTTGACGGGTTCGAAGGGTGGGATTTCGCCAAGGCCATCGCCCAGTGCAAGATTAAATACGCCGAGCGCATCGCCGAAGGGCGGAAAGTCTACTGCTACATCGAAAGCCCCTGCAACCCGCATGGCTACGTCCTGGATGTCGCCGCGATCTCGCGCGCATGCCACGAAGAAGACATCACCGTTATTTGCGACTCGACGGTAGGTACGCCGCTTCTGTGCCCGGTCCTGAAGCGTCAAGACCCGATGGAGCGGCCGGACTTCGTCATGCACTCGTACACCAAGGATCTCGCCGGCTTCGGCTCGACCACTGCAGGCGTCATCATTGGGCGGAACGAAGACATGTTCCTTCCCAAGGGCACCAGCACTACGGCGAAGGCTCCCAATGGAAAGGAGCGCACGATCAACTGGAACGAGACCATGTTCTGGAACGTGTACTACATCAAGGGCGCGTTCCTCGATGCGGACAAGGCCTTCGAGGTGATGACTGGCATGAAGACCTTCGAAATGCGCGTCGTTGCGAAGGCCATCAACACCATCACGCTAGCCAGGGCCCTGGACGCGCATCCCGACATCAACGTGTCGTGTCCGGTCCTTCCCTCAAGTCCCAGCCATGCCCAGTTCAAGAAGGGCATGTGGCAGGAGCTTCCGGCAGGTCTCTTCACCATCAACATGGAGGGAAAGAGTTCCCGCGTCGAGATTCCCCGGGAAGCCTTCAAGCGCTTTTTCGACATGCTCGAGCCCGCGATCGGCATGCAGGTCAGCCTGGGCCAGACCAACACGGTCGCCCTTTGCCCGGCTCTCACGACGCACTCCGAACTCGATGCCAAAGCGCTGGCGGAATCGGGAATTCTCCTCACCACCACCCGCATCGCGGTCGGTCTCGAGGATCCGCGCGCGCTGCTCGCCCACATGCAGCGCGCGGCCGAGCTTGCGATTGACGAGTACGTGCCCGGGTTCTCGCGCGGCTTCCTGCCACCCGAGCAGATCGATGCGATTTACCGCGAGACGTATCTCGAAGTGCACAGGAAGTTCATTGATGCCCAGCCGAGCTACAGCCGTCTCGTGAACTGACCGCGCAGGCCCACAGGCGGATCCGCCTGTGGGCCGACGAGGTGCCCGGATCGGTTGAAGAGAAGTCGAGATGACAAGAAGCTTTTCCGCGCTCACGCTCTTCAAGGAGGGGGTCACCGGCCACGCCGGCTGGGCACCACTGTGGCGACGAGCCCAGCCGAAGCCGAGCTACGACGCTGTCGTCGTGGGGGGCGGGGGCCATGGCCTGGCCACCGCCTACTACCTTGCCAAGAACCACGGCATCACCAACGTCGCCGTAATCGAGAAGGGATTCATCGGCGGCGGCAACACCGGGCGCAACACCACCATCGTCAGGTCCAACTATTTCTATCCGGAATCTGTGGCGCTCTACGACTTCGCGCTGCGGCTCTACGAAGGGCTATCGAAGGAACTGAACTTCAACATCATGTTGAGCCAGCGGGGAATGTTGATCGTCGCGCACACCCCCGCGCAGATGGAAATTGCCAACCGCATCGCAAATGCCATGCAGATCAACGGCGTCGATGCGGAGCTTTGGACACCCGAGCAGGTCCGCCGAAAGATTCCCATCCTCAACGACGGACCTGACGCGCGCTATCTCCCTCATGGGGGTGTCTGGCAGGGTCGCGCAGGCGTCGCCCGGCACGACGCGGTTGCTTGGGGCTATGCCCGCGGCGCGTCCAACTTGGGCGTAGACATCATCGAGAACTGCGAGGTCGCCGACTTCATCATAGAGAACGGCGCCTGCGCAGGCGTTGAAACCTCGAAGGGCCGTATCCAGGCCCCAACCGTCGGCGTTGCGGTCGCCGGTCACTCTTCGGTCCTGGCGGGCAAGGCCGGCGTGTCGCTTCCCATCCAGTCATACGCCCTCCAGGCGTTTGTATCCGAGCCCTTGAAGCCCTGTTTCGACACCGTTCTGCTCTACCTCGGCACCGGCACATACCTGAGCCAGTCCGACAAGGGCGAACTGGTCATCGGCGGTGGCCTGGACCGCATTCCGTCCTATCGGCAACGGGGCAATCCGGCTTTGCAGGAAACCATCATCTCGGGCCTACTCGAAATGATCCCCGCCTTGGGCCAGACCCGCCTGATGCGCCAGTGGGCGGGCATCGTCGACGTCGTGCCCGACAGCTCTCCGATCATCGGGCCGACGCTAGTCAGGGGTCTTTACCTGAACTGTGGCTGGGGAACCGGGGGCTTCAAGGCCATTCCCGCCGGCGGCTGGCTGCTGGCACATCTGATGGCGAAAGGAGAGCACCATCCGATCAGCCGACCTTTCGATCTGGACCGTTTCGCAGCAGGCCGCCTCATCGATGAGGCCGCCGGCGCCGGCATCGCGCACTAGAGGGCCCCATGCATATCTTCTCGTGTCCATATTGCGGGCCAAGGGATGAGACCGAATTCCATTTCGCGCTCGAATCCGGAAAGCACAGGCCCGAGCCCGCGGCCGCCGTGTCGAATGTCGACTGGGCCCACTATCTCCACTTCAAGCGCAACCCGAAGGGTGAGACCAGTGAGGTTTGGCTTCACTTGACCTGCGGGGAGTACTTCGTCATGCGCCGGGACACCCTGTCCCATGACGTGCACGAAACACGGTGTCTGCACGGAGGCCGGCCATGACCAGTTGGAGGCTACAGCAGGGCGGCGGCATCAATCGACAAAAGCCCATAAGCTTCACGTTCGATGGCCAAACCTTCTCCGGCTACGAAGGGGATACCATCGCGTCAGCCTTGCTCGCGAACGGCGTGAAGACCGTTGGGCGGAGTTTCAAGTACCACCGTCCCCGCGGCATATGGGGTTCCTGGACGGAGGAACCCAACGGCCTGATGGACGTCACCATCAATGGCCTAACTACCCCTAACGTCAGGGCGACCACCGAACACCTTGTGCCGGGGATGTCGATCCGGGCGGTGAACGCGAAGCCCACAGCCGCGCAGGACCGGCGGAAGCTGCTCGACGTGCTTTCTCCGTTTCTGCCGGCTGGCTTCTATTACAAGACATTCATGCGGCCGAGCTGGCGTGCCTGGGAGCCGATGATCCGCGCCCTCGCGGGCCTCGGAAAACTTGATCCCGACCATCGTCCTCCGGCTGACGTGCCGCAGATGAACGTCACTGCGGACGTGCTTGTCATCGGTGGAGGCCCGTCCGGCTTGGCGGCGGCGCGTTCGTCTGCAGCTTCGGGCCGGAACGTCATCCTTGTCGACGACCATCCCCTGTTGGGCGGATCGCTTGTCCACCGGGGCGGAGAAGTTGATGGAGCGGGCTGGCAGCAGTGGGTCGAAGGAACCAGGCAGGCAATCGTTGAAGCCGGGGGGCAGATCCTCCTTAACACCACAGCATACGGCATCTACGACCACAATCTGGTCTGTGCCTGGCAGCGCTCGGCCAGCGGGCACGTGTACTGGCGCATCCGGCCGCGCGAAATCATCATCGCGGCCGGCGCGATCGAACGGCCGCTTGTCTTCGGGAACAACGACGTTCCCGGGGTTATGTCGGCCGATGCGGGGCTGAGCTACCTTCGGCGGTATGGGGTTGCACCGGGGCGGAAGGTCGTGATCGCGACCAACAACTCGAGCGCCCATCCGGTCGCAACAGCGCTGCTTGAGGCGGGTTGCAGGGTCGAGCTATTCGACGTGAAGGGCCATCCACGGAATCACGGCGACATCGCAATCAGAACCGCTATCACGCCGCCGGCCGTGATCGGAAAGTCTGAGGTTTCTGGCGTCGCGGTCGACGGCCAGTACTTCGACGCCGACGCATGCTTGGTAAGCGGCGGATGGACACCGACCGTGCACCTGTTCTGTCAGGCCGGAGGCAAACTTGCCTATGACGAAGCCCGGGCCGCGTTCGTGCCAGGGACGCGCCTGGCCGGGATCACCGTGGTAGGCGCAGCAAACGGACAGTTCGATCTGTCGGCCGCCCTCGAGGATGGACACTCGGCGGGAGGTGCAGCTGCCAAGCCCCCTGCCGCAAAACACGAAGCCTACCGCGTCAGCGCATCCTGGCCTCATAAGCCGCCGCGGGGCCGGGCCTGGATCGATTACCAGAGCGACGTCACTGCCAAGGACGTCGCGTTGGCCGCCCGGGAGGGCATGCACTCTGTCGAGCATCTCAAGCGTTACACGACGCTCGGCATGGCGACCGACCAGGGCAAGTCCTCGAACATGAACGGTCTGGCGCTCATGGCCTCGCTTACAGGACGCTCGATCCAGGAGACCGGCACGACCACCTATCGGCCACCGTTTACGCCCGTGCCACTTACGGTGATTGCCGGCCGCAGGCGTGGCAGCCTGTTCAATCCGCTCAAGCGGCTTGAGCTTGAAGTGGAGCACCGCCGGCTAGGCGCTCAGCTGCGCGAATACGGCGGCTGGCTGAGACCCGCCTGGTTCGGCCGGGGCGCCGACGGCAAGCTGGAGATTGAGCGGGAAGCCAGGACCGCAAGGGACAGCGTGGCGCTCTTTGATGGGTCTCCCCTCGGAAAAATCGAAGTCATCGGACCGGACGGGGAGCAGCTTGTCGACTTCCATAGCTACAACCGGCTCTCGAACCTCGCGCCGGGCCGCATCCGCTATGGCTTCCTCCTGTCTGAGGCCGGTGCTGTCTACGACGACGGCGTCACCATGCGGCTGGCCGACGGCCGCTTCATCGTGTCCTGTTCATCGGGGCACGTGGAGGCCGTGCGCTTCCGCCTGGAGGATGCGCGTCAGGACCGGTTCCCCGCCGCGAGGGTCGCAATCCACGACAGCACGTCGCAGTGGGTGACACTGACCGTCACCGGACCGCGCTCCCGCGACCTGCTTCAGGGCTGTGACCTTGGAATCGACCTCGATGACCGGCAGCTCCCGCATATGGCAGTGGCCGAAGGGACGTTCGCCGGGGAGAGGCTGCGTATTGCCCGGGTCAGCTTCACGGGTGACCGGTCCTACGAAGTCTCCGTTCCGGGGTACAAAGCGCGGGAGCTCAAATCCCGGTTGGAGAGGAACCTCGAAAGGTTTCAAGGGACCTGGATGGGTTCCGAGGCTCTGCTAATCCTGCGAGCTGAAAAGGGCTACATCATTGTCGGCAAGGACACCGACAGCGAGACCTTCCCGCATGACCTTGGTGTTTCCGGTCCCCGCGACAAACGGGCCGACGAATACATCGGCAAACGCTCCCTGTTCATGCCGGAAGCGCAAAGGGCAGGGCGGCGCCAATTTGTCGGACTTAGAGTCGGGCCTAACGAGCCAGCCCTGACACCGGGTTCCCACATCGTGGAACGTGACGGAAACCGCAGAAGGTCCGTTGGCTATGTCACGTCAAGCTATCCCAGCCCGACACTCGGTGCGCCGATCGCCCTTGGACTGCTTCAGAACGGTTTCAAACGGATGGGCGAGGAAGTGATGGTCTATCACGATGGTCTCGAGCGTCGCGCCGTCGTTGCCGATCCGGTTGCAGTCGACAGCGAGGGAGCTCGCCTCAATGCGTGAACTCGAGTGGCCCACACCCCTTTGGCGTCCTGACCTGCGTCTGGCGGTCAACCAGGAGATCGAAATCACGTCGCCGCAGGGACTGAGCCAGCTTCAAGTTACCGGCGACCTGGATGAAGCAACGAAAGCGCTATCCTCCACTGCCACGCTTTTGCGGCCCCTTGGACTTTGCGAGCCCATTGGCGATGGACCTTATGCCGCCAGCATCGGCCGGAACAGTTGCCTGTTCGTCTCCAAGAGACGGCCAGACTGCAAAGAGGGTTGGGACAACCGTGGCTTCGCGGTCAGCTTCGCTCAGTGCGCCTACACGATTTTGGACGTGACGGGGGCCGAAGCAGAGACGGTGTTGCGGAAGTCCTCCAACGCAGCCTTTTCGGCGGGCTCAAAGTCAGCGGCCATCAAGTTCGCCGGGCAGGCGGTGCTCCTGCTGCGGCTCGAGGGCGGTTTCCGCCTGCACGTGCCGAGCCCTTCAAGGGAATACCTGATCGAATGGCTTCTCGGTACCTGTCCCGGCGGAATCGTGAGGACGTGAGGAGGGCAAGATGTTGCAGCCAATTCCACGGACACAGCATTTCGCGTTTCTGCTGGCCGACAAATTTTCGATGTATTCGCTCGCTGCGGCCATTGACACGCTCCGCGTGGCGAACCGTTTTGCCGGAGGGGACGTGTACAGCTGGACAACTGTCTCGGCGGCAGGCGACCCGGTGGTCGCGTCCAACGACCTGCCTATCAAGATCGACTATGCCATCAGTGACCTGCAGAAAGCCGATATCCTCTTCGCCTGCCTAGGCGTCACCACGGATTTTTCCGGGAAGTCCAAGGCCCTGGCAGCCCTGCGCACGTGGGGACGTCGCGGCGCTGCCCTCGGGGGGCTATCTGTAGGCGCCTACCTTCTCGCCGAAGCGGGCCAACTGGACGGGCATCGATGCACGATCCATTGGGAGTATCGCGCAGGGTTTCTCGAAAATTTCCCCGACATCGATTGCACGTCGAACGTCTATGAAATCGACCGCAAGAGATACAGCTGCGCCGGTGGGACGACGTCGACGGACCTGATGCTGGAGATCGTCCGCAGAGACCTCGGCCCGGAAATGGCCAATCGTGTAGCCAATTACCTTCAGCATGATCGCATACGTTCGTCCCACGATCGGCAGCGGGTCGGCCAGGAGCGTGACCTCAACGGCGTTTCCGACAAACTCCAAAAGATTCTGCGGTTCATGGCGGACAGCTTTGACAGTCCCTATTCGGCCAAGGCCTTGGCTCGAGAGGCGGGCATCTCGGTCCGGCAGGTGGAACGCCTTTTCCTTCGCCACCTCAAAACTCCTCCTGGCCGCTACTTCATGCGCATGCGCCTGGAGCGAGCCCGGGAATTGCTGCACCAGACCAACATGCCGATCCTCAACGTCGCGATGGCCACCGGCTTCACGTCCCACAGCTACTTTGCGCAAAGCTATCGATCGGAGTTCGGGCGACCGCCGTCAGAAGACCGCCGTCAAACCTATTGAGATTCCGGTTCAAGACGGCCGGGCGAATGGAAGCTTAACAGCCCGTTTTCTGCTTGTCGCGCCGCTGCACTTGGATCTGGCGTCCGCAACCGATCAGAGCGTCATCCGGGAGTCGCGATTGCTGCAGTGGGAGGCGAAACAGAGTTTGTCGTTTCCATACACACCTGTCTAGCTTGGCTTGGAACGGCGGTGCGGAGGAACCCAACGTCTCAAGAGCCTAGGCGGACACGGGGGGCGACGAAATGTCCCCTCCGCCAGGAACGATCCTCCCGAAATCGACTGTTCAGCATGAAATCTTCACTCAACAACAACAAAGGATAAGGGGAATGTCCAACAGCAAAGTCACTGGCGAAGGGTTCCTGAACCGGAATGGAAAGCCGGTCTCACCAAGGGTCCTCTCCATGGCGGAAGACACGCGGGCGGGCCGGATGGACCGACGCGAGTTTCTCGCGATCGCTTGCGGCATGGGCGCTTCGGCAGCGGTCGCTTACGGAATGCTCGGATTGGCGTTGCCCACGGCAGCCAAGGCCGAAGAGCCTCGCAAGGGCGGAACGCTTAAAGTTTCGATGTCCTGCAAGGACCTGGCCGATCCCCGTATCGCAGCGTGGGCGGAGTCCGGCAACCTTGCCCGCACCTTCCTTGAGCCATTGGTGAAGTACGAGCATGATTTCTCGTTCAAGCCGATGCTGCTCGAAAGCTGGGAAGTCAACGACGATGCGACCGAATACGTTCTCCATCTGCGCAAGAACGCGGTGTGGAACAACGGCGACCCGTTCAACGCCGACGACGTGATCTTCAACATCAAGCGCTGGTGCGAGAAGGATGCCGCCGGCAACTCCATGGCCGCCCGCATGACGAGCCTGATGGACCCGAAGACTGGCAAGCTCAAAGACGGGGTTGTGATCAAGGTGGACGATCACACCGTAAAGCTGGCGTTGCCAACGTCCGACATCACGCTGGTCGCCAGCTTCACCGACTACCCCGGTCTGATCGTGCACCGTGATTTTGAAAAAATGGGTGGCGACATCGTCAAGCATCCCGTCGGAACCGGGGCATTCGAGCTTGTGAGCTACTCGGCCGGGAACAAGGCATCGTTCAAGCGCCGGACGGATGGCAAGTGGTGGGGAGGCGAAGCCCACCTCGACGGCATCGATTTCATCGACTACGGGACCGACCCGAACGCGATGATCAACGCCTTCGAGTCCAAGGAAATCCACACGAACTACGAGACGACAGGCGACACCGTCAAAATCCTTGATGGCATGGGCCTGGTGCGCTCCGAGGTCGAGACTGCCGGAACGATCGTGGCGCGGACCAACGTCAAGGCGAAGCCATATGACGACAAGCGCGTGCGGCAAGCCCTGCAGGCCGCCGTTGACAACGCGGTGGTCCTCAAGCTCGGATACGACGATCTAGGGACGGTGGCTGAGAACCATCACGTTTCTCCGATCCATCCGGAATACTTCAAATTGCCGGAGCAGAAGCGCGACCTTGAGAAGGCCAAGAAGCTCATGGCGGACTCGGGCCAAGCCGCCTTTGAGCACGAGTTGATCACGGTCGACGAGGATTGGCAGAAGAACAGCGGCGACGCGATTGCGGAGCAAATCCGCGAGGCAGGTATCAAAATCAAGCGGACCGTTTTGCCGGGCTCAACGTTCTGGAACGACTGGACGAAGTATCCCTATTCGATCACCGTCTGGAACATGAGGCCGCTGGGCGTCCAGGTGCTGGCTCTTGCCTATCGCACGGGCGAAGCCTGGAACGAGAGCGGCTTTTCGAATGCCGAGTTCGACCAGAAGCTCGGTGAGGCGCTCAAGATCGCCGACGTCGAGAAACGGCGCGCGATTATGGGCGACCTCGAACGCATCCTTCAGAGCGAAGGCGTTCTGATCCAGCCGTTCTGGCGCAAGCTCGTCAATCACTCGGCGCCCAGCGTGAAAAACGTCTTCATGCAGCAGTCGAATGAGCTGAACTACGAGCAGGTTTGGCTCGCCGAGTAGCCGGGCCAACCATTGACCGCAACGAGCGACAGGATCGGGTCGGCGCCCGGTCCTGTCCATGAACCTGGATTGCACCATTGGAAACAAGAGGTTTCATCGGCCGGAGGCCCCGCGCTGAAGTCGCGCACCGGGTTCCCCCCGGGCAACATGAGACGACGGAATTCCCCGTTCTCTCGATCGGGCCGACGCCCCTCATCGACATGCCACGATGGGCGCTGTCAGTGAAGTTGCAAGGCAAGCTCATGGCCCGCATGGACTGGGAGCAGTTTACCAGCCTGGAGAACTCGCGCTGGCAGGTCGACATCCACTGCGTGACCCGCTGGTCCAAGTTCGATACGAAATGGCGCGGCATTTCCCTGGACACGATCATAGCCCACGTCGGCATGGGCGACGTGCCGGCGTACCTGTCCGCTGTTTCGCTCGACGGATACTCGACCAACATTCCGACTGCCGACCTGTGTGGCAGCCGCGCGATGATCGCGACCCACTACGAGGACGAGCCGCTGACGCGCCACCATGGCGGGCCTGCGCGCCTGCTCGTGCCGCATCTCTACTTCTGGAAGAGCGCCAAGTGGGTGTGCGAGCTGAATTTCACCGACACGGAAGTGCAGGGGTTCTGGGAAACCCGCGGCTATCACAACTACGGCAATCCCTTTGCGGAGCAGCGGTTCGATGGAGAGTGACATCAAGCTTGCCGACGTTCCGATCCTTCTGCAGAGCGCGCCGCTATGGATGCCGACGGCAATCAAGGAGGTCCGCCAGGTAACTCCGACGATCAAAGCCTTGCGCTTTGACGTTCCTTGGGGCGATGCCTTCAGGGCGGGCCAATGCATTGATTTCAGGCTGACGGCAGCCGACGGCTACACTGCCCAGCGCTACTATTCGATCGCGACCGCGCCGGATGCCAGCAAGACGGTCGAGGTCATGGTCGAAAGGCAGGAGGGGGGCGAAGTTTCGACCTTCTTCCATGACATTCTGGAGTTGGGCGACCTCCTCGAGGTTAGAGGCCCCATCGGTGGCGGTCCATTCACGTGGCAGCCATCGGACCCGGGCCCGATCCTGCTGATCGGTGGCGGGTCCGGCGTCGTTCCCCTGCTGTCGATGGTCCGCCATCGGCAGGCGGTCGGCTCACATACGCCGTTCACGCTCATCTACTCGGCAAAGACCCACGATGACATCCTGGCCCGTGAAGAGCTTCTGGCCGCTGCCGCCGATGATCCGCATCTTCAACTCGTCATTACGCTCACTCGCGAAAGCGTCATTCGCCCGGGCTTCAGAATAGGGCGTTTGACCAAAGAGGTGGTGCGTTCGACCCTGAGGGGCGCTTGGTCCAGGCCCGAAACGTGCTTCATTTGCGGATCCAACGCGTTCGTCGGCGATATGTCGGACTACCTGCTCGAGGAGGGGCTTGAAATCCACCAAGTCCGCACCGAGCGCTTCGGCGGATGATCGCAAACGGCAAGCCGGAGTGACATCGTGAGCACAGGGGATCGATCGAGAGGGCGGATTCAACCTGTCCGACGGGCCTGCTTCGCCTGGTCGGCATTGAAGATCTCGAAGACCTCCACACCGTCTTGGATGCCGCCATTTCAGATTCGGTCGGCATCTAGAAGGAACCCTGTCATCAGGCGGAGATGGTGGCAGGTCTTCACGGATTTTGTCTGGATTGTTCTTCGCTAGCCACACCCGCTAGCGGTGCTTTGATAACGAAGGAACATTTGCATGAGCCAGCTACCGAGACCGCCTAGGCGTGAGCGCCGCCGCGCCAGCGGCGAGGGGGACAAAACGGCGCCGAGACAGGAATCCTACCGGTCCCTTCGCACACCGTTCGCCCCGCTGTCTGTGTTCACGGACGACCGGATTCACGCAATCCATGAGACCGCCCTGAAGGTGCTCGAAGAACTCGGGATCAAGATACTGCTTCCCGAAGCGCGCTCAATCCTCGCTCGGGCGGGGGCCCTGGTCGATGAGAACACGGAAATGGTCCGCATCGGCCGGGATATCGTGAACGCCGCGCTCGCATCGGCGCCCAAGTCGTTCAAGCTGCGGGCAGGCGATGCAAGCCGCGATGTAGTGATGGAACTTGGAACCATGGCCTTTGTCGCAGGGTCCGGAGCTCCGAATGTCACGGATCGGGAACGGGGGCGGCGTCCAGGGACGCTTGCTGACTACGAAGAGCTGGTCCGGCTGGTCCAGGCATTTGATGTGCTGCACTTGCAGGGACCGTACATCGAGCCCCAGGATGTCGATATGCGCTTCCGCCACTATGCGACCTTGCGCGCCCAGCTCACGCTATCCGACAAAGTTCCGTTCATCTTCGCCCGTGGCACGCCGCAGACTGAAGATGGCTTCGAGCTTATCCGCATCGCTCGCGGGCTGTCCGCCGAGGAATTCCAGAACGGCGTTCATACCTACACCGTGATCAACACGAACTCGCCACGTCAGCTCGATATCCCGATGAGCCAAGGGATCATTGATTTCGCGCGTGCGGGGCAAGCCTCGATCATAACGCCGTTCTGCCTCGCCGGAGCGATGGCTCCCATCACGATAGCAGGGGCCCTCACGCTCCAACACTGCGAGGCGCTGGCCGGAATCGCTCTGGCCCAGCTAAGCAAAGCGGGTGCCCCTGTGGTCTATGGAAGCTTCTCGTCCAACGTGGACATGAAGTCGGGCTCGCCGGCGTTCGGCACGCCGGAGCACTTCAAGGCCACATTGGGCGCAGGTCAGCTAGCCCGCATGCTTGGACTGCCATGGCGCTCGGGTGGCGGGAGCGCCGCGAACGCATCGGATGCCCAAGCTGCTCACGAAACCCAGTTCGCGCTGTGGGGGTCGGTCCTGGCTGGCGGCACGGTCTGCCTGCACTCGGCGGGTTGGCTGGAGGGCGGGCTCAGCGTCTCGTTTGAAAAGCTGGTCACGGATGTGGAGGCGCTGCAGATGGTGGCGGAGGTTTGCCAACCGACGCCCAGCGACGACGATGCCATAGGATTCGATGCCATTTCAGAGGTGCTACCCGGCGGACACTTCTTCTCGGCTGCCCACACCATGGCGCGCTATCGCACTGCCTTCTACGAGCCCCTGGTCGCCGACTGGTCCAATTTCGGAAACTGGACGCAGGCCGGCAGCCAGACGGCTACGGAACGCGCGACGGGTATCTGGCAGCGGATAGTCGCGGAATCCCGACCGTTGGATAACGCAACCTTTAACGAAGCGCTTGACGCATTCATCGTACGGCGAACCGCCGAAGGCGGAGCCGCTCCCGTCTCCTGAAGTGGCGCGCTCCGTGAAGCTCACAAGCGATCCTCAAGCCTCGTACCGTTCCCAAGGGGGCCAGCCTGATGTCAGAACTTCCCGCGATGTCCCAGCCAGAGGCTGCTCAATTCCGCGACGACGTTTTCAAGGATGAGAGGAAGAAGACGTACCTGAATCCTGAAGGGGCTGACCGTCCGCTCAAAAGTCCTCTTTCTCCGGACATCCTTCAGCGCGCGCGCCTGCACCGCATCGGCCGCATTCGAGAGCAATTGCGGAAGCGAAACTATGACGGACTGCTGCTCTATGATCCTGTCAACATCCGCTATGCGCTCGACAGCTCCAACATGGCCATCTGGACCATGCACAATTCAACACGCTACGCGCTGATCCTTACCGACGGGCCGGCCGTCATGTTCGAGTTCGCGGGGTGCGAGCACCTGAACGCGGGCCTGCCCGGCGTGGATGAAGTTCGGAACTCGATTAGCTGGATTTACTTCACGTCCGGCGACCGCCTGGAAGGCAATGTCGCCAGGTGGGCTGACGAGATCGCGGACCTGCTTCGGGCCGGGCAGGGGAAACGCAGGCTGGCGGCGGACAAGGTCGAGCCCCTCGGCGTATTTGCGCTCCAGCAGAGAGGGGTCGAAGTCCTCGAAGGGCAGGAGGTAACCGAGCACGCCAGATGCATCAAAAGCAAGGACGAGCTGGCGTTGATGCGTTGGACCATTCGCGTCTGCGAAGCCGGGATGGCGAGGATGTACGAGATGTCTGAGCCTGGCCGTACCGAACAGGAGATCTGGGCTGAGTTGCATTTCGAGAACGCGAGGTCGGGCGGGGAATGGCTCGAAACCAAGCTACTTTCGGCCGGCGCCAGAACCAACCCTTGGTACAGCGAATGCTCTGATTACGTGATTCAGCGAGGGGATATGATCTCCTTTGATACCGACATGGTGGGACCGTACGGCTACTGCGCCGATCTATCGCGCTCTTGGACCTGCGGGCATATCCGGATGGGCAACAAGCAGCGCGAGCTTTACGCCGCGGCCCGCGACCAGATCGAGCACAACCTCGCGCTCTTGAAGCCAGGGCTTGATTTCAGGGATTTCAACGCGATGTCCTGGCAGATCCCGGAGAGATATCTGCCCTATCGCTATACCTGCGCGGTGCACGGCACCGGCATGGCGGATGAATGGCCTGTGGTTTGGCTGCACCCAGACTTCGCGACGAACCCGTCGGGCAGGTTCGAAGAGAACATGGTCGTCAACGTGGAAAGCCTGATCGCGGAGGAGGGGTCCGAGAGCATCAAGCTGGAGACGCAAGTGCTCATCACTGCACATGGTGCCGAAAGGTTGGACACGTTCCCCTGGGAAGACCAATAGCCGGCAGAAGATGTCCGGCGATGCCTGGAGGTGCCAACGATCGGCGGCCGTTCTTTAAGATGCAGCCGTTTCCTTTCACGACTTCGACAGGACAGATCATGACATTTCATATCAGCCTTGGGGCGAGCATCCGGAAGTCGGTCTTCTTCGATGCGACGGTAGCCGACGGTGCCAAAAGCTTCACCGTTTACAACCACATGTACATGCCCGCGCATTTTGGTGACCCGGCGTCGGAGTATGAGAAATTGATCCACGATGTGGCGATGTGGGATGTCGCCGCGCAGCGCCAGGTCGAAATAGCAGGTCCCGACGCGGAGACGCTTGTCCGCTATCTGACGACTAGAGATCTTGGACAAGTCATTCCGGGCGTTGGTCGATACGTTCCGCTCTGCAATTACGAGGGAAGCCTCATCAACGACCCGGTACTGCTGCCGATCGAGGCTGATCGGTTCTGGTTCTCGATCGCGGACAGCGATATCGAGTTGTGGTCACAAGCGATCGCCCGCGAAAAGGGATTGGACGTCCGCATCTCCGAACCCGACGCCTCGCCGCTGGCGATCCAAGGCCCGAAGGCCTTCCGCCTGGCTGAGGCATTGTTCGGTTCCTGGACGCGGGACCTTCGCTACTTTCATTTCCGCGAAGCAAAGCTCGACGGCATCCCACTGCTTGTCGCCCGGTCCGGGTGGTCCAAGCAAGGCGGCTTCGAACTCTACCTCCTCGACCACACGCGGGGCACCGAACTTTACGCCAAGGTCAAAGAGGCGGGGCGACCCTTTGGCATCGGGCCAGGTGCCCCTGGCGATCAGGAACGCATAGAGAGCGGACTGCTGTCCTACGGCACAGACTGTCGCCATCTGAACCATCCGGCAAATCCATTCGAACTCGGGTTGGGTAAGCTGGTCGGGCTCGATCGAGCGGACGACTTCGTTGGCAAGCGTGCTCTGCGAAGGATCCTTGCCGATGGCGTCAAACGCCGCCGCACGGGTTTCATCGTCGAGGGCCCCGCAGTGACGGCTAATCAGGAAGCGATCCCGATTTTGAGCCTTGGCCAAGAGGTCGGCTACATCAGCGAAATGGTCTGGTCCACCCGGCTCACCCAAAACATCGCGACAGGCATCATCGGCAACCAAGTCGAAGACGAAGCGAGCGACCTGGCAATCATGTTCAATGGGGAGGTGCGATCTCTGACGATCGCGGCGCTGCCATTCATCTGACCTGTCCTACCGCTTTCCCGTTGAAGAGTTCGATTTGATCTGTGGGCCCCTCGCGCAAGGGCACTTGAGACCGCGGCAGCTCAAAAGCGAGCGGAGGGAGCGGCTTTGCATTGGGCGCGGCTCGGTGCTGGGGCGATGGGACAGGTCGCAGACCGGATAGCCCGCTCCAAAGCGACAATCTTATCCGTGAATGCCGAGGCCAAATGGCCGCGTCCAAAACCCAAAAACTCTGAGGAGTTTAATGCAAATGCTGAGTGGCTCGATGACCGCGCTCGTGACACCGTTCCACATGGATGGCCGGATCGATGACAAAGCCTTTCGCGACCTCGTCGAATGGCAGATCGCCGAAGGCACCGACGGCCTGGTCCCGGTCGGCACCACGGGTGAGTCACCGACGCTGAGCCGCGACGAGCATCATCAGGTAGTCAAAACATGCGTGGAAGTGGCGCGCGGCCGCGTTCCGGTGATAGCGGGCGCCAGCTCTAACAGCACCGAGGAGGCGATCGGGTTCGTAATGTACGCCGAGCAGGTCGGCGCCGATGCTGCTTTGGTAGTGACGCCGTACTACAACAAGCCGACCCAGCGCGGGCTCTACGAGCATTTCGCGGCCGTTGCCAAGGCGACAAAGCTGCCCATTATCGTCTACAACATCCCGCCGCGGTCCGTCATCGACATGACACCAGAGACGATGGGCCGGCTCGCGCACGATTTTAAGAACATCGTCGGGGTGAAGGATGCGACCGGCAAGGTCGAGCGCGTATCTGAGCAGCGCGCCGCTTGTGGCAAGGATTTCATCCAACTATCCGGTGAGGATGCTTCCGCGCTCGGCTTCAACGCCCATGGTGGCGTCGGATGCATTTCGGTGACGTCAAATGTAGCGCCACGACTCTGCGCCGAGTTTCAGGCGGCGACCCTTGCCAACGACAAGGAGCGATCGCTCGAGCTGCAGGACAAGCTCCTGCCGCTGCACAAGGCGATCTTCCTGGAGCCGGGCTTGTCTGGCGCGAAATATGCCCTTTCGCGGCTGGGTCGGCTGCAGAACGTGGTGCGCTCTCCGCTCGTAACGGTGGAGACGGAAACAGGTAAGAAGATCGATGAGGCGATGAAGTTTGCCGGGTTGATGTGAATCGATGCGGATATGACTGCGGCCGGCGGAATTCGAAACGTCGCCATATATGTACGCCACGTCGGCCGCATTCTTGATTGGGTTTTCTGCACACGGATGAAGTCTCGGCGTTTCCGAGCTTGTTGCGACCATTGCGACAAGGCGGAGATCAAACGCCGAGGGGCGACGGGATACATTGCTCGAGTGATTGCTGGCTAGAGTTCATAGGGCCAATGCCAGCTGGCTGCGTCCGCTTGGTTGGGAATGCTTTCCCGAGTTGGCGGATCAGCCGCTTGGTTGAACGTACCGACGCTGGAGGCGACTCGGCTCGTCGGACAGCCGCACTTACGGGCGGGGTTCGATGGAATCATTGACGCGCTAAAGCGGCGCAGAACCTGAACGTGACGATGAAGAGCAAAATCAGTCTGGCCTCTATGCACAGTCATCGCATTGTCGCAGTTGAGCGGCGGTGGGTCGCTTTTCTATGAACGAACATCGGAAAGCCATGGGAACATCACCGTGTTCAAGGTGCTCTCCGGCAAGTCCGCCGGAGGGATAATTGGGAAGCCGGATTTATGCCGGCGCTGCCCCCGCAACGGTAGCGAAGTTCGTCCCGACGACGAGCCACTGGGTGACGAGCCTGGGAAGGTGTCGGGACAAGTCCGCCAAGGACGGCTTCGGAGCCCGGAAACCAGCCTCGAACCTGTTGAACTCGACTGATCGCGGTGGGCGATTAAGAGGCTGGACTATCGCGGTCGGGTCGCCAGACCTCTGAAAGACCGGGGCAGCTTTCCTCCAACGCGCCACCACGTTCGGTCCCTTGGCGAGGATGGACATGGACGCGCGCAACGAAATGCTGAAGCTAATCCGCGAAAGGCGCGATGGCTTTTCGCTGGAACAACCCTTCTACATCGACCCGGACTTCTTCAAGCTCGATATGGAGTTGATCTGGTACCGCGACTGGCTGTTCATAGGCCATGATTGCGAATTGCCGAAGCCGGGCTCCTTCATCACCGCCCAGGTCGGCGACTATCCGGTGGTGCTGGTGCGCGACCAGCAGGGCAGGATCAAC
>NZ_JANINM010000443.1 GCF_024509055.1 Mesorhizobium sp. | reverse complement strand
TCGCGCAGCGCCTCATAGATGCGCGGCGTGTTGTAGGAGTAGAAGCCGACCATGCAGGTGATGTCGGGGCTGGCGACCAGCGCGTCCTCGACATTCTTCTTGGCGCGCGCCTGGTCGATATCGTCGCCGCGCACGTCGACCAGCTCGATCTTGCTGCCGGCGAGCCCGTCCTTCATGCCCTGGATGCGTTCCTTGGCGTTGTCGGCGCCGAGCAGGCCGACGAAGCCCAGGCACTTGCCGCCATTCGGCATCGCCTTCTTGGCGATCTCGGCCGCCTGCTTGCCGGCATCGACGTTGGACGAGCCGATATAGGCGACGCGCTTGGTCTGGGGAGCGTCGGAGTCGGTGGTGAACAGCGCGGTTTCTGACGCGATCTTGTTCAGCCCGTCAGTCGAGGTCTTGGGGTCCACGGCGGAGACCATGATGCCCTTGACGCCGGCCGTCACAAGGTCGTCCATGAGCCGCTGCTGGATGGCGACCGACGATTGCTCGGGGTATTTGAGTTCGAGAGTGTAGTCTGGCAGTTCACCCTGCGCCTTCTTCACGCCGGCTTCCGCGGCCTTCCAGAAGTCTGACGCGCCGTTGACGACGAAGGCCAGCGTCGGCTTGTCGTCCGCGCGGGCAACCGCTGTGGCCGCAAGACCGAGCAGCAAGGCCGCCGCGGCGACGGATGCGTTACGGATCATGGATTTCATGGTTCAACCTCCCTTTTGAAACTCATCGCTGGTGCCTCGGCTGCGGCCCGGACGCCTCCTCCTCCAAGGGTATCGCCCAGCAGGCTGGCAACTGGTTCGGACCGATCCAGCCGCGACCGAAACACTAGACACTGATTTGCAGTACGTAAATAGTCCGATTTGTCTGACATTTTCGTGAGAGCGTGGCGTACCTCTCCGGCGAGTTGCCGGCCGGTGGGTGCGCTCGTCTCCCGCTTGCCGACATCGACCGAGAAGCTCGATCGAGTGTGCGGCCAGTTGACAGTAGAACGCTCAAGGCTATTAGTAAAGAGTATTAGTTATGAAGCTTGAAGGGACCTGGTCGCGGCGAAGGAGAGGCGAACCGGTGGGTAGGCACGAGAGGCTTCCGAGGAGGTCTGATACCATGCGAAATTACCGGATTTGTCAGCTTTGCTGACCTTGTTCGGCTGTTTCGTAGGTGCGCAATGCGGCTGGCGTCTGATGCGCCAGGGTCGATAATAGTTATAAGCAAGGGCGCTTTCCATAAACGCGCCCTGGCCATGCATCTTGCCGTAGCCGCGGGCCTTGCTTAAGAGCCGGCTGGGTTTGGGAAACGAACATGAGCGAACCGACGGAACTGCGCGATCCTCCAGACACATCCAGGCGCCGCAAGCCGTCCGCCAAGCCGAAGGGTCGTGTCACCATGACCGACATCGCGCGGGCCGCCGGCTGCTCGCAGGCGACGGTCTCCTTCGTGCTCAACAATTCGCCGGGCATACGGCTGTCGCAGCAGACCCGCGACCGCGTCGTCGAGGCAGCCCGCTCGCTAGGCTATACTCCACCGGTCTTTTCCGCCCTGCGTCCGCCCGTCGCGCCGTTCGAGGGACTTGACGGCGTCATCGGCTTTGCCGTCGACCAGCTCGCCACCAGCCCCGAGGCGGTGGTCGCCATCGAGGGCGCGCGCCAGGCCTCGTGGAACGCGGGCAACGTGCTCCTGGTGGCGCAGACCATGGGCGATGCGGTGATGGAGCCGCGCGCTGTCCAGGCGCTGACCCGGCGCGGCATCTCGGCGCTGATCTACATGACCATCTTCACCCGCGAGATCACGGCGCCGGACTTCCTCTACAGTCTCGACATCCCCGTCATCCTGCTCAACTGCTACACGGCCGACTATGCCTTCCCGGCGGTGGTGCCTTCCGAGATCGCCGGCGGCCAGAGCTCGACAAGGCATCTCATCAGCCACGGCCACCGCCGCATCGCCACCATCACCGGCGAGCCCTGGATGCAGGCGGCGCAGGACCGCCTGAAGGGCTATCGCCGCGCTCTCGCCACAGCCGACATCCCGTTCGACCCCGATTTGGTGGTCGAGGGCGATTGGTCGGCAAGCGCTGGCTACGCCGCGACCGTCAAACTCCTGGCGCTGAAGGATCGCCCGAGCGCCATCTTCTGCCAGAACGACCGCACCGCGATCGGCTGTTACGAGGCATTGAAGGAAGCCGGCCTGCATATCCCGCAGGACATTTCGGTGGTCGGCTACGACGACGAGGAAATCGCCCGCCATTTGTTCCCGCCGCTGACGACCTCGATCCTGCCGCATCTGGCGATGGGCCAGTGGGCGATCGAGCAACTGGAGACGCCGCCCGCGCCCGGCCGGGGTCGCTACCCCATCACCAAGTTGGAATGCCCGCTGGTCGAGCGGGAGAGCGTGGCGCCCCCCGCGTCTCAGAAAGCGCCCGCGACGGACTGATCCGCCTGGCGGGGCCGGCCTGCCGGCCTATCCCCCGACCATCAGCTTGACCACCTCGTCGTGGTTGGTCTCCGCGATCTTGCGTTCGCCGGCCTGGACGCCGCGCCGAAGCACGACGATGCGATCCGAGACCGCGAAAATATCCTGCAGGTTGTGCGAGATGAAGATAACGCCGCGCCCCTGCGCCTTGAGCTGGTGGATGAGCGAGATCACCTTGCGCTGTTCCGGCACGCCAAGCGCGGCTGTCGGTTCGTCCATGATCAGGATCTGTGCATCCCAGTAGACGGCTCGCCCTATGGCGACGGCCTGGCGCTGGCCGCCGGAGAAATTGCTGACCGGAGCCTCAAGCCGGCTGACGTGGAAATCCAGCCGCTTCATTGTCTCCCTGGCCGCCTCGGCCATTGCCTTGCGGTCGAGCACCGGCAGGAAGCCGAACGCCTTGCGCATCGGCTCGCGGCCGAGGAAGATATTGGCGCCGATGGACAGATTGTCCGCCAGAGCCAGATCCTGATAGATCGTCTCGATGCCCTTCTCGCGCGCCTCCTGCGGCGTCGCGAAAGCCACGGGTTGTCCGCCGAGCAGGATTTCTCCGCCGGTGGGCTGGAACACACCTGAGATCGCCTTGATCAGCGTCGTCTTGCCGGCGCCGTTGTCGCCGGCAAGCGCCACCACTTCGCCCGGACGCACGGTCATGGAGAAATCGCTGAGCGCGCGCACGGCGCCGAAGTGCTTGGACAGGTTGCGGACTTCCAGCAGGGGCGCGGTCTGGTTGGGGCTATTCATCCTGGCGGCCTCCACTGAACCGGCGCTGCGCCTGGTCGATGAGAACGGAAATGATGATGACGACGCCGACGGCGATGAACTGCCAGAACGGTTCGACATTGACGAAGACCAGCCCGTACTGGATGACCGCGATCACCAGCGCGCCGGCGACGGTGCCGAAGATTGTGCCGGAGCCGCCGAACAGGCTGGCGCCGCCGATCACCACCGCCGCGACACTGTCGAGCAGCAATGGCTCGCCCGCCTGCGCGGCACCGGCGGTGAAGCGCGCGGCATAGAGCGCGCCGCCAAGGCCGGCGCACATTGCCGAAAGCACATAGAGCCGCAGGATATGGCTCCTGATGTCGATGCCTGCGCGGCGCGCGGCCTGCACATTGGCGCCGATGGCGTAATTGTGCTGGCCGAACCGCGTCTGGCTGAGCAGATAGTGCATCACGATCACGAAGACGGCGGTGATCAGCACCAGGTAGGGCACGCCGTAGAACTTGCCGTTGCCAAGCAGCGCGAACCAGGAGTTCTGCACCGGAACCGTCGTGCCGCCGGCAAGCAGGTAGGCCGCTCCCCGGGCGACGCCGAACATGCCGAGCGTGCCGATGAAGGGTGGAACTTTGAGGCGCGAGATGAGCAGGCCATTGATGACGCCGGGCACGCCGGCGACGATGACCGCGGCGAGAATGCCTGCCAGCATGGCCAGCGGCAGCGGAATGACAGCGCCCGCCATGTTCGTCGCATGCGCGGCAATGACGGCAGCCAGCCCCATGATGAAGCCGAGCGAAAGGTCGATGCCGCCCGAAATGATGACGAAGGTCTGTCCAGTCGCGAGCAGCAGCGGCGCCACGGCGAAGATGGCGATGGACTGCAGGTTGAACGGATTGAGCACGAAGGTCGCGCCGAAGGCGAGCCTTGACCAGATCTCGAAACAGATGATCAGGCCGGCAAGGAACAGCCAGGCGCGCCCTTCGGCGATGCGTGCGATCAGGCTCCTGGCCGGATCGCCGTGATCGGCCTGAGGGGCGACATGCTGCTCGGCCGGCTGGGCTGGTGATGTCGAGGTCATGGATACTCCGCGGCGCGGCTGCCTTCAAAAAAAGGTCCCGCCTCTGGCGGGGACCCGGCACAGGCTCCTCCCGGCTGACCGGGAGGAGCCACGCTCGTCCGAACTTACTCGGAGTAAAGGTACTTCGAGATGTTCGGGTCCGCGACGTTCGACTTGTTCATGATGGTGAAGCCCGTACCGATCGCGACCGGGATCGAATGTCCCGTCAGATGTGCGTAAGCCGAAACGACGCCGTAGTAGCCGATCTCGGCGGGATGCTGGGCGATAGCCACGTCCACCAGGCCGGTGTTGATGTTGTCGACGATGCTGGTCGGAGCATCGAACGCAACCACCTTGACGGTACCGGTCTGTCCGGCCTGCTTGACGCCGTTGGCGGCGCCCAGCGCCGAGAAGAGGTTGGCGCCGAACACACCGACCAGGTCGGGATTGCGCGCGAACACCGCCTGCAGTTGCGAGGCCGCCTTGTTAGCGTCGTCGTCATTGAACTGGGTTTCCAGCACGGTGATGCCGGAGTGCTTGGCCATCTCCTTCTTGAAGCCCTCCTCGCGCTGGTCGGTCGTCGAGACGCCCGGCTTGACGTTCGAGACGTAGACCTTGCCCTTGTCGCCGATGGCGGTGGCAAGCGCGCGCGCGGCGATTTCGCCGCCCAGCACGTTGTCCGAGGCGATATAGGCCAGCGGGAAATCGGCGTCTCCGGCGCCGGTCTGGTATGTGCCGGTGCCGATGAAGGTGTCGACGGTGATCACCGGAATACCGGCGTCATTGGCCTTGCGCAGCGGCTCGATCAACTGGACCTTGTCCGTCGGCGCGATCAGAATCGCGTCCGGTTTCTTGGCGATAACCGCGTCGAGCACGGGAACCTGGGTGACCGGGTTGAAATCCGGGGCGCCCTGGAACACCAGGTTCACACCGAGCGCGTCGGCCGCGGCCTGCGCGCCCTTGCGCATGGTGATGTAGAAGCCGTCGGTGGTCAGGCCCGGAATGAGCGCGATGGTGAATTTCTTGTCTTCGGCGTGGGCGGGCGCGATCAACGCCGATGCCGAGATGGCAAGCGCCGCGAGCGCGGCAGCAATCTTCTTCATGAACTCCTCCTCATTGTGGTCGGCGGATTCGCCGTTGCAAGTGACATCGGGATGGCCGCTGATCCACTCAGGATGCCGACGGCCGGAAACACCTGTCTGCTCTCTTAGGCGGCTTTCCTCCCAAGCGCCCTTCGATCGATATGTCAGCCCGGTCGGGGCCGATCGGTCCGTTGGTCGCGGCCTCGTTTGCTGGCCTCCGCCAGGTCCGAGCAACCGCGTCGCCCAGGTTCATCCACACCGGGCGCCCAAACTGTAACACTTTGCAGAAATAAATTGCAACTCGGTTTTCCGAGGTCGCGGCGGCAGCCTTTTGCATCGGCAGCATCGACCTGCTCCAAGAGCCCCGGCGGACTATCGCGCCGAGCTTGCGGCGACACAACCGATTTCACGCCGGCTGCCTCCGAAGGCTCTCGGATCGTGCTTAGCGGCGCGGCAGGATGTCGATGATGGCCTGCGCCGTATTCGTATCCGTCACTAGGGCGTTGATCAGCCCGGCGCGAACGGCGCCGATGATCGCTCTAGCCTTCTCGGGAGAAGCCGCGATGCCGATCACGAGCCGTGTGGCCCGAAGCTGAGCCGGCGACATCGCAATCATCCGGCCCTCGCCCTCCCATGAGATGAGCGTGCCCGCGGCGTCGAAATAGTGCCGGAGCACATCGCCGGCAGCGTGAACCAGCGCCTGCTCGCTCGGCGTGGCCGCGCTCGCCTCCGGTGCGTTGATGGCGTGCGGCAGGCCGATACCGACGATCGCGACGTCGGTCCGATCCCAAAGCGCCACGGCGTCGCGGATGGCTGCATCGCCGAGAAAGACCTCACGCAGCTCGCTGGATGGCAGATAGGGCGCATGGATGAAATGTGGCGTTCCGCCAAGCTCCTCGGCCGCCAGCCGCACGAACTCGTTGATCTGGAAATGTGCGGCGTGCTGCTGCATGCCGCCGGTGGCGGCGACGGTCATCACGCCGGGAATGCGCGGAAGGCCCGCCCGGATCACCTCGCGCACGGCCCGCCCCCAGCCGATGGCCACCACCGAACCGGCCGCCAGTTGCGCCTGCTTCAGCAGGCCGCCGAGCGGCGCGGCCAGCGCGGTCAACGCGCCGGCCGATGGCGTCTCGATCACCGCGGCGTCACGAAGCCCCAGTCCATCGATCAGCTGTCTGGTGATGTCCTCCGGCGTCGCCAGATCGATAACCTCGATCCTGACGATCCCCTCGGCTCGCGCCCGCTGCAGCAGGCGCGAGATCGTCGCTGTCGAGACGCCGAGCTGCCGCGCGATGTCGACCTGCGACATCTCCGCCACATAGTGCAGCTTGGCGACCGTGTGCAGCATCGTGCGAGAAGCGGTCGCATCCTGGATGGAAGGCACAGACAGCTTGCAATTCCTTTCAGCAACGTGTTACAGAACCTACCGACGGGAGTTATCGCGCAAATTCCGCAGACTCGCAACGTGGCTCGGCAGCGTAGGCGGGCACTCTCTTAGAGGTCGATAACGCGCCAAGGCGACTAGATTTTCCCCACCGGCAAGGTTGGGAAACGGAGCATTCTCGTCCTAGCAGTATATCCGCGTCCGGCAATCGGGCGCCAACCCGGATGGAAGAACCATGGCAAAGATGACCACCTCCGAACTGCGCGGCTACCAGCAGATCTGCGGACCGGACGGGGCCATAATGGCCATCGCCTGCGACCAGCGCGGCGGCATGCGCACCTTGCTGGCGTCGGACCCGGCCGAGCAGGCCAGGATCACCAACGACATGCTTGGCGACACCAAGTCCGACATCACCCGATATCTCGCCAGCGAGGCGTCCTGCGTGCTGCTCGACCCGCTTTGCGCGGTGCCGCGTGTCGTCGACGAGGGCGTGCTCAACCGCGATACCGCGCTCCTCATCGGGCTCGATGCCTCGGGCTATGATGTCTCGCCGGAAGGCTATCGCCTGTCGCGCCTCGTTCCCGGCATCGACGCGCGTCGCGTGCGTGAGCTCGGCGGCACCGGCGGCAAGATCATGGTCTATCTCAGGGCCGACCGGCCCGAGGCGAACGGGCACAACGTCGCCATTCTCAAGCAATGCATCGCCGACTTCGCCAGGGAGGACCTTCTGCTCGTGGTCGAGTTCCTGACCTATCAGCTGGAGGGCGAAAGCGCGGAGGACTACGCCGCCAGGGTTCCCTCGCTGGTCGAGGAAGGCACGCGCATTTCGCTGGATTGCGGGGCGAAGGTGCTCAAGCTTCCTTATCCGGGCACGCCGGAGGCCTGCGCCAGGATCACCAGTCTTGCCGGCGATGTGCCGTGGGCGGTGCTGTCGGCCGGCGTCAACCACGCCACATTCCTCGGTCAGGTCGAGATCGCCATGAAGAACGGCGCCTCGGGCGTGATCGCGGGCCGTTCGCTTTGGAAGGATTGCATCTCGCTCGATCGTGACGTCCAGCGCGAAAGGCTTCGGACCGTCGCCGTCGCGAGGCTGCGCGAGATCCAGGCGGTGATCGGCAACTACAGCCGCAAGGCTGCCTGATTCAGGTGAGGCCGGCCTGCAAACGCCGGCTTCCTGCGCTTCCGGTGCTCACGTACTTTAAGTACGCTCCGCTCCGGTTCTCGAAAACCGCCGTTTTCGGCTAGGCCTGACCTGAATCGCAGGTTGGAGCCAGACAATACGGGACATCATGCCACACAGGTCGATGGCCATTGGGATCGATATCGGCGGCACCAATCTGCGCGCCGCCGTGATCACGGGCGCGGGTGAGATCCTCAGGCGCGTGTCCGAGAAGAGCGCGCCCGATCCGGAACTGGTGCTCGGCCGGATCGCCGATATGGTGCGCCGGCTGGACAGGCCGGAGGTGGCGGCCATCGGTGTCGGCGTTCCGGGTCGCGTCGATGCCCGGCATCGCGCTGTTCTGTCAGGCGGCTATGTCGACCTTGCCTCCATCGCGTTGGCGCCGCGCCTGGAGGGCATGACCGGCAAGCCCGTCGTCATCGACAATGATTGCAATATGGCGCTGGTCGCCGAAATGGCCTTGGGCACGCCGACCGGCTACGGCAACGTCGTGATGTTCACCATCGGCACCGGCATCGGCGGCGCTGTCGCGGAAGGCGGACGCATCGTGCGCGGCAGCGCGACGGCGGGTCAGCTCGGCCACATCGGCGTCGATCCTCGCGGCGAGGTTTGCAAGTGCGGCCGGCGCGGTTGTGTCGAGACCACCAGTTCGGGAACGGCGCTCGGCTGCCATATCGCCCGCGCCGGCCTAGGTCCGGACATCTCGGTCGACCAGCTCTTTGCCCGCGCCGAATCCGGGGACGTGTCGGCGCGCGGCATACTGGACGCCTGGGCAAGACCGTTGCGCGCCGCTGTCGATACGGCGGTCGCGATGTTCAGCCCGGATCTGGTGCTGCTGGGCGGCGGCCTTGGCCAGGCGGCGCACAGGGCGCTTGCGGAAATCCCGGCCGAGGCGCCGTGGTACCAGGCGCCGGTTCAGGCGGCCCGGCTCGGCGACGATGCAGGTGTCATCGGCGCCGGTCTGCAGGCGCTTGCCATGCCGGCCCCGGGAGCTTCGGCGCGGCCGGCTGGCCGACGCGCGGTGCTGGTCAATGGCATTCCGGCCTCGGGCAAGAGCACTGTCGCGCGCTTCATCTCGCAACACATGGGCTGGCCGCAGCTCGCGCTGGACACCGTCAAGAACCCGTTTCTCGAAGCCCTTGGCGGCGCGGACCGCGAGTTCAACCGCACCCTTGGCCGCGCCAGCTACGCCGCCATCTGGTCGATCGTCAGCGAGGCTCCGGCGGGCACCACCTTCGTCGTCGATGCCTGGTTCGGCTTCCAGCCGCGCGAGTTGCTCGAGGATCATCTGCGCCGCGCCGGAATCGAACAGACCGCCGAGATCTGGTGCCACGCGCCGGGTGAGGTGTTGGCCGAACGCTACCGCGCCCGCCTGGGCCAGCGCCCTGCCGGACATCCGGGTGCCGCCTATATCCCCGAACTGGTCGAATTGGCCAAGCGCGCCGAACCGCTGCGACGCGGTCCGTTGTTCGACGTCGACACAACGAAGCTTGTTGATTTCGATGCGATCGCCGCCTGGCTGCGCGCCGTGATGCCGGACTAGAGCCGCGACGGCTCCGCCCTTCGCTTGGCATCGAACCCGTCAAGGTCTAGCCTCGCCTCCATCCAAGGGAGAGCGAGATGACGTCGATTTTCACCGTTCATGCGGCCTCGGGCTATGAGCAACTCATGGGCCGGTGGAGCCGGCGGCTGGCGCCGCTCTTCATCGACTTTGCCGGTCTGGCGAGCAACGAAAACATCCTCGACGTCGGCTGCGGCACCGGCAGCCTGACCTTCGAGCTGGCGAAATCCGCCGATCTCGCTCAAATCCAGGCCATCGACTTCTCGCCCGTCTTCGTCGAAGCGGCAAGGCAGCGCAACACCGATCCGCGCATCACTTTCCAGCAGGCCGACGCCACCGCGCTGCCTTTCGCCGACAATGCGTTCGATCGCGCTCTGGCGCTGCTCGTTCTCCACTTCGTCCCCGAAACCGGCAAGGCGGTGGCCGAGATGCGCCGCGTGGTGCGGCCAGGCGGTGTGGTCGCCGCCGTGGTGTGGGATCACTACGGCGGCATGCCAAGCTTCCGCATGATGGTCGACACGGTGGCGGCGCTCGGCGAAAGCGGGCGCCAGTTGCGCACGCGCTATTGCTTCCAGCCGATGATGCAGCCGGGCGAAATGAAGCGGACTTTTGTGGATGAGGGCCTGGACGACGTAACCGAAACCGAGCTGATGGTGCGCATGGATTACGACGACTTCGACGACTACTGGGCGCCGATCGCCGCCGGCGAAGGTCCGCTCGGAAAGTATATGACAACGCTCGATGCGGCAGAGCGATTGCGCGTCGAGGCCGCCGTCCGCGATGCCTATCAGGCCGGCCGTCCCGACGGTCCCAGGTCGTTCGCCAACGTCGCCTGGGCCTGCCGGGGCATCGTGCCTTAATTCCACGGATAGCGCGAACCGGTTTTCCGTTCCGCAATCGCGGAAACAAACGTTCAGCATGACCTCAGCTGCTGGCGCACCGCGTCGCGAAAACTGCGGAAACTGGGGAATCCGAGAAGCGCCAGCAGCCTGATCAGCGTCGTGGTTGAAAGGCCGGTCGCCTCGGCCATGCCGGCCGCCGTCATGAAGGCGGCGTCGGCCCATCGGCTGCGCAGGAAGTCGCCGAGCGCCGGATGCTTGGCGACGAGTTTCGGCTCGCAGGCCAGCGCCGCGACCAGCGATGGTGGCGGTATCGGTCTCGCCGACCGTGTCGGCGTCGGCCGGCGGAAGGCCGGCTTGGGCGCGAGCAACTCGACATGTGCCATCGGTCGTCCCAAATCGCCCTAAGCCAGGTTGATGGCGACGTTGCGCAGCAGCGCCACGGATTTGCGCATGCCCTCCATCGGCGACAGCATCATGTCCTCATGCTCGATGGAGAGAACGTCGTCATAGCCGGCCTGCTTCAGCGCCGTACAGAACTGCCGCCACCAGGTCTCGCCGTGGCCATAGCCCAACGTGATGTAGTTCCATGCCCGGTCGGCATAGTGGTTTGGCGGGCGCGCATCGAGCACGCCGTCGATGGCCGCCGGTATAGGCTCGACACGTGTGTCCTTGGCGTGAACATAGTAGATGGCCGAGCCAAGCTTGCGCACGGCGGCGATCGGATCGGCGCCCATCCACATCGGATGGCTTGGATCGTAGTTCGCGCCGACCGTTTCGCCGACGGCGTCACGCAGGCGGAACAGCGTCTGGACATTGTACACGGCCTGGTGGCCGTGCAGCTCCAGGCACAATTTGCGAATGCCGAGATTGTTCGAAAACGCCACCAGGTCGCGCCAGTACGGAATGATGCAATCGTCCCACTGGTAGCGCTGGATGTCGGCGCATTCGGGCGGCCAGTCGGTGATGATCCAGTTGGGGTTGGCGTCGCCCGGCCCGCCAGGCAGCCCGGACATCATGACCACGCGATCGATCCCCATCAGGTTCGCCAGCCGGATCGTGTCCTCGGTCACCTGACGGTGCTTCTTGCCTTGCGGCCCCGGATGCAGCGGATTGCCCGAACAGTTGAGCGCGGCGATCGTCAGCCCGTGGTCACGGACCTTGGCGACGAATTCCGCGCGGGCCACCGCGCTGCCCAGCATGGCCGCGAGATCGATGTGCGGCGCGGACGACCAGTTGCCGCAGGCGAATTCCAGTGTCTCCAACCCGAGTTCGGCCGAGGCGCGCAGCATCTCGTCGAAGGACAGGTTGCCCAGGCTGTCGGTGATCATGCCAATCTTCATTTGGGAACTCCCGGTTGACTTCAGACCATCCGCTCACAGCTTTACGGGCTCGAACCTGCCGGACCTCGCGGAGGCAAGCGCCGCCTCGCATAGGATCATGGCCTTGCGGCCGTCGCTGGCCGTGACGGCTGGCTTCCTGCCCGTTTCGACGCAATCGATGAAGTGATCGATCTCGGCGGCGTAGGACTCCGCGTAGCGCTCGACGAAGAAGTAATAGGGCTTGTCGCGCGATATGCCCTTGCCGCCATACATCTCCACCGAGGTCGGCAGCCGGTTGCCGGCGAGCAGCATGCCATCGGCGCCATGCACCTCGATGCGCTGGTCGTAGCCGTAGGCGGCCCTGACGCTGTTGTTGATGTGGCACTGGCGGCCGGACGAGGTGCGCAGGATGAACATCGCGGTGTCGTAGTCGCCGAGCTTGCTGTATTGCGGCGCCACCAGCGAGGAGCCGGTCGCGAAGAGCTCGACCGGCTCCTCGTCGAGCAGGTTCCGCGCCATGTCGAAGTCGTGGATGGTCATTTCGCGAAAGACGCCGCCGCCGCCGGCCAGCGCTTCCTCGGTTTCGGGCTCGGGGTCGCGGCTGGTGATGATGACCTGCTCGACGGCGCCGATCTCGCCCCCGGCGAGGCGCTCCTTCAGCGCCCGGAAGCTTGGATCGAAGCGGCGGTTGAAACCGATCTGGAACGGCACCCCGGCCGTCTCGACCACGGCAAGACATTCATCCGTGCGCTTCAGGTCGAGGTCGATCGGCTTTTCGCAGAAGATCGCCTTGCCTCTCGCCGCCGCGGCCATTGCAAGCTCGGCATGCGTGCGTGTCGCCGAGGCGATGAACACCATCTTCACCGACGGATCGTTCATCACCGTCTCGGTGTCCGCGATCTCGGCGCCGGTAACCGCGGCGACCTTCTGCGCCGCCTCGCGATTAGGGTCGACGATGTAGCGCAGCCTCACCTTTGGGTGGCGCGCGAGATTGCCCGCATGCACGCGGCCGATCAGCCCCACCCCGAACAGACACACATCCATCATGCGTTCGACTTTCCCATCAGGCCGCGCCATCGCGGGGCTGCCGGTTCAACTTGTCCTGAGCGATATTCATTTCACCGCGCCCATGGTCAGCCCGCGCACCAGATGGCGCTGCACCAGGAGCGCGAAGAAGACGATAGGCAGCGCGCCGATGACGCCGGCCGCCGCCATCGAGGCCCAGTCGGTGTCGATGCGTCCGATGAGCGTCGCGGTGCCGCGCGGCATGGTCATGGCGCGCGGCGTCGCCGTCAGCGCCAGCGCGAAGAGGAATTCATTGAAGGTGACCAGCACCGCGAAAATGGCGGTGGCCGCGAGCCCGGGTGCTGCCAATGGCAGCGTGATGCGGCGGAAGGCGCCGAAACGCGAATCGCCGTCGACCATCGCGGCTTCCTCGAGATCGACGGGGATCTCGCGGAAGAAGCTCTCCATCATCCAGACGCAGAAGGTTATGTTGAAGGCTGTGTAGGTGGCGATCAGGCCGAGCCAGCTGTCGAGCAGGCCGAGGCTGAGCATCAGCAGGTAGACGGGTATCAGGATAACGACCGGCGGGATGATGCGCAGCGTCAACAGGAACAGGCCGACCTTGCGCTCCGCGGCGAAAGGCAGTCGGAACCTGGCGATCGCATAGGCACCCATTGCGCCCGCGACCAGCGCGATGGCAACGGAGAAGAAGGTCACCACCAGCGAGTTCGTCAGGTAGGACCCGAACTGCTTTTCGGTGAACAGACGAACATAGTTGTCGAGCGTCGGCGCGTGCGGGTAGAGCGTGCCTTCCTGCGTTATCTCGCGGTTGGACTTGAGCGACGTGGAGACCAGCCAGTAGATCGGCATCAGCACGACGGCCAGCACGAAGATCGTGGTCAGGATGCGCGTCAGACGGGTGCTCATGACGCGTCGATCCTGCGCAGCAGCCTGATGGCGCTGAAGGCGAGCGCGAGCACGACGAGGCCGATCGTCACGAACAATGCCGCCGCGTATCCGGTCTGCTGGAACTTGAACGCGGTGTCGTAGCCGTAGATCGAGATCAGCCTCGTCGCTTCGCCCGGCCCGCCACGGGTCAACACGAAGACCTGGTCGAAGGTGCCGAAAGCATCGATGGTGCGCAGCACGATGGCGACCGCCAGCACCGGCCGCATCATCGGGAAGGTGAGATCGGCGAAGACGCGCCAGGCGCCGGCGCCGTCGACGCGCGCCGCCTCGAACGGCTCGTGCGGCAGCGATTGCAGCCCGGCGAGCAGGATCAGGAACATCAGCGGCGTCCATTCCCAGACGTCGAGCACGACAAGGCCGATGAAGGCGTTGAGCGGGTTGCCGAGGATCTGGACCTCGCCGCCGCCCACGGCCCGCGAGAGCGCCGTCAGCATGCCGGCGTCGCTGGCGTAGATCAGCCGGAAGACGATGGCGACGACGACCGGCGTGACCACCATCGGGATGATGAGCACCGTCCGGAGCAGCCGGATGCCGCGAAACTCGTGCAGGCAGAACAACGCCAGCGCAAAGCCCAGCACCGCCTCGAACGACACCGACAGCGCGACGAACTTCACTGTGACCCAGAGCGCGTTGAGGAACTGTCCGTCGCTCCACAGATGCGCGTAGTTCTGCAGGCCGACGTCGGCGATCGGCGAGCCGTAGCGGTAGGCTTTGGTGCTGGCCTTCAATCCGTCCCAGAGCGGATAGACCAGCACGCCCAGAACGATCATTAGCCCGGGCGCCAGCATGAGGTATGGGAGGGCGAGGTCGAGCCCCGCCCCTTGCAGGCGATCCTTGCGCACCTGCGTCCCGATCTGCATCAGTAGTAACCCGCCTGGGTCAAATAGTCCTTGACCTGCTTGGCCGCGTTGTCCAGCGCCGCGCCGCCGCCAGAACCGGCCTGCAGCGCCTTGTTGAGCTCGATGCCGAGCAGTTCCTCGACCTTGGCCCAGTCCGGCGTGCGCGGCCTCGGCAGCGCGCCCGCGTCGAGCTGCTGCAGCGCGACCGGGATCAGCCGGTTCCCGGGCTTGGCGATGCCGAAGGCGCTGCGCTTGACCGGAATGGAGCCGGCTTCGGATAGCTTGGCCTGGGTTTCGGCGCTGACATACCACTTGAGGAACTCGATCGAGTTCGCCTTGTTGGGGGCCGATTTCGGCACGCCGGCAATGAAGATGCCCATTTGGGCGATCGCCTTCTGCTGTTTCGGCACGACGCCGAAATCGAGCTTGCCGGCCACCTTGGTCTGCGAGGGGTCGTCGGATTTCAAGGCGTTGCCGGAATACTGGATGATCGCGCCCGCGTCGCCGCCCAGGATCGCGGCGCCTTCCTGGTCGGAATCGAATTCGACAACACCGCTCGGCGCGTTCTGCTTCATGGCGCCGACGAAGAAATCAGCCGAGGCCTTGCCTTCCACGGAGTTGAAGATCGGGTTCCACTTGTCGTCGAAGAACGAGCCGCCGAACGAAAGGAAGATCGGATACCAGCTGGTGACGATCGGGTTGCCTGAGACGCCTCGGAAGACGACCGGATATTTGATCTTGCCGGCGGCGACCCCTTCCTTGCCCTTGGCGATCACCTCGTCCCAGGTCTTCGGCGCGCCGGAGGTGTAGACGTCGTTGCGGTAGGTCAGCGTCTGCAGGTCGCCGACGAAGGGTACGCAGATCAGCGTCGGCTTGGCGTTCTCGAAGCCCTTGACGCGCGGCCCGTCCTGCGGCGGCCAGTAGCCCATGTCGATCATCGAGCCGATCCAGTCCTTGTCGGAACCGTCTATGCCGCCGGCGGCCAGATCCTCCAGCACATTGGCGGCGCCGAATTGCGGCACCCACGGATCGTCGAGCAGATAGAGGTCGTACTGGCCGGCGCCGTTATGGGCGTCAGCGAACCACTTCTCCAGCGTCACGCCATATTCGTCCTCGAGGAACTCGATGTCGAAGCCCTGTTCCTTCGCCAGCGGGATGATCTTTTCCTTGAACGGCGTCAGCCCGCCATCGGCGA
>NZ_JANINM010000442.1 GCF_024509055.1 Mesorhizobium sp. | reverse complement strand
TGACACCATGCAGATCGGAATGATGGGACTGGGCAGGATGGGCGCCAACATGGTGAAGCGCCTCATGCGCGACGGCCATGAATGCGTCGTCTACGACATCAACTCGGCAAGCGTCGTCGGCATGGTCAAGGACGGCGCCGTCGGCGCCGCCTCGCTGGAAGAGTTCGTCGGCAAGCTCGCCAAGCCGCGTTGCGCCTGGCTGATGCTGCCGGCGGCGATCACCGGCAAGATCATCGACCAGGTGGCGGCGCTGATGGAGCCGGGCGATATCATCATCGACGGCGGAAACTCCTATTACCACGACGCCGTCGACCAGGCCGCCAAGCTGGCGACCAAGGGCATCAACCTTGTCGACGTCGGCACCAGCGGCGGCGTCTGGGGCCTGGAGCGCGGCTATTGCCTGATGATCGGCGGACCCGATGATGCGGTGAAGCATCTCGACCCGATCTTCGCCAGCCTCGCGCCCGGCGCCGATGCCGGCGCCAACCCTTCGAAGGAGGCCGGAACCGCGGCTTTCGGCTATCTGCATTGCGGCCCGAGCGGGGCAGGCCATTTCGTCAAGATGGTGCACAACGGCATCGAATATGGCGTCATGGCCGCCTACGCCGAAGGCATGAACATCCTGAAGTCGGCCAATGCCGGCAAGCGGCAGCGCACGGCGGACGCCGAGACCAGCCCGCTCGAAAGCCCGCAATACTATCAGTTCGACATCGATCTGCCGCAGGTCGCCGAGGTCTGGCGGCACGGCAGCGTCATCGGCTCGTGGCTGCTCGACCTCACCGCCGGCGCGCTGAAGAGCGATCCGACGCTGGCCCAGTTCGGCGGCCGCGTATCCGATTCCGGCGAAGGCCGCTGGACGCTGAAGGCCGCGATCGACACCGGCGTTCCGGCGCCGGTGCTGTCCTCGGCGCTGTTCGACCGCTTCTCCTCGCAAGGCGAATCCCAATTCGCCGACAAGCTCCTGTCCGCCATGCGCTATGCCTTCGGCGGCCATCTCGAAAAGAAGACCGGCGCGTGAGGGGAGAGGCGGCATGAGCCAGGAGAGGTCCGATACGCTGGTGCTTTTCGGGGCGACCGGCGACCTAGCCCACAAGAAGATTTTCCCGGCGCTCTACCAGATGGTCGCCAAGGGGACGTTGACCGAACCAGTGATCGGCGTCGCCTTCGACCCTTGGGATCTGGCTAAATTGCAAGCGCGCGCCCGCGATGGCGTCGTCACCGCGCTGGGCAGCATCGACGAGAAGGTCTTCGCCAAATTCGCCTCGCTGTTGCGCTATGTCAGCGGCGACTATCGCGATTCCGCGACCTTCGAGAAGCTGAAGACCGCGCTCGGCTCGGCGCAGCGGCCGCTGCACTACATGGCGGTGCCTCCGACCATGTTCGAGACCGTCGTCCAGGGGCTCGAACAGTCGGGCACCGCGCATGGCGCAAGGCTGATGGTGGAAAAGCCGTTCGGCCATGATTTGCAGTCGGCGCGCTGGCTGAACCGCGTGCTGCACCTGGTGTTCGACGAGCAGTCGATCTTCCGCATCGACCACTATCTCGGCAAGGAAGCGATCCAGAACCTGCTCTACTTCCGCTTCGCCAATTCCTTCCTCGAGCCGATCTGGAACCGCAACTTCGTCGAGAGCGTGCAGATCACCATGGCGGAGGATTTCGGCGTCGAGGGACGCGGCAAGTTCTATGACGATGTCGGCTGTATCCGCGACGTCATCGAGAACCATCTGCTCAACATCCTTTTGCTTTTGGCCATGGAGCCACCGGTAGGCCGCTCGGCCGACGACCTGATCGACGAGAAGGTGCAGGTGCTGCGCGCGATCCGCACACTCACCAAGGACGACGTCGTGCGCGGCCAGTTCGACGGCTATCTGGCGGAACCGGGGGTGCGCCCCAATTCGCCGGTCGAGACCTTCGCGGCCGTGCGCTTCTTCGTCGACACCTGGCGCTGGCAGGACGTGCCTTTCTTCATCCGCGCCGGCAAGAACATGCCGGTGCACATCACCGAAGTGATCGTGCGGCTGAAGCGCCCGCCGCTCGACGTCTTCGATCCGATCAAGCCGGGCGACGCCAATTATGTGCGCTTCCGCATCGACCCCCAGGTGGCGATCTCGATTGGCGCTCAGCGCAAGAGGGCCGGCGACGACATGGTCGGCGAGCAGGTCGAGCTGACCGCGCTCGACGACACCAAGAACGACATGCCGCCCTATGAGCGGCTGATCGGCGATGCCATGAACGGGAACGGCCAGCTCTTCACGCGCCAGGACGCGGCCGAGCTTGCCTGGCGCATCGTCGGGCCGGTGCTCGGCGACACGACGTCGCCGCACATCTACGAGCCGAAGACCTGGGGCCCGGCCGACGCCATGAACGGCTTCGGCCCGCCTGACGGCTGGATCAATCCGACGAAATAGGCATTCGGGAGGGGACGTTATGGCAAAGACGGCAAAGCCGGCCGCGGCGAAAGGTGAGCAGGCCGTGCTCACCATCGATGTCGGCGGCTCGCATGTGAAGATCCTCACCAGCGCCGGCGGCGAGCCGCGCCGCGTCGATTCCGGCCCGGCGCTGACGCCGCAACAGGTGGTTGCTTCGGTGACGAAACTGGCCGAGGGGCTGAGCTACGACGTCATCTCGATGGGCTACCCTGGACCGGTTCGCGACAACAAGCCCTCGCTCGATCCCTTCAACCTGGGCAAGGGCTGGAACGGATATGATTTCGCCACGGCCTTCGGCAAGCCGGTGAAAGTCGTCAACGACGCGCTCATGCAGGCGATCGGCAGCTATGAGGGCGGCCGCATGCTCTTCCTAGGCCTCGGCACGGGCCTGGGCGCCGCTATGATCATCCACCATGTCGGCCAGCCTATGGAGCTTGCCCACCTTCCCTACAAGAAGGGTCACAGCTTCGAGGACTATGTCGGCGAACGCGGCCTGGTGAAGTACGGCAAGAAGAAATGGCGCAAGCACGTTTTCGATGTCGTCAACAGGCTTCGCGCCGCTTTGCAGCCGGACTATATCGTCATCGGCGGCGGCAATGTCGACAAGCTCGATGAATTGCCCGAGAAATCCAGGCGTGGCGACAACACTCGCGCCTTCGAAGGTGGATTTCGACTGTGGCGCGACAAGGCCCTGATCGTCTGATATTATTACATTTCAGTATAGTTGATCAAAATAACGTGTAGCGGCGTGACGGATTATTGCGCCGCCCAGATTTGCCGACTAGGAATTCGCGAGCCTGCGGCACCGACCGTCCTTCCGACGCGCAAGTGATGCTGCAGTGGCGTCATGCGGCATAGACGGAGGGAACGACGTGGACGAGGACACCAACACAGCCAAGGAAGCCGACCTGCTTGAGCTTACTGCTCACATCGTGTCGGCCTATGTCGCGAAGAATCGCCTGCCGGCTTCCGGCCTGAGCGAACTCATCGCCAGCGTCGCCGCCTCGATCGGCGGCCTGAACCAGCCGCCGGCGCCTGCCGCGCCGCCACCCACTCCAGCGGTCAACCCGCGGCGGTCGGTGACGCCGGACTACATAATCTGCCTCGAGGACGGCAAGAAATTCAAATCGCTGAAGCGCCATATCGGCGTTCATTTCGGCCTGACCCCGGAAGCCTATCGCGCCAAATGGGGCCTGGCGGCCGACTATCCGATGGTCGCCCCCAACTATGCGGCGTCGCGCTCGCAGCTCGCCAAGTCGATCGGCCTCGGCCGCAAGGCGGAGCCCGAGCCGGTGAAGCCCGCCAAGGGAAGGAAGGCCAAGGCGCCGGCCTGACGCAGACCCACGCTGCACCAACGGTTTTGAGAAGCCTGTCGAGGGATACGCCTTGGCAGGCTTCGTGCTTTTGTGGCTTGGATAAAGGAGGCAATTCCAGGAAAACGTGGAACGGTTTTCCGCCCGGAATTGCGTGAAAAAATGCGCTCGGAGCGGTTTTGCCGCTTCATATTTTTGGGGGAGCACGACCATGAACTACGCCAGGATGGTGATCGAGAAAGAGGCGCCGGAGGAATACGGCTATGACCGCATCCGCTACAACCTCTCCGAAAGCTCGATCGCCGACCAGAAGCTATCGGACATCGGTCTCACGCTGCCCGATCTTACGCTATTCTACGGCGAACATCGCGGCGACAAGGAACTGCGCGCGCTGATCGCCGCGCAGGACGAGGGGCTCTCGCCTGACGACGTGCTGGTAACCGCCGGAGCCGCCGGCGCATTGTTCATCATTTCCACTTCCTTGCTGTCGGCCAGCGATCATCTCGTCGTCGTGCGGCCGAACTACGCCACCAACATCGAGACGCCCAAGGCGATCGGTTGCGCCATCTCCTATGTCGACCTCGATTTCGATGCGGGCTTTGCCGTCGACATCGAGCGGGTGAAGGCGGCGGTGCGGCCAAACACCAGGCTGATCAGCGTCACCTGCCCGCACAACCCGACAGGAACGATGATGAGCCGGGCCGACCTCGATGCGCTGATCGCGCTCGCCGAGAGCAGCCGCTGCCGGCTTCTGGTCGACGAGACCTATCGCGATCTTTCCTATGGCGAGCGCCTGCCCTCGGCCGCATCGCTAAGCTCGAGCGCCATTAGCGTCTGTTCGCTATCGAAGGCCTTCGGCATTCCGGGCATCCGCATCGGCTGGCTGGTAACGCAGGATCCTGAATTGCAGGAGACTTTTCTCGCGGCCAAGGAACAGATCGGCATCTGCGGCAGCGTCATCGACGAGGCCATCGCCCGGACCATGCTCCAGCGCCGCGCCGCCTTCCTGTCTTCGCTTCTGCCCGAAATGGCCAAGCGCCGCGACATCGTCCAGGCCTGGATCGACGGCGAGCCGCTGGTCGACTGGGTGCGTCCGCAAGGCGGCGTCGTCGGTTTCCCGAGGCTGAACGTCGATGCCGGCTTCGACCTCGACCGGTTCTACACCCGGCTTCTGGAAGAGCACGGCACCTATGTCGGACCGGGGCATTGGTTCGAGATGTCGAAGCGCTTCTTCCGCGTCGGCTTCGGCTGGCCGAAGGAAGCGGAGTTGCGTGGTGGGCTGGAGGCCATCTCGGCGGCGCTGAGACGCTAGAGCTATCCAGGAAAAGTGTGCAACGGTTTTCCGTCCGGAATTGCGTAAAAACAAAGAGTTTGAGCGGTTCGGCGATTCCACGAAACGCTGAACCGCTCTAAACCGTCTTCGGTCGTGGATAACAATTCCGGATTTGCGTCATCCGCGGCGGATTTTTTGCGCGCGCCGCAGGACGAACTGGGCTAAGGGTTTCCGGCCGGACCAGCGCCTATCGTGGAAGTGCCCCGCCGGCCGATGTCACAACGGGGCCTCAAACCATGACCGTCGAAGCAACCTCACCAGAACAGCGCTACGCCGCCTTCCGGCACAGACCGTTCCTCAGCTACTGGACGGCGCGCTTCCTCACCACGTTCGCGACGATGATCGTCTCCGTGGCGGTCGGATGGCAGGTCTACGACCTGACGCGCGATCCCTTCGACCTCGGCATCGTCGGCATCGTGCAGTTCCTGCCCTCGCTGCTCCTGGTCCTGGTCACCGGCGTCGTCGCCGACCGTTTTGGCCGCCGGCTGATCATGACCCTGGCGACGCTGGTGGAGGGCGGCTGCGCCCTCGCCCTTCTCTCGCTCACGCTGCACGGTCTTGGCGGTCCGCTGCCGATCTTCGCCGTGCTGGTCCTGTTCGGCATCGCCCGCGCCTTTTATGGGCCGGCCTCGTCCTCGCTGTTCGCCAATCTCGTTCCGAAAGAGGATTTCGCCAACGCGATCGCGTGGAACTCGTCGGCCTGGCAGACAGCGACCATCGTCGGGCCGGTCGCGGGCGGCCTGCTCTACGGTCTTTCGGCGGAAGTGGCGTATGCGACCGCCGCTACCCTGATGCTCGTCGCCGCCGTGCTGATCTTCACCATTCCGAAGCCCGCGCAGCAGACGGCGACCGACAAGCCGACCATGCGGACGCTGTTTGCCGGTTTCCGCTACATCTGGAGCGAGAAGATCGTGCTCGGCGCGATTTCGCTCGACCTATTCGCCGTGCTTCTCTCGGGCGCCTCGGCACTGTTGCCGGTCTACGCGCGCGACATCCTGCAGCTCGGCCCCTGGGGTCTCGGCCTGCTGCGTTCGGCGCCCGGCATCGGCGCCATCTGTGTCGCCGTCTGGCTCGCCGGCCACCCGATCCGCGATCATGCCGGCAAGATCATGCTGGGTTTCGTCGCGATGTTCGGCGCATTCACGGTGCTGTTCGGCGTCTCGACCATCACCTGGCTGTCGATAGCTGCGCTCGCCTTGCTCGGCGCGACCGACATGTTCAGCGTCTATATCCGCGAAACTTTGATCCAGCTCTGGACGCCTGACGAGGTGCGCGGCCGCGTCAATGCCGTCAACCAGGTCTTCGTCGGTGCCTCCAACGAGGTCGGCGAGTTCCGTGCCGGCACCATGGCGGCGCTGATCGGCACCATGCCGGCGGTGGTGATCGGCGGCGTCGGCGCCATCGCGGTCGCAGGCCTGTGGGCCTGGCTGTTCCCGGCACTGCGCCAGGTGCGGCACCTCAACAGCCGGAACTGATTACTCACCAGCCGGCTTGCCGAAGATCAGTTCCAGGAACTCGCTCAACCAGCGTTTGAGATGCATGTCCCAGATCAGCCGGCCGCCGAGATGGTCGCGGCCGGGCTGGGCGCCGGGCAACTCGAAGCGATGCGCGCCGCGCACCACCCAGCGATGCATCATAACCCTGGTCAGCTCGCCATGGAACTGGATGCCCCAGGCATTCTCGCTATAGCGGAAGGCCTGGTTGGGATAGGTCTCGGCGGTCGCCAAGAGCGTCGCGTCCTTGGGCAGCGAAAAGCCCTCGCGATGGAACTGATAGACCATCTCCGGCCAGTGCAGCAGCTTCCTGCCGGCCTCCGTCGCCTTCAGCGGATACCAGCCGATCTCGACCAAGCCTTCGCCATGGCCCTCGACCTTGCCGCCGAGATGGTTGGCGAGCATCTGCGCGCCAAGGCAGATGCCGAGGAAGGGCCGGTTCTCCTTCAGCGGAATTTCGAGCCAGTCTGTCTCGCGGCGGACGAACTCGTCGCCGTCGTTCGCGCTCATCGGGCCGCCGAACACCACGGCGCCGGCGTGGCCGTCCAGCGTGCAAGGCAGCTCATCGCCGAGCGGCGGTCGGCGGATGTCGAGGTCGAAACCTTCTTCCAGAAGCATGTGGCCGACACGACCGGGGCTGGACGTCTCCTGATGCAGCACGATCAGGATCTTGGGTCTCGGCCTCGCTCTGGGTGGCATGGAAGGAAGCGGTACCTCTATTCGTCGCTGGATGCGCCGCGCGCGCCGGGCGCTTCGGCCGCCGCCTTGCGGCGCGCCTCGACGCGGTCTTGACGCTCGACGCCGATCAGCTCGGCAACGCGCCACACCGTGTTGTCCTCGAGCTCATGCAGCTCGCCGTCGGCATAGACCATCTCCCACATCAGGCCGATGAAGGCCTTGCGCGCATCGGCGTCGAGCTGACGCTTGAGCACGCTGGTGAAAGCGTAGAGGTCGATCGCCTCATTGTCGGCCCGCTCGCCGGCGGCGGCGAGCGCGTCGAGTTCCTCGCCGCTGATCGAATAGGTCTCGGCCAGGATTTCCTTGAAACGTTCCCATTCGACGTCCTGGCGCACGCCGTCGGCGTTCATCACGTGATAGAGCAGCGCCGAGGCCGCCACGCGCGGATCGTCGGCGCTTGGCTTGGTTGCGCCGCCAGCCGGCAAATCCCTCAAGAACGACAGCACGCGTTCGAACATCTGGATCATCCCCCTGTCGGCCGACTGCAAGTGTCGGCCGGCGTCAAAACAAACGGAATCGGCGCGGCGATTTTTCCGCTTCGTCGTCCGGCGCCACGCCGGGATCGTCGGGCAATCTCGGCTGCTCCGTCTGTTCCGCCGTCTCGACAGCGGCCGACACCACGTCCTTCTGGCCTTCGTTCGAGATCGTTTCGGCCGCGCCGTCCGCCTTTTCCGCGGCGGGATGGGCGTCGATCGTCTTTTCGCTGGCAGGCGCGACAGATGGAGGAGAAGACGCAATCGCCGGCACCGGGACGTCCTCGTGGCTGTCGATCAGATGGCCGAGCCGCTCCATCGGCGCGCGCCAGGAGAAGGCGTCGAGCTTGCCGGTGATCGGCGACAATGGCGACCAACGCTCCGAGACCACCCCTTCGGAGACCCAGGCCGGATCGCGTGGCGCGCGCACGGCCTTGGACAGCAACTGCCGCACCTTGCCCTGGTCGCCGGTTTCGGCCTCCTCGATGTCGGCCAGAAGCAGATAGGCGCCTTCCCGGCGATCCATGCGGATCGCGGCTTCGGCTTCGCGCCGCGCCGTGGCGAAATCCTGCGCGTCGAGCGCGGCGCGCGCCACGACCAACGACGATTCGGCGTGGTTCTTCTTCAGCTCCTGCAGCTTCTTCGCCCGGTTGAGGCGGTCGAGCACGGCGTCGCCTGGCCGCGCATGGGTATAGGCCTCGGCGATCTCTGGATGCGGCTCGGCTCTCCAGGCGGTTTCGAGGATCTTGGAGCCTTTGCGCACATCGTTTTGCCGGAAAAGCATGTTGGCGGCGATGACCGCGGCAGGCCCGAAATCCGGCGCCAGCTTGTTGGCCTCCAGCGCCGCGGTCCTAGCCGTGTTCGGGTCGCTGTCGACCAGCGCATGCGCCTTGGCCGTGAGCAGCACGGCGCGGCGCCGGTTGGCGGCATCGCGCTCGATCTGCCTTGTCGACTTCTGCGCCTCGACCAGCTTCAGGGCGCCGTCCCAGTCGCCGCGTTCGGTCAGCTGTTCCAGCGTCGATTCCGCCGCCCAGGCGAGCTGCGGCGCCACCGCCGCGGCTCGGCCGGCATAGTGGCGCGCCGCGCTGCGGTCGCCCAGGCGTTCGGCCTCGAGGTAGAGCCCGCGCAGGCCGAGCAGCCGCATCTCCGGATCGTCGAGCATGCGCTCGAACTTCTCCCGCGCCCCTTCATGGTCGCCTTCGAGCAGCGAGGCCTGCGCCTCGAGCAGGTGGATCAGCGGCTCCTGGTCGGAGCTGATCAGCTTGGCCGCTTCCCTGGTCTTCTTGCGCGCCAGCGCGCCGTCGCCGGCGCCGGCAGCGATCATGCCGGTCGACAGCGCCTGGTAGCCACGGTCGCGGCGGCGCACCCGGAAATAGCGCGAGATGGTGTAGGGGCTGTTCCACAGCGACTTGATCAGCCACCAGATGATCATCACCGCGGCGACCACGGCGACGATCGCCACCGCCGCCACCATCAGCGTGACCTGGTACTGGTAGCCGTTGAAGGTGACGAGCATCTCGCCGGGACGGTCTGCCAGCCAGGCAAAGCCAAGCCCCAGCGCGAAGACGACGGCGAGGAAGACGAGGATGCGGATCATCTGCGGCTCCTCACGCCTTCGTCGCGCCGGCGATCAGCGCGTCGATCTGTTTTTCGACATCGAGCCGCGCCTTCAGTTTGCCGGCAAAATCGGATCCGGCGGTTTTCACGGCATCAGGCAGCGTGTCGTACTCGCTGAGCGCCTTGGCGTAGTCGCCCTGGTTGACGGCGACCTCCATGCGCGCGACGGTCTCGGGCGCGCCCTTGCCTTCGATGGCGCCGACCGGCCGCACCTTGACCAGCGATTGCGCGCTTGCCACCAGGCTCTGGAAGAACCCGGCATTCTGGTCGACAGGCGTCGCTGCCTCGACCATGGCGGTGGCCGCAGCGCCGACTTCCGAGGCGAGCGTGGCGCGGGTCGGCACGCCTTTTTCGGCATAGGATCGCAGCGTGGCGATTTCCGGCGCGTTTGGCGCGATTGCTGCAAATGTGTCGAGCTCCGTGGCAAACGGCGCGCCACGGTCGAGCGCAGCCTTCAGCGCCGACGCGGCGATGGCCAGTGCGATCTTCGGTTGCGAGGCCTGCGCTTCGACCTTGCCCGACAGTTGCGAGACCGATTGCTCCAGCGCCGCGACCCGGCCGTCCTCGGCCTTGGCCGCGTCGCCCGTCGATTTCACCAGCGCGTCGAGCCCGGCAAGCTTTTCGTTGAGAGGAGCGAGGTCGACGGGAGCAGCACTACCCGCTTTCTGCAGCCCGGCGACGGCCGTCTCGATCTCGCCGACCTTGTCGCCAAGCGCCTTGAGCGCGGCGCCATCGCCGCTCTGTCCGGTCGACGACTTCAGCGCCGCGACATCCGTTTTGACCTGATTGAGCGACGAGGACAGGCTGTCGACCTTGGCCGCGGCGCCGGTGTCACCGGTTTCCTTGAGCGCCGCGATCTCGCTCTTCAGCGAGGCGATCTCGCCATTGACGCCATCGAGCGAGGCCCCGTTCGAGGCGGGGGAACCGAGCACGCCGACCGCCTGCAAGAGACCTGCGCCGGCAAGCGCGATGACGCCGCCGATGACGCCGGCGGCGATGGCGTTGACACCTCTTCGGCTGGATGGCTGCGGCACGCGCTCGTCACTCCTCGTCTCGCCTGCTTTCGGGGCCGAGGCGGCAGCGCGCGAGCCGGCCCTGGAAGCATCCTCGAAATTGTAGTCGGGGCCCTTGGGCTGGCTCTTCGGCCCCTCGGAACCGCCCGGATAGGGCGTTTCCGCCTCGCCTTTCACGCCATCGGTTGGCGCCTGCGCAGCATCGGCGTGTTCCCACGGCTCGATGTCGGCCTGCTCCGCATGAATGGGCTCTTCCGGAGTTTCCGGCTGCGCCGCAGCGGCAGCTTCCTCGGCTTTCGCCTCGTCGGTCGGCGCCGAACTGGCCCTCGCGGCATCCTCGTCGGTGATTCGCGAGACGGCGCCGGGCTCGAGCTCGATCGTCACCGGCTCGCGGCGACTCTTCGAATGTCGCATCTTCGGCGTCTTGACCATGCTTGGGCTCCGCAAATTGGCTTGAGGATGGTTCAACGGGTCTAGAGCTCAAGGATGCTCTAGCACATCACCAAGCGGTGAAAAGGGGCGGTGTGATGACGCGCCTCAGCCGGGCAGCGACAAAAGCGCCAGCAGGGCGTCTTCGTCGGGACGCGACGCGATGCTTATCCTTTCATCGGCGATCCCGTCCAGCGCGTTGGCGACACGATCAGAAAGAGCCAAAAACCGCGCCCTTTCAAAGAGATGCCGCAGCGCCGATCGTACGGACAGGGCAGCAGCCGCGGCCGCGGCCTTGGCCGAATAAAGCAGCACCGCCTCGACCGGAGCGCCAGACAGGCGGGCAAGAAGATCGGCATCGCCATAGTCCAGCTCGGACGTGTCATAGGTCTCGATCGGCTGGACACGCGCGCCAGCCGCTGCCAGCCGTTGCTCGAAAACAGGAAACCGCACGCGGCCGCAAAGATAGACAATCGGCTTGCCGGCAAGGTCGGCGGCTATCGCATCGGCCAGGGCTTCGGCATCGCCCCGCCCCTCGTTGACGACGAGAAAGCCCGCCGCGCGGCAGGCTTCAGCCGTTCTCTTGCCGACGGCATGGCAAGGCAAGGCGGCAAGCATCGCGACCAGTTGCTTCGGCGCATGGCGGACGGCATTGGCGCTGGTGACGGCGACCGCCGCGACATCGGCAGCGACGTCCACCTCGACGGGCAGAGCCTTCGTTTCGGTGAGCGGTAGCAGCAGGGGCTGAAATCCGTGGGTTTCGAGCCGGCGTGCCGTGCGGGATGCGCCCGGCTCCGGCCTCGTCACCAGGACGCGGACCATGTCAGGCCCAGCCGTCGAAGAACTTTGCGCCAGCCCTGGCCCGCACAGTCCGCGCGGCCTCCGCGCCGATTTCCGCCGCATCCCGGGCCGGGCCGTCCAGTGAGACCTCATGCGACTCGGTGCCATCGGCCGAGATGATCAGCCCGGCGAAGGACAGTTTTTCGCCCGAGATCGTCGCATGGCCAGCGATCGGCGTGCGACAGGAACCGTCGAGGGCGCCAAGGAAGGCGCGCTCGCAGGCCAGTGCCTGTCCGGTCGGCACGTCGTGGATGGCAGCCAGCATTTTCTCGACCTCGCGGTCGCCGATGCGGCTTTCGATGGCGATCGCGCCCTGCCCCGGCGCCGGCGGAAATAAATCCAGCGGCATCAGGTCGGTGATGACGGCGTCGAGCCCGAGCCGCTTCAGCCCCGCATAGGCAAGGATGGTGCCGTCGGCGACGCCTTCGTCCAGCTTGCGAAGTCTGGTCTGCACATTGCCTCGGAACATCACCACGTCGAGATCCGGCCGCATCCGGCGAATCAACGCCTGGCGCCTGAGCGAGGACGATCCGACCCGGACGCCCTGCGGCAAATCGGCGATCCGCGTTGCCGTCTTGCCGATGAAGGCATCGCGAGCGTCCTCGCGCGGCAGGAAGGCGGAAAGCTCGAGCCCCTCCGGCAGCACCGTCGGCATATCCTTCGAGGAATGCACGGCGATATCGATGCGGCGGTCGAGCAGCGCTTCCTCGATCTCCTTGGTGAACAGGCCCTTGCCGCCGGCTTCCGACAGCGGCCGATCCTGGATGCGGTCGCCACTGGTCGAGATGGCCACCACTTCGAAGGCTTGTTCGGGAAGGCCGTGCGCCTTCATCAGCCGCGCCCGCGTCTCATGCGCCTGGGCGAGCGCTAGCGGGCTGCCGCGTGTTCCGATTTTCAAAGTTTGCATGGCGCGCGGTCCGTGATAACCCCCGGGCAGCTTGAGGTCTGCCGGACCTTTTCCTAATTGGGAATGACCGGTGATACAATCTTCATGGACAGCGACCAATTGATCCGCGTTCTGGGCATTGAAACGAGTTGCGACGAGACGGCGGCCAGCGTGGTGGCGCTGCACGGCGGCGCCGCGCCCGAAATCCTGTCCAATATCGTTCTCAGCCAGATCGAGGAGCACGCGGCCTTCGGCGGCGTCGTGCCGGAGATCGCCGCCCGCGCCCATGTCGAGGCGCTGGATGGTATCGTCGAGGCCGCTCTTGCCGATTCGCACTTGGCGCTCGACGAGATCGACGCGATTGCCGCGACGGCCGGACCCGGCCTTGTCGGCGGATTGATCGTCGGCCTGATGACGGCCAAGGCGATTGCGGCCGCCGCTGGCAAGCCGCTCATCGCCATCAACCATCTCGAGGGCCATGCGCTGACCGCGCGGCTGACCGACGGGCTCGACTTCCCCTACCTTCTGTTGCTGGTTTCCGGCGGTCATACCCAGATCGTCGCGGTGCGCGGCGTCGGCGACTACCAGCGCTGGGCAACCACCATCGACGATGCGCTGGGCGAAGCCTTCGACAAGACGGCCAAGATGCTCGGCCTGCCTTATCCCGGCGGCCCAAATGTCGAGAAGGCGGCGGCCAGCGGCGATGCGAGCCGCTTTGCCTTCCCGCGTCCGATGAAGGGCTCGGCGCAGCCCGACTTCTCCTTTTCCGGCTTGAAGACGGCGGTACGCAAGGCGGCGACCGCCATCGCGCCGCTGAGCGACCAGGATGTCGCCGACATCTGTGCCTCCTTCCAAGCGGCGGTCGCCGACGCGCTTGGCGACCGCGTTTCGCGCGCGCTTGCCCGCTTCCGCCAGGAATTCCCGCGCACGGCAAGGCCGGCCCTGGTCGTCGCCGGTGGCGTCGCCGCCAATCGCACCGTCAAGGCAACGCTTGAAGCACTCTGTTCGCAAGCCGGCTTCGCATTCGTCGCGCCGCCGCAAAAGCTCTGCACCGACAATGCGGCGATGATCGCCTGGGCTGGCGTCGAGCGGCTGCGCGCCGGGATAATCGACGAGAATGGCGCCGACTTCGTGCCGCGCTCTCGCTGGCCGCTGGACAGCGTTTCAGCCCCCCTGGTCGGTTCGGGCCGGCGCGGGGCCAAGGCATGACGAGGAAGAAGACCGCAAGCGGCTGGCGTGTTTCGGTGCTCGGCGGCGGCGCCTGGGGCACCGCGCTGGCGCTGGCCATGCTGCACGCCGGCCATCACGTCCGGCTTTACGCGCGTGACGAGGAAACCGTCGCCGCGATCGGCCGCGGCGAGAACCCGCGCTATCTGCCCGGCATCGCGATCGAACCCGGCATCGTCGCCACCAGCGACATTGCCTTGGCGCTCGACGGCGCCGATTGCGTGCTTGCCGTGACGCCGGCGCAGTCGCTGCGCGCCGTGCTGGGCGCAGCCGCCGGCCATGTGCCGAAGGGCGTGCCGCTGGTTCTGTGCGCCAAGGGCATCGAGCGTGGCACGGGCGATCTGATGTCGGCGATCGTCGAGGAAAACCTGCCGGAAAATCCGGTCGCGGCCCTTTCCGGCCCGAGCTTCGCCAGCGACGTCGCGCGCGGCTTGCCGACGGCGGTGGTCGTGGCAGCCCGCGAAGCCGGTCTGGCAGCGGAGCTTGCCGCCCGCTTCTCGGCGGAAAACCTGCGCTGCTATTCCAGCGACGACCTCATCGGCGTCGAGATCGGCGGCGCGCTGAAGAACGTCTTTGCCATCGCCGCCGGCGCGGTTACCGGCGCCGGTCTCGGAGCGAGCGCCCAGGCCGCCATGGTGACGCGCGGCTTCGTCGAACTGCGTCGCATCGGCGCCGCCTTCGGCGCCCGGCCGGAGACGCTGATGGGGCTTTCCGGCCTCGGCGACCTGCTGCTCACCTGTTCCTCGGCACAGTCGCGCAACTTCGCCTATGGCCTGGCGCTCGGCCAGGGCAAATCGCTAGCCGGCCTGCCGCTCGCCGAGGGCGTGCCCACGGCGGGCATTGCCGCCCGCATCGCCGCGGAGCGCGGCATTGAGGCGCCGATCATCACCGCGGTCGCGGCGATCCTCGACGGCAAGATCACCATCGGCCAGGCCGTGACGGCGCTGATGACACGGCCACTCAAAACCGAAAACGACGTTTGAACCATCGGAGCTTGAAGAAATGCTGTTTGCGTTGATTTGCAAGGACAAGCCGGGCAGCCTGCAGTTGCGCGTCGACACGAGGCCAGCGCATGCGGCTTTTCTGGAAGGCCTGATCGGCGAAGGCAGGCTTGCCTTTGCGGGCCCGTTCCTCGATGCCGACGGCAAACCGGAAGGCAGCCTGGTGATGATCGAAGCGCCTGATATGGCTGGCGCCCAGACCCTGGCTGCTGCCGACCCCTATGCCAAGGCCGGCCTGTTCGAAAGCGTCGAGATCCGGGCGTGGAACTGGGTCTTCCAGAAGCCCGCCGGCGCATGATCGTTCGCGGCTCTCGCCGTGGCGAGGCGGACAGGCTAAGGGTAGCGGTGACGGGAACGCCGTCCGTGGCGGTCCGATAATGGCGATGGGACAACTGAGATGAACTACTGGCTGTTCAAGTCCGAACCCTCGGTCTTTTCCTTCGAGGCATTGAAGGGCAAGGGCAAGGCCGGCACGCAGTGGGACGGCGTGCGCAACTACGCCGCTCGCAACAACATGAAGGCCATGCAGATCGGCGATCTCGGCTTCTTTTATCATTCCAATGAAGGGCTCGACATCGTCGGCATCGCCGAAGTCTGCGCCCTCGCCCATCCCGACACCACGACCGACGATCCGCGCTGGGAATGCGTCGACATCCGCGCGTTCAAGGATGTGCCGAAGCCCGTGACGCTGGAACAGGTCAAGGCCAACCCGAAGCTGGCCGACATGGCGCTGGTCCGGCTCGGCCGGCTTTCCGTGCAGCCGGTGACGCCGGCCGAATGGAAAGAGGTCTGCCGCATGGCCGAGCTCAACCCGGCGCCGTGA
>NZ_JANINM010000441.1 GCF_024509055.1 Mesorhizobium sp. | reverse complement strand
GTCGTCTTCACCACCTTCAATTTCCTGCGCTCCGGCACCACGGGCCTCGTCGCCCAGGCCTTCGGCCGGGGTGATGCGCTGGAAGAGCAGGCGGTGCTCTGGCGCGCGGTGCTGATCGCGGTGGTCGCAGGCGTCGTGCTCGCGGCCCTGGCGCCGCTCCTTGCTGTCGCCGGCCAGTGGTTCATGGGCGCCGAGCCGCGCGTCAGCGCGGCGATGTCGGTCTATATCCGCATCAGGCTGCTCGCCGCGCCCTTCTCGCTCGTCAATTACGCCATACTGGGCTACGTGCTGGGCCGCGGCGAAGGCGGGCTCGGCCTGATGCTGCAGGCGGTGCTCAACGGCATCAACATCGCGCTCTGCTTCCTGCTCGGTCTCGAACTCGGCTGGGGCGTCGCCGGTGTCGCCTGGGCGACCGTCACCGGCGAGTTCCTGGCCATGCTGCTCGGCCTCGCCATCGTGCTCAGCCGCTTCCGCAAGCTGGAGCGGCCGTCGCGCCGGCGCATCCTCGACCTGCCGGCCTACCGGCACATGCTGTCGCTCAACCGCGACATCATGATCCGCTCCTTCTCGCTGCTCGCCGCCTTCGCGCTGTTCACCAGGCAGGGCGCGCAGTTCGGCACGGTGACGCTCGCCGCCAACGCGGTGCTGATGAACTTCTTCCTGATCGCCGGCTACTTTCTGGATGGTTTCGCCACCGCTGCCGAGCAGCTTGCTGGACGTGCCATCGGCGCGCATGCGGCCGCACCGTTTCGCCAGGCCGTGCGGCTGACCTTGATCTGGGGTTTCGGTCTCGCGGGTGTCGCCACGCTCATCCTGCTGACGGCCGGCGCCAATCTGGTGGCACTGGTGACGACATCCGCGGACGTCCGCGCGATCGCCGACACCTATCTGCCCTGGGCCGCCTTCACGGCGCTGAGCGGCGTGCTCGCCTTTCAGATGGACGGCGTCTTCATCGGCGCCACCTGGTCGCGCGACATGCGCAACATGATGCTCTTGTCCTTCCTGGCCTTCGCCACAGCATTGATTACGCTGGCGCCGGCCTTCGGCAACAACGGACTGTGGGCATCGCTGCACGTCTTCCTGCTGGCGCGGGGATTGAGCCTGCTGGCGGTATTGCGGTTACGAGTTCGAACCGCCTTTAGTTGAGCGGTTTCGCGGCCCAGCGCTCATTCGCCGTATCGCGCAGCTCCCGAATGGATTGGAGGCGCTCGCGATCGACAAACCGCGCCATACCCGCAACGATGCGTCCTGGAAGCGCCGGCCCGCCATAGATCATGCCGGTATAGAGTTGGACGAGATCCGCGCCGGCGCGGATCTTCTCCAGTGCTGTCTCTGCAGAATCGACACCGCCGACGCCGATGATCGCTATGTTTGCACCAAGCAGCTTGCGCATCTTCGCCAGCGCGATCGTCGAGCGCTCGAACAGCGGCTTGCCCGAAAGTCCGCCGGCCTCGCCGGCCAGACCGGCACTCCGCAATCCCGCCCGCGCGAGCGTCGTGTTCGAGACGATGACGCCATCGACCTTGTTGTCGATTACCTCGGCGGCGATGTCTTCCAGCTCCGCTTCGATCAGGTCCGGCGCAATCTTGAGGAACACCGGTGGCTGCGCGGACACCGCCGCGCGCGCCGCCATGACGCGCGACAATAACTCACCGAGCTGCTCGCGCGCCTGCATGTTGCGCAGGCCCGGTGTGTTGGGTGAGGAGATGTTGACCGTCAGATAGCTGGCATAAGGCGCGAAGCGGGTCACGCCGCGCTCATAGTCTCGGACGCGGTCGGCGCTGTCCTTGTTGGCGCCGATGTTGACGCCGACGATTCCCGGACGTCCCTTGCGGGCGGCAAGGCGTCTTTCGGCGGCCCCATGCCCTTCATTGTTGAAACCCAGCCGGTTGATCACCGCCTCGTCCGCGGTCAGCCGGAAGATGCGCGGCTTCGGGTTGCCCGGCTGCGGCAGCGGCGTGATGGTGCCGACCTCGGCGAAGCCGAAGCTGAGCCCAAGCAGCGCGTCCGGCACCTCGGCGTTCTTGTCGTAGCCGGCCGCCATGCCGAGCGGATTGGGGAAATCGAGGCCGCAAACACTGACCTTGAGCCGCGCGTCTCGCGGCGGAGCTGACGCAACCGGCAGGCCGCAGCGTAGCGCCTTGATGGACAGGCCGTGGGCGGTTTCCGGATCGAAAGAAAAGAGCAGTCTCTGGCCGATCCGGTCGAACGCGCTCATTCGCCCTCCAGCGCCGGGAATTGATGCTTGCCGTCGGCGCCGACCGGGAGCGGCCTTACCCAGAGGACGGCATCGAGGCCGAGCGGAGCGTAGAGATGCGGAAACAGCGCGCCGCCGCGCGAGACCTCGTATTTCAGCGCGTCGCCCAGCTTTGCCTCGTCGATTGCGATCAGCAGCAGGTTGGTCTGCCCCGCGAAATGCTTGGCCGCCGTCTCGCGCGCCTGGCCGGCGGTCGAGAAATGGATGAAGCCGTCGGCGACATCGATCGGCGCGCCGGTGAAGCTGCCGTTGGCCTCGGCTTCGCGCCACAAGGCCTCGGGAGCGATCTTGTAGATAATCTGAGACATTGTCGGGCTATAATCCGAACGAACCACGGGGGAAAGGGTGCTTCCGGCCTCTTCCCCATTTCCGGCGCAAACCTATGTATTCTTTCGCTCAACGACTCATGGAAGGACGAACGTCATGCGTCTGCAGCACATCCTGATCCCCGCGGCGCTTTGCTCGCTGGTCGCCGCTTCCGCCCATTCCGAGGAAACCGACCGCTACCGGCTGGAGAAATCGACCAACGGCTACGTCCGCATGGATACCCAGACTGGCGCGATGTCGATTTGCGAGGAGCATTCCGGCCAGCTCGTCTGTAAGATGGCGGCCGACGAGCGCGCCGCCTACCAGGACGAGATCGACAGATTGCAGACCTCGGTCAAGGCACTCGACGAGCGCGTCACCAAGCTCGAGTATTCGCCGTCCGCGCGGCTCGAATCCAATCTGCCGAGCCAGGAGGACTTCAACAAGACGCTGGGCTACATGCAGCAGTTTTTCCGGACCTTCAAGGACATCGTCAAGGACATGGACAAGGAAGAAGGCGACGGCGGCGCCAAACTGAACCAGCAAAAGACTTGAAGGTTTTGGGGAAAACCGCGCATCCGGCCTTTGTTGCTTGAAAACGGCCCGCGCCGCCGCATAATCGTTCCGATCCCGCAAGAAGCAGAAAATCAGCGATGGGATCCGGGGAGGGATATTTGCCGTCGGGCCATACTTTCGTCATCGCTGACGATCACCCGCTTTTCCGTGGCGCGCTGAAGGAGGCGCTTACCGGCATCGGCGACGTCGCCGCCATCCATGAGGCCGGCGATTTCGAAAGCGCCAAGGCGCTGGTCGTCGCCAATGAAGACGTCGACATGGTGCTGCTCGATCTTTCCATGCCAGGCGTCAGCGGCCTGTCCGGCCTGATCTCGCTGCGTGGCATCCATCCGTCGGTGCCGCTGGTGGTGGTGTCGGCGCATGACGATCCCGTCACGATCCGCCGCGCGCTCGATCTCGGCGCATCGGGCTTCATCTCCAAGTCGGCGAGCATGGAGGAAATTCGCGCCGCCGTGCGGATGGTTCTTGCCGGAGATATCGCCGCGCCATCCGGCATCGAGCTCGGCGTCGAACGCGATCCGGAGGTTTCCGACCTGATCAAGCGGTTGCAGGCATTGACGCCGCAGCAGACACGGGTGCTCGGCATGCTGGCCGAGGGCCTGCTCAACAAGCAGATCGCCTACGAGCTCAGCGTCTCGGAGGCCACCATCAAGGCGCATGTCTCCGCCATCCTGCAGAAGCTCGGCGTCGACAGCCGAACCCAGGCGGTCATCCTCTTGTCCAGGATCGGCGGCGACCCGCAGCAGGCGATAGGCTGATTTGGCTTGGTCGGAACCCGCCGCGCGCTTCCCCGGATTGCCACTATTCCGCCGCAGGCGCCAGTGGCCTGACCCGCGCCATCATCGAGCGCAGCACCGCCGGCTTAAGCGGCTTGTTGATCACCGGTACATCGAGCTGGGCAGCCGCGGCCCGTACCTCGCTTGATCGGTCCGCGGTGACCAGCACACAGGGCAGATCGTTACCGTAGCCGGCACGCAGCCTGCCGATTGCATCGAGTCCCGTGCTGCCGTCGAGATGGTAGTCGGCGAGCACAATATCCGGCCTCCGTGCGCCCGGCGGCAACAAATCCGTTGAGCCCGATACCGTCTCGACATGGCAGCCCCAGCCTTCGAGCAGCAGGCGCATGCCGTCGAGGATGCGCGCGTCATTGTCGATGCAGAGCACCTTCAACCCGGCAAGGGATGAAGCCGATCGCGCCGGCGCCTTCTCGATTTCGCGCCTCGGCGCCGCCACGGCCGCGACCGGCAGGAGGACGGAAAACCGCGTGCCTTTGCCGGGCGTCGAGAAGATGCGGATTTCGAGCCTAAGCACCCTGGCGATGCGGTCGACGATCGACAGGCCGAGGCCAAGCCCTTCAGCCTCGCGAGCGCCTTCGTCCAGCCGGGTGAATTCATGGAAGACAGTGTTCAATTTGTCGCCGGCGATGCCGATGCCGGTGTCGATCACCTGGATTTCGACCAATTCACCGCGCCGCCGCACACCAACCAGGATGCGGCCCGCGCGCGTGTATTTGATGGCGTTGGAAACGAGGTTCTGGATCACGCGCTGTAACAGGTTGCGATCGGTGACGACGCCAAGCGACGAGGGCATGATTTTCAGGCTGAGCTTCTTTTCGGCGGCGAGCGGACGGAAGTCATTGCCGATTTGCCTCAATAGCCCATCGAGACTGAAGGCGGTCTCCTCGGGTTTCATCGCGCCGGCGTCGAGCCGGGAGATGTCGAGCACCGCTCCGAGGATGGTCTCGACAGATTCCAGCGATGATTCGATGTTGACCGCTGCCTTGCCCGCTGGCCCCTTGCCGGCTTTCTCGATCAGCGAGGAGCAGTAGAGCCGGGCGGCGTTGAGCGGCTGCAGGATGTCGTGGCCGGCCGCCGCGAGGAAACGCGTCTTGCCGAGATTGGCTTCCTCGGCCAGCATTTGCGCCTGCGCCAGTTCCTCGTTGACGCGTGTCAGCTCGATGGTGCGGGTCCTGACGCGCTGCTCCAGTGACTCGTTCGCCCGCTTCAGCGCGAGGTCTTGTTCGACTCGGCCCGAGATGTCGGCGTAGGTGGCGACGATGCCGCCGTCCGGCATCGGGTTGGAGCGCAGCTCGAGGATGCGGCCGCTGGTCTTGAGCTCCATCTGCCAGGGGCTGACGAAGTTGGTTAGCCGGTTCAGCATCGTCACCCGCTGGTCGGCCGGGATGTCGCCGCGCTCGGCAAGATGCCGCAGGATCCGGTCCAGCGACACGCCGACCTGGCCCATCTCGTCCGGCAGGTTGAACAGCACTCGGTATTGCCTGTTCCAGCAGATCAGCCGGAAATCGCGATCGAAAACGGTGATGCCTTGCTCCATCTGGTCGAGCGCGATCTGCAGCAGGTCGCGATTGTGCTGCAGCGCCTCGGTGGCGTCGTCGAGGAGCCGGAACGCATCCTTGGAGTCGCGGTCGTTGCGGCGGAAAAGCAACGACAGGATGAGCCGCGCCGACGACGAGCCGACCGCGCTCGCCAGCAACTGTTCCGAGAAGCGGATGACGTCCATGCTGGCCTGTTCCTTGCCATGCAGGGAGACGTTCGCGTTCTTTTCGAAGGACTGGAAGGAGCGTTCGGTGCGCTCGACGCCGAGATAGCGGGAAATCGTGTCCTTGAGGTCGTTGACGGTGACGGCGGTGCGGAAACGGCGCAGGCTCGGCATCGGGCCGGCCTCGCGTGGCACGAAGATCGCTGCCTGGATACGCTCCAGCGGTACCGATGCGCGCGACAGCGACCCCAGCACGAAGAACAGGGCGTTAACCGAGAGGCTCCACAGCACGCCATGGTTCAGCGGCTCGCCGACCGTGCCGAACAGCGCCTGCGGCCTGAGCGCCTCGAAGCCGAACAGCCCCTGCACGATGATCTCGGCGTCGGGGCTAACGAACGAAGGCAGAAGCAGCGTATAGCCCCAGACGGCGATGCCGGCGACCATGCCGAGCGCGGCGCCGCGGCCATTGGCGCGGCGCCAGATCAGGCCCCCGATCAGCGCCGGTGCAAATTGCGCAATCGCCGCAAACGACATCAGGCCGATTGATGACAGCCGCGCGCTGTCGGTGCTTCCGCGATAGTAGAGGAAGGCGATGAAGAGCAGGATGAAGATCGATGCTCGCCGCACGTTGAGGATGAGCGTCGACCAGTCCTCGCTCTCCGAAGTCTTGGTCTTGAGTAGCCGGCGTACGAACAGCGGAATGACGAGGTCGTTGGAGATCATGATCGACAGCGCCACGCTCTCGACGATGACCATCGCGGTCGCCGCCGACAGCCCGCCGACAAAGGCCGCCATCGCGAGCACGTCGTGCCCGCTGAACAGCGGCAGCGACAACACGTAGAGATCGCTGCTGGTCTTGGTGCCGACCAGCGACAGCCCGGCAAAGGCGATCGGCAGGACGAAAAGGTTGATCGCCAGCAGATAGAGCGGAAAGACCCAGGTCGCGGTACGCTGTTCCGCCTCGCTGCGATTCTCCACGATGGTGACGTAGAACTGGCGCGGCAGCATCAGTATGGCGAAACCGCTCAAACCGGTCAGCACCAGCCACGTCGCCAGGGAGGTGCTGTAGCCCATGGCCCGCCGCACCTGGCCGTTGGCGGCGAGCTTGGCGAACATGTCGCCCGGGCCGCCGAAGATCAGGAAGGTCACCATCAGGCCGATGGCGAGGAAGGCGGCGAGCTTCACCACGGTCTCGACCGCGACCGCCAGCACCAGCCCGTCCTGATGCTCGGTGGCGTCGGCATGGCGCGTGCCGAACAGGACAGCGAACAGCGCCAGCAGCATCGCCACCACCAGCGAGATGTCGCTCACGAAAGGATCGAAGGAGGGCGGCGAGCCTGTATAGTGCTCGACCATCAGGCTGACCGAGCCGGAGATCGCCTTGAGCTGCAGCGCGATGTAGGGGACGGCGCCGATGGTGGCGATCGCCGTCGCGATTGCCGCAACGGTGAAGCTCTTGCCGTAGCGGGCGCCGAGGAAGTCGGCGATCGAGGTGATCTTCTCGCTCTTCGCCAGTCTCACCATGCGGTTGAGCAGCGGGAAGCCGAAGACGAAAACCAGCACGGGGCCGGTATAGATGCCAAGGAATTCTAGCCCGCGCTCGGAGGAAAGGCCGACCGAGCCGAAGAAGGTCCAGGAAGTGCAATAGATGGCAAGGCTGAGCGCGTAGATGAACGGCCTCGCCCGGCCGAGCCCGTTTGCCGCCGCGCGCCGGTCGCCGACGCTTGCTATGGCGAAAAGCAGCGTCACATAGGCAATCGCGATGATGACGACGAACCAGCCCAGCACGGCTCGCACTTCCTCCCTGCCGGTCTCCCATCCGGCCCCAGGCAATTCCAGGAAAAGTGCTAAGCGGTTTTCCGCCCGGAATTGCGTAAGAACAGATACTTTGAGCGGTTCGTTTTTTCCATCAAACGCTGAACCGCTCTAAACGCAACCACAGCTTGGAGGCCCTGTCCATCGCGGCTTTCGGCGCATATGCGGTCGATGACGCGGCGTAAACACAAACCGGTGCTTTCGCCCTTTTTCCGGTTTTGCAACTGGGGGTTTTTGTTATTGTGAGCCCGGGCCGGCGCCGAAGGACATTGGTGAGGCGGCAGCGCGGCCCGTCATGGCAAGGAGGGTCGAATGCTGAAAGAATTCCAGGAATTCATCTCCAAGGGCAATGTGATGGACTTGGCCGTCGGTGTCATCATCGGCGCCGCCTTCGGCAAGATCGTCGACTCGCTGGTCAACGACATCATCATGCCCTTCATCGGTGCGCTCGGAGGGGTCGATTTTTCCAACTATTTCATTGGCCTGTCGCACAATGTGACTGCCACTAACCTGGTCGATGCACGCAAGCAGGGCGCGGTTTTCGCCTATGGCAACTTCATCACCGTGGCGCTGAACTTCCTGATCCTTGCCTTCATCATCTTCCTGATGGTCAAGGCGGTGAACAACATGCGCAAGCGACTTGAGGGCCAAAAGCCGGCGCCTGCCGCCGCGCCGCCGCCGGCCGATGTGCAGCTTCTGACCGAAATTCGCGACCTTCTCGCCAAGCGCTGACGCGAGCCCGTTGGCACTCTGGACCAAAACCCCGGCCGCTCGCGGCCGGGGTTTTCCGTTTGTCGATCTGGTATGAGCGCTGCCTGGACGAAAACGGATTTGATCATGAATTTCTTCGAAACTTTGCGCCCAGAGGCTCAGGCGGCGCCCGAAAGTGGCATCGTCGCCGTCATGAATCGCGGCCGTGGCCGCGACGGCATGATCCCCCTATGGGCAGGCGAGGGCGACCTGCCGACACCTTCCTTCATCACCGATGCCGCCGCCCGTGCGCTGGCCAATGGTGAAACCTTCTACACCTGGCAGAAGGGCATCCCGGAACTGCGGCAGGCGCTTGCTCGATACTATGGCAGGCATTTCGGCAAGAGTTTCGCCGAGCCGGAGTTCATCGTCACCGCCTCCGGCATGCACGCCATCCAGCTCGCTATCGATGCGGTCGCCGGCAAGGGCGACGAGGTGATCTACCTATCTCCTGCCTGGCCGAACTTCGCCGCCGCTGCCGGCGTTGCCGGCGCGGTTCCCGTGCCGGTCGTGCTCGACCAATCGGGCAATGGCTGGTCCTGCGACGTCGAGAAGATCGCTTCGGCGATAACGCCTCGCACAAAGGCGCTGTTCATCAACACGCCGTCCAACCCGACCGGCTGGACCGCCGACAAGGAGACGCTTCAAGCGATCCTCGATCTCGCCCGTGCCGGCAACATCTGGGTCATCGCCGACGAGATCTATTCGCTCTTCCACTACGGCCACGGCCGGGCGCCGTCCTTCATCGACGTGATGGCCGAGGAAGACCGTATCCTCTTCGTCAACAGCTTCTCCAAGAATTGGGCGATGACGGGATGGCGTGTCGGCTGGATCAAGACCCACCCGGCCTTGCAGCAGGTGTTCGAGAACCTGATTCAGTATTCTACCTCGGGCGTCGCGCAGTTCATGCAGCGTGGTGCTGTCGCCGCGCTCGACGACGGCGACGGCTTCATCGAGAGCCAAGTCGAGCGGGCAAGAGCCGCACGCGATCTCGTGTGCGATATCCTGGGAGCCACCGGGAGGGCGCGTTTCACCGTGCCGCAGGGCGCGTTCTACCTGTTCTTCGCGGTCGACGGCATCGCCGATTCACGCTCTGCCGCGTTCGACATCGTCGACAATGCCAATGTCGGCCTGGCGCCCGGCACGGCCTTCGGCCCCGGCGGCGAGGCCTTCCTCAGGCTCTGCTTCCACCGTCGCCTCGATCAGCTTGAGGAAGCGGCGCATCGCCTGGCGAAATGGATGAAAGGCGTTTGAGTTGCCATGAAGCCGGATTTGAAACCCGGTCCGGTGAGTCAGCCGGTGAGGCTTTCGAGAACCGGAGCGCAGCGGACGTTCAGGTCCTGAGCATCGGAGGCGCAGAAAGCCTTAGCGGATGGCCGCCGGAGTAGAGTTTCAAACGGCTTCAGCCGCCTGACTTCGGCACCAGCAGCGGAATGATGCGGTCGCTCTTGGCGACGGCAGGGCGGCCGGAGCTGGCGTAGGGAATGCCGAGCGCGTCCCAGGTCTCGACCAGCGCGTCCTGCAACTCGGCGATCAGCGCATCCGAATGGAACGGCGTCGGCGTGATGCGCAGTCGCTCGGTGCCGCGCGGCACCGTCGGGTAGTTGATCGGCTGAATGTAGATGCCGTGGACGCCGAGCAGGCGGTCGCTCGCCATCTTGCAAAGCTCGGGATCGCCGACCAGCACAGGCACGATATGAGTGGAGGATTCCATCACCGGCAACCCGGCGCCGGCGAGCACTTCCTTGGTCCGCGCCGCCTGGCGCTGCTGCGCGTCGCGCTCAGCCTGCGAGCGCTTCAGATGACGGATCGAGGTGGTGGCCGCGGCGGCGATCGCCGGCGGCAACGCGGTGGTGAAGATGAAGCCCGGCGCATAGGAGCGCACCGCGTCGATGACGGCGCTGGTCCCGGTGATATAGCCGCCCAACGTGCCGAAGGCCTTCGCCAGCGTGCCCTCGATGACGTCGATGCGGTCGGCCAGGCCCTCGCGCTCGGTGATGCCGCCGCCGCGCGCGCCGTACATGCCCACCGCATGGACTTCGTCGATATAGGTCATGGCGTTGTAGCGCTCGGCGAGCTCGACGATCTGCTTGATCGGTGCGATGTCGCCGTCCATCGAATAGACGCTTTCGAACACGATCAGCTTGGCGCGCTCGCGCCCGGCCGCCTGCAGCAGGCTTTCCAGATGCGCCACGTCATTGTGGCGGAAGATCTTCTTTTCGGCGCCGGAGCGGCGCACGCCCTCGATCATCGAGGCGTGGTTCAGCTCGTCCGAGATGATCAGGCAGTTGGGCAGCAGCCTGGCGATGGTCGAGATCGAGGCTTCGTTGGAGACGAAGCCGGAAGTGAAGACCAGCGCCGCTTCCTTGTCGTGCAGGTCGGCCAGCTCATGCTCTAGCTCGACCAGCGGGTTGGACGTGCCGGAGATGTTGCGGGTGCCGCCGGCGCCAGAACCCATGCGGCCGGCCGCGGTCTGGAAGGCGGCGATGACATCGGCGTTCTGGCCCATGCCGAGATAGTCGTTGGAGCACCAGACGGTGATTTCCTGGGCTCGGCCGTTTGAGCGCCAGATGGCGCGCGGGAACTTGCCCACGATGCGCTCGAGGTCGGCGAAAACACGGTAGCGACGCTCGGCGTGGAGCTGGTCGATCGCGTCTTCGAAGAACCGCTGGTAGTTCATGTCGACTTCCCAATTTTACGGCCGGATCATAGTCATTGGCCCGATGCGCGTCCACCGCGCCTTACCGGTCAAAATGCCACGCCCCGGGCCTGTTCCTAACGATGGCCGAACGTGGCCTATTCCCGGGGGTGTGAACCGATTTTGTTTCGGTACGATGCCTCGAGTGGTACGAACTGTTACAGACTTAACATTTGGGAAGGCTAATGGGCTTGCGGCGGGGTTTCCAGCACGGCGGCTGTTGAGACAGTTTCCGATAAATCTTGATCAGCGAGGATGATGATGACGGTTTTGGTGACGGGCGGTGCCGGTTATATCGGCAGCCACATGGTCTGGGAGCTGCTGGATGCCGGCGAGAGCGTCGTCGTCCTGGACCGGTTGTCTACCGGCTTCGAATGGGCGGTTGCGCCTGAGGCAAAGCTCGTCGTCGGCGATGTGGCCGACCGCGATCTGGTCGGCAAGATCATCCGCGAAAGCAAGGTCGACGCCATCATCCACTTCGCGGGCTCGATCGTGGTGCCGGAATCGGTTTCCGACCCGCTCGGCTACTATGAGAACAACACCTGCAAGACCCGCACGCTGATCGAAACCGCCGTGCGCGAGGGCGTGCCGCATTTCATCTTCTCGTCCACCGCGGCCGTCTATGGCGGCGCGGGCCTGGAGCCGGTGCGCGAGGATGCGCGGCTTGCTCCGGAATCGCCCTACGGCCTTTCCAAGCTGATGAGCGAATGGATGCTGCGCGACGCGAGCCTCGCGCACGACATCCGCTACACGGCGCTGCGTTACTTCAATGTCGCCGGAGCCGATCCCAGGGGCCGCACCGGCCAGTCGACGCCCGGCGCCACGCATCTGATCAAGGTCGCCTGCGAGACCGCGCTCGGCAAGCGGCCCTTCATGCAGGTCTTCGGCAACGACTACCCGACGCCTGACGGCACCTGCATGCGCGACTATATCCATGTGAGCGACCTGGCGGCGGCGCACCGGCTGGCCTTGCAGCGCCTGCGCGAAGGCGGTGCCAGCCTCGTCGCCAATTGCGGCTACAGCCACGGCTATTCGGTGCTCGAAGTCATCGAGAGCGTGCGCCGCGCCTTCGGCAAGGATTTCGAGGTGCGGATGGGCGACCGCCGCCCGGGCGATGCCGCCGCCGTGGTCGCCAATTCCGACCTTGCCCGCAAGGAACTCGGCTGGACGCCGCAGCGCGACGATCTCGACCTGATCGTCAAGGACGCTTTGGCCTGGGAACGCATCCTGACGACCAAGAATTCCGTCAGGAACTGACCTGTTGGGCCAAGGGCTGGCAGGGCGCATTGATACGCGGTATTGAGGCTCGTTCAGCGTGGCGCGCAAGGCGCGCCGCCGGTATGATCCTTGAGGGGCCCGCATGAAGGTTTTGGTGCTTGGAGCCGGTGTCGTCGGCACGGCCGCCGCTTACTATCTGGCTAAAGACGGTCATGAGGTGACGGTCATTGAGCGCCATGAGGCGGCGGCGCGGGGCACCAGCCAGTCCAATGCCGGCCTGGTCTCGCCGGGCGATGCCACGGCGTGGGCCTCGCCATCGGCCTTGAAGACCTTCCTTCGAGGCCTCTGGAACCACGAGCTCGGCATCAAGGTCAGGCCGAGTCTCGATCCCTATTTCTATGCCTGGAGCCTGCGCTTCCTGCGCGAATGCACCGTGGCGCGCATGCGCGCCAACACGCAGGTCAAGCTCAGGCTCGCCCTCTATTCCCGCGACTGCATCAACGCACTGTCGGAGACGACCGGCATTCACTACGACGAGCGCAAGCGCGGCATCCTCTATTTCTTCCGTACGCAGAAAAGCCTGGACACCGGCACCGACAACTACCGCTATCTCGGCGAGCACGGACTGCCGATCGAGATCGTCGGCCGTGACCGATTGGTCGAGCTGGAGCCGGGGCTGGCCGGCGTGAAGGAAAAGATCGCCGGTGGCGTCTATTCGCCGATCGACCAGACCGGCGATTCCAAACAGTTAGCCGACAAGCTCGCGGCCCACGCGGCCGAGAAGCTCGGGGTCAAATTCCTGTTCGGCACCACGGTTCAGGGGCTCGACATCGAAGGCGACCGGGTGCGCGCCGTCATGACCTCCGCCGGGCCGGTCACGACTGACGCCGTGGTCATTTCCATGGGGCCGGAAAGCGGCCTGCTCGGCCGCCGCTATGGCATCGACCTGCCGGTCTATCCGGTGAAGGGCTATACCGTGACCGTCCCGCTGGAGGACGAGAGCAAGGGGCCGACAATGGGCGGCGCCGACGAAGACAGGCTGATCGGCTATTCCAGGCTCGGCAACCGTCTGCGCATGTCGTCCACCGCGGAGTTCACCGGCTTCGATCGCAGCTTCAAGCCGCGCGATTTCAACTCGATCCTGAACACTGGCAAGGACCTGTTCCCGGGCGCCTTCGATGAGAAGAAGGCGCTGTTTTGGGCCGGCCTGAGGCCGATGATGCCGAACTCGGTGCCAGTCTTCGGCCAAGCGAAATACCGCAACCTCTATCTCGACACCGGCCACGGGCATCTCGGCTGGACCATGGCCTGCGGTTCGGGAAAATTCCTGTCCGACCTCGTCGCTGGCCGCAAGCCGGAGATCGATCCGCAGGGGCTGCTCTACGGCGCTGCTCCGTGAGATTGCGGCACTGATCAGGACGGACAACTACGCCTGGACGGCGCGCCGCCACGCCAGCGCATAGTCGCCCCAGGCCGTATCGGTCGGTGGTTCTGTCCGTTCGCCTTTGCTCATGACCGTGGCGCCGTCCGATGCCAGAAGTGCGGCGCCGATGCTGGTTCCAGTCGACGTCTCGGACGCAATCACCGGCCTGCCTGTTGCTGCCGCCAGCATAATGATGAACAGCCGGTTCTGCGCGAAAGGCCCTTCCACCGTCGTTGGCCCGTCGTCGCCGATCAGCTCGAGACAGGTGGCGGTCATCAGCGCCAGATAGAACGACAGGGCGACGAAACGCCGGCTAGGGACCAAATCCACGGCATTGCGCCACTGCGCGGACCGTTGCGGGAACGGGCCGGAGCCTTGCTGAGTGGAAGGCAGCAGCAGGACCTGTCGCTGCAGCACGGCGGCGACATCCTCTCCGGTCCACGCCTGCGACTGGCCCTCAGTCAGCAGCGAGAACTCGCGCCCGCCCATGAAACGTGCCGACGGTACGGGATCTCCAAGCGCATTGACGTTGACCAGCGTGTCCCGCGCCGGGTCGAGCTCGATCTTCCGGCCACCCACCGCCATCGACACCACCCAGGTGCCGGTGGAGACGACGGAGAAGGGCGGCGTGTCAGACAGCAGGTGTGGCAGCAGCGAAGCATTGGAATCGTGCAGGCCGCAGAACACGGGTGTTGCCGGGTCGAGCCCTGTCCGTCGCGCAATCGCCGGCAGGATCGATCCTAGCTTATCCTTTGCCGGCCGCACCGGCGCCATCAGCCGCCGCCAGCCCATCTGATCTACGAGCGAGGAGTAATCCGCCTTCCAAGGGTTCCAAAGGTCGGTGTGGCAGCCGAGGGACGTTACCTCGTTCGCAGCGACGCCGGTCAGGCGCAGCGCCCAATATTGGGCGTACATGAGGACCGCCGCCGCCTTGGCGAATTCGCCCTGAAAGCGCTTCTGCTGGAAGAATAACTGCGCGCCGATGTTCAGCCCTGCCGGCAGGCGCGGCGTGCCGGTTTCAGCAAAGAGTGGGCGAACGGCATCATAGTCCGGTGCCAGTTCGTCGATGCCGCCGAACTCATAGTCGATCACCGGCAGCGCAAGATCACCCTTGGCATCGACCAGCACGGCAGTCGCGCCATGCGTGGTGATGGAGATCGCATCGATGCGTTGCTCGCGGTTGAGGTCCTCGAGGCTGTCGCGGATGAAAGCCCAAAGGCGCTCGACATCGTGATGCGGGTAGGGGCCGTCCGTGGCGACGGAATTCGCCACTCGGCGCAGCGCCACCTCGTTGAGCGTCGCGAGGTCGACCAGCGCCACCTTGGCGTTGGTCTTGCCGATATCGATGACGGCGACGTGGCGGATCATGCCATACGGAACATGGTTTCCAGCGGCATCGCCACCGGCTCGTTGTCGGACTTGGTTTCCATGATGTCGGCCATATGCGCCCACCAGCGCTGCATCACAGCATGCTCCGGCAGGTCGGCCATGCCATGGTCGTCACGACGCCACAGCATGCCGAAGAGGATGTTGGTCTCCTCGTCGAGATGGATCGAATAGTCGGAAACGCCGGCCTCTCTCAGCAGCACCACTAACTCGGGCCAGATCTCGTCATGGCGGCGCTTGTACTCGGCCTTCATGCCGGGGTTGAGCTTCATCTTGAAGGCGTATTTTTCCATCAGGCGAAGCGCCCCTCGCGCAGCCGCCGCCAGACGATGGGCAGCGCAATGACGATGATCAGCAACAGGCCGATGAAGATCGACATGACGATGCCCGGCACGTTGAGCAGGCCGAGGCCGAACGTCACCAGCCCCATGATGAAGGCGGCAAGCACGACGCCCAGGATGCTGCCGGCGCCGCCGAGGATCGAGACGCCACCCAGCACCACCATGGTGATCGCCTCCAGCTCATAGCCCTGCGCGATCGACGGCCGGGTCGAGCCGAGACGCGAGGTGATCAGCACCGAGGCGATGCCCGACATAAGCCCGGTCAGGCAGAACAGGATGAATTTTGTGCGGTCGACGCGCACGCCGGAGAACTGGCAGGCGACCGGATTGTTGCCGATGGCGAAGACGCG
>NZ_JANINM010000440.1 GCF_024509055.1 Mesorhizobium sp. | reverse complement strand
ACGCAACATGGTCGCCCTTGTTCAAGGAGGCCGTCTCGACCGACTTTCGCGACTTCCACGAATGCCTCGACCAGGACAAGCGCATCGCCGTCTACGACGTCGCGGCCTCCAAGGTTCATGCCCGGATGCTTGCCCGCGCGGAGGTGCTGACGCCCGCAGAAAACGAAGCCATCCAGGCCGGTCTCGACACGATCGCCGGGGAAATTCGTTGCGGCGCCTTTGCGTGGAGGAAGGAGCTCGAGGACGTCCACATGAACGTCGAAAGCCATCTGACGGCGTTGATCGGCGACGCCGGCAAGAAGCTTCACACCGCCCGCTCGCGCAATGATCAGGTCGCGACGGATATCCGCCTTTATGCGCGAGCGGAGCTCGACGCGCTCGGTCTCGAGCTGAAGGCGCTCATCCTCGCCTTCGTCGATCTGGCGGAAAGCCACGCCGCCACGATCATGCCGGGCTTCACCCATCTGCAGATCGCTCAGCCGGTCACGTTCGGCCATCACATGATGGCCTATGCGGAGATGTTCCTTCGCGATCTCGAGCGCGTTGGCCAGGCGCGCGAACGCCTCAATGTCTCGCCGCTGGGTGCCGCGGCGCTTGCCGGAACCGGCTATCCGATCGATCCCGATTTCAGCGCGCGGGAACTTGGCTTTTCGCACGCCTTCCGCAATTCGCTCGACGCCGTTTCCGACCGCGACTACGTGGTCGACATCTGCGCGGCCGGCGCCATCATCATGGGCCATCTGTCGCGCCTGGCTGAGGAAATCATCCTGTGGTGCACGCCGATGGTCGATTTCATCGAGGTCGGCGACCAGTTCTGCACCGGCTCCTCGATAATGCCGCAGAAGCGCAATCCGGATCTCGCCGAACTCGTCCGCGGCAAGGCCGCTCGCGTGATCGGCAACCTGACGACGTCGGCGGCGCTAATGAAGTCGCAGCCTCTTGCCTTCAACAAGGATCAGCAGGAATCCAAGCCGCCGCTGACGGACACGTTGGAAAACGTGCGGGGCGCGGTGACTGTCACGACCCAGATGCTGCCGACGATCAAGGTCAAGGCCGACAACATGCGGGCGGCGGCGGAGAAGGGTTATGCGACGGCGACGGATCTTGCCGACTACCTGGTGCGCGCCGGTCTGCCTTTCCGGGACGCCCACCATGCGGTGGCCGCGATTGTGGGCGCCGCGCGGGACAATGGCTACGAGACGCTTTCCGACATGCCGCTCGCGGCCATGCAGGCTTTCGCCCCCGTGATCTCTGAGGATGTGGCGGATGTCCTGACGACGGAAGGTTCCGTTGCCTGCCGCAACCATCGCGGCGGCACTGCGCCCGGGCAGGTCCGGCGTGCTGCTGCCGAGTTGCGCGCTCTGCTCGGCTGAGATCGAAAACGCTGTTTACCTCCGCGACGGCGCCTGTTTAATGGACGGCACCGTCGCGGAGGACGATTTTGAAACCGGAGCTGCAGCAGAACCGCCTACCGCCGTTGCAGACATTGCAGACCTTTTCCGTCGTCGCGGTGACCGGAAGCTTCACGCAGGCTGCTTCAGAGCTCAACCTCAGCCAAAGTGCGATCAGCCGCCAGATCCAGCAGCTGGAGCATTATTTCGGCTGCAGCCTTTTCCAGCGTCACACGCGCAAGGTGGTCCTAACGGAGCAGGGAGACGCGATCGTTCCCATCGTCAACGGATTGCTCATCTCGCTTCGCAATTCCTTCGAGGCGACCAGGACAAAGGGGCGATCCCTGACGGTCCGCATGCCGCCCACATTTGCCCGGCGCTGGCTTCTTCCCCGGCTGACCGACCTTCACAGCTGCCACCCGGACCTGAACATCACGATCGACACCGCCTGGTTCGCCAGACCGAATTTCGGGCCTGGAGACATCGATCTTCTGATCCTCTACGGCAATGGCCATTGGCCCGGGATGCATGTCGAACTGCTCTTGCCCGAAAAGCTGACGCCGATGTGCGCGCCTTCATTCGTCGGCATGCTTGGCGATCCGGCGCGAGTGGACAATCTTGCCAACTGTGTCCTGCTGCACTCCAACGCGCGCCAGAGCGACTGGACGCTCTGGCTGCAAGCCGAAGGCGCCTATGACCTGACGGCGGCGCGCAACCAGATATTCGACACCCAGGATTTTGCCATGACGGCGGCGGCAAGCGGCTACGGTGTGACCATGGGCGACATGCACCTCGCGCGGCAGGACCTGGAAAGCGGAGCGCTGGTCACTCCGTTTCCGCGCGTCATCGACAGTGGCTATGGTTACTATGCCATCTGTCCGGCCAGGGCTGACGCCGTGGCGCTCGTATCCGATCTGCTGGATTGGCTCGTCAAGGAGCGCCCCGGCTGAACCCGGCCGGCGTTGCGAGCGCCATCGCCCGTGTTCACGGACCGCCAGAAAAGGCGGAGCCGGCCCGGGGACAGGGCCGGCTCCTAAACCCGGTCGTTGGGGACGGGGAGGGTGGGGACTCGACCGGGCTTTCCCCTTAAGCACGCCGCACCGATGCGGCGCGCTTGATCTTGTTGAGCAAGTCGTTCTCGTCCTAGCGGACGCTGGCGACGGCGGCGTCGCGGCCGTCGTTGATCGTGATCCAAACGCCCGAATTCTCGGTCGATTGACGCTTGAGGTAGGTGTAGACGGTGTTGTTCCAGGCGAGGACCTTCGGCTCGAGATTGTCGAGGATGAACTCGCCGAGGCTGGTGCGCACTGTCAGCACCGCATGGCCGTCGCCATTCGGCTGGCGCACCACGGTCATCAAGAGGTTACCCGGAGCAACTCCCGCACTCATCAGTTCGCGACGCTTCTCCAGGGCATAGTCCTCGCAATCGCCATAACCGTTGTCGGGGTAGTTCCAGTATTCCTCGACCCCATAATTCTCCATGTCGGTGCGCGGCTTGATGCGGGTGTTGACCGAATTGTTGATGTTGATGATCGTCGCCCACAGCTTGCGCGTCAGCTCGACTGGCGGTCCCTTCGGCGTCTTCTCGTTGCACTCGATCGGAATGCGCTGGCAGAATTCATAGTGGCCCACGGGTTGGGTGGTGCGGCCGCCCGTATGCATGAAGACCGGTTCCGCGCTCGCCGCTCCCCAGGCAGTGAGCTGCATGGCTATTGCCAAGAGCAACAGCTTGCCCCTCATTATCTTCATTATGGTAGTCTCCCCGTTTGAGAAGACTGTGCCATGGCGGGATTTATTTGACGCAAAAACCCGAAGTAGACATTGAGTAAAACGTCGGTCTAATAAACATAAAATTTGAATTATCTAGATTTGAGATTATTTAGAACTGTCGATCTTTCTAGGCATCGTATGGTTAGCAACGCTAAGGCGCGACGGGCGTAAAAGGGGATCCGCGCGCAACAAAAAAGCCGGCCGCTCGCGGCCGGCTTTGGATTGAGATCTGCGCGGGCGGTCAGGCTCGCGGAGCGTTGAATTCCTGGTCCAATGTCTCCGGCCGCTGGATGACGGCAAACTCGATGGCGACGCCGTCCTCGAAATGACGCACCACCTGACCGCGCATCGTGCCCAGCATCACCTGGATGCCGATCGCCGGCTTGACGTCGATCTCGACAGCGGCGCCGGAAAGCGACAGGTCGATGATGCGGCATTGGTACTGGCGGCCATCGGTAAGCTGCAGCACACTCATCGGATTGCGCGGCGCCACGCGCTCGTGGCGGCGGTCTTCCGGCAGGTCCAGCTCATGCTTGTTGGCGAGCCATGTCAGCTGCGCGGCAAGCTTGTCTTTCTTACGGTCCGACGCAATGACGGTCATGGCGAAGCCGTCCCGCGAGGTTCGCGTCACAATGCCTTCGATGCGGCCGATATGATCGATATAGGCAATCACCTTTTCACCCGGCGTGCCGACGCGGTCGGTACGCAACGCGACATTGCCCGGCGACATGTCGATCACCTGGCACGGATGCTCGGTGCGGTCTTCCAGCATGAAGCGACCATAGATCTTGACCTGGACGCGCTGGAAATTGCGTCGCTCGACCCGTGACGGCGCGTATTCTACCGCCGCTGATCTCATGCTGCCTACACCCCGTTGGCATTCCGCGCGATGGTGCGGGGAATTTCAGCCTGAAAGCTACAGCAAATCAGGTTAACAAAGGGGAAAGCAGGCCTCGCCAGGCCTCGGATTTTAAGGCTGGCACTAGCTGGAAATCAGGCCCTGCCGAGGCCAAATTTCCGGCATCCACGATTCATTCGTGACGCCCGCCATCGAAGACGACGAGATGGCGGATGCGACGCACCCGGCCAAGCGCCGAGATGGTTTCGGGAGCATCGAATTCGGTTGGAACGAGCGAGGGGACCTCAATGGCCGGGCGGTTCTTCAGGAACATAGGTTCCTTGTCCGGGTCGATGACCCGGATCGAATCGATAAGCGCATCGGCGAGCGGGTCGGCGCCCAGCCAGAACGGCTTTTCGACAGCGCTGATGATGCCGAGGCAGCGTGGGTTCTCGACGCCGCCGTCGAGCGGTAGGGCCAGCAGCTCGAACTTGTTCGAACGCCCGTTTCTGCTGAAACCTTCGTAGGTTATGAGCAGAACCGACTTCTGTTCGAAAACACCGTGAACGAGGCGCGACACCAGTCGCTGGTCTTTCTCGCGCCACAGCGAGGGAAAGGAGAAGCCTTTGAGTTCCCGGCCATAGCTGGCGCAGAGCCTGGTGCCGGCAAGCCGGAACACGGCTTCGCCACGCGTGTCACGTTCCAGGATGAACGTGTCCGCCAAAAGTGACTTGATGTCCGCCGGCTCCACTTCCGACCGTTTCGGGGCAGGGCGGCCATCACGCAGCTGGTTCCAATATTGGAACAGCGTGATTGATCCGTTCTGAGTCATGTTCATTCCGCTCCGAGCATTCTGTCGTTTGCTGTCCCATCGGCGAACAGACAGGGCGCCCTCCGATGACCTTCATGCGGTGCGGAGCAGGATGCGTGCCAGTATCGTTAACGTTTGTTCACGGGTCGGGGTCGTTAAGGTTAACAAGTGGTTTACGTTGCAGGCGCACGGGGCGTGTGGCACACCAAAAACCACTCCAAAACGGTCGTTTCGCAACGATCGGCAGCACTTCAGTCAAGAGTTTACGGGGAACAGGGGACTCGACGGGCCGTCCAGGGGAAACTCTGGACGGCCTTCTTTTTGATTCGTGCCCTTCTGCGATTCGCGGCTGTGGCGATTCGCGGTTTGTGATTCGACCGGGCGTGATCTACATGCTCGCCCGAAACAGCCTCCAGCCGTTGCAAGGGCGCATGAGCGAACCAGCAAATCCCATCGAAGCCGAACCGCAACCGGACGAGGCGCCCGAGCCCCGCCGCGAGCCGGTGTTCAATCTGCCGCCGGTGGTGTTGGCGGTGATCGGCATCTGCGCCGCCGTCTACCTGCTGCAGCAATATGTGCTGACCGAAGCGCAGCAGATGGTCCTGCTTTATGACGGCGCTTTCATTCCCGTTCTCTACACGGGCCAGTACGGCTTCGACTGGTTCCTGTTCACGAGGCCTTTCACCTACGCCTTCATGCATGGCGGCTTTGCTCATATTGCCATCAACATGGTCTGGCTCGCGGCTTTCGGCTCACCGCTCGCCAATCGCCTGGGCGCGGCGCGGTTTGCAGTGTTCTATGCCGCGACTGGATTGGCGTCGGTCGTGCTGTTCTGGGCATTGCATCCTTATGGCGAAGCGCCGCTCGTTGGCGCTTCAGGCGCGATCTCGGGCATGATGGGCGCGGCCGCCCGCTATGGCTTCCGCATCGACCGCTCATCCGGGCAGGCGGCCTTCGCGGGCGAACCGTTGCCGATAGCAGTCGTGCTGCGCTCGCGCGGCGTCATGACCTTCCTGGGCGTGTGGATGGTGATCAATCTCGCCACCGGCCTGCTCGGTTTCGCACCCGGTATCGATGGTCAGATCGCCTGGGAGGCGCATATCGGCGGCTTCATCGCCGGCTTTTTCGGCCTGCGTTTCTTCGACCGTCCCTTGCCGGAGGCATAGCGCTCCTGCGTACTTGAAATGCAACCAATCACGGCGCACGATGTTGCCCAGGCACCCGGCGTCTTCCCAAGGGCGCTGGGGCTTAAAAGCCGGCAGGATAGAAGCCGGCGGCAAGGCTGTGGAGGACGCCATGACGGTTAAGGCAATTCTCGAAAGCAAGGGCCATGACGTGTTCACGCTCGGGCCCAATGAAAAGCTGAGCGAAGCCATACGGATGCTGGCAGAGCACAGGGTCGGCGCGCTCGTCATCACCAATGGCGACCGCAAGATCGTCGGCATTCTATCCGAGCGCGACATCGTGCGGGTTCTGGCCAAGGAAGGCGCGGCGGCGCTGGACATCGCAGTGCGCTCGGCCATGACGCCAAAGGTCAAGATCTGCAACGAGAACCATACGGTTAACGAGGTCATGGAGATCATGACCAGGGGCCGCTTCCGCCATCTTCCGGTGGAGAAGAACGGACTGCTCGACGGCATCGTCTCCATCGGCGACGTGGTCAAGCGCCGCATCGACGACGTCGAACGCGAGGCCGAGGAGATCAAGGCCTACATCGCCACCGCTTGACTGAGCGGAAGGGTGCCGCCGACCTCCCGGCCGGCGGCACAGCATAAGTCAGCGATTGTCGAGCTCGGCGCGGACGAGCTCCAGCCCGCGTCGCGTGATGCGGTAGGGGCCGCCGCCGATAGAAGACACCGCCTTCTTCCGTCTCAGCTTGCGAAACATCTCCAGGTCGAAGCCAGGATAGCGCCAGCCGTCGCGGGTGAGGCATTGAACGGAAGCGATCTTCCTGCTCTGGTTCTTTTCGATTTCGATGCGCCCGCCTTGGGCGAGCAGGTGCAGGATGCGCTGTTCGTTGCGCGAAATGTCCATCTTGAGAATTCCCGGGAAAACATCAAAAGCCGCCGCCGCGAGAATTCACGGCACGGGGTTTCAGGTTTTCTTGCCCTGCCTCGCTACGAGGTCAGGGCCTTACCGGGACTGAGCGTAAGTGGACATCCACTCTCCATTGGGATGAACGTCCTATAGGTGAGGCCGGCCGAAAAGGCCAGCAGGTGGCTTTGCGCTTGTCTCGCCGGGCGGTTTGGACTAGCGAAGCGGGTACGTTTTATACCCCTTCGAGCGGCGCCGCATGGCGCACTCATCTTGGAACTGACGGCAGGCCATGAGCATCATCGATACCCGTACCACCGATCCGAAACGGCTGATCTCCGGCGCCACCGGCGACTGGGAAATCATCATCGGGCTCGAAGTGCATGCGCAAGTGACCTCGGAAGCCAAGCTGTTCTCCGGCGCTTCGACGGCCTTTGGCGCGGCGCCCAACGCCAATGTCAGCCTGGTCGACGCAGCGATGCCCGGCATGCTGCCGGTCATCAACGAGGAATGCGTCAAGCAGGCGATCCGCACCGGGCTCGGGCTGAAGGCAGCGATCAACCACAAGTCGGTCTTCGACCGGAAGAACTATTTCTATCCGGACCTGCCGCAGGGCTATCAGATTTCGCAGTACAAGCAGCCGATCGTCGGCGAGGGCAAGGTGATCGTCTCGGTCGGTCCCGACCGGCAGGGCGAGTTCGAGGACATCGAGGTCGGCATCGAGCGGCTGCATCTGGAGCAGGACGCCGGCAAGTCGATGCACGACCAGCATCCGACGATGTCCTATGTCGATCTCAACCGCTCGGGTGTGGCGCTGATGGAGATCGTGTCCAAGCCCGATATGCGCTCGGCCGACGAGGCGAAGGCCTATGTCACCAAGCTGCGCACCATCATGCGCTATCTCGGCACATGCGACGGCAACATGGACGAGGGCTCGCTGCGTGCCGACGTCAACGTCTCGGTGCGCCGTCCCGGCGGCGAGTTCGGCACGCGCTGCGAGATCAAGAACGTCAACTCGATCCGCTTCATAGGCCAGGCCATCGAGTCCGAGGCGCGCCGGCAGATCGCCGTCCTGGAGGATGGCGGCGCGATCGAGCAGGAAACGCGTCTGTTCGACCCCAACAAGGGCGAGACGCGCTCGATGCGCTCCAAGGAAGAGGCGCACGACTACCGCTATTTCCCCGACCCGGATCTGCTGCCGCTGGAATTCGACCAGGCCTATGTCGACGCACTGGCCGAGCACCTGCCGGAATTGCCCGACGACAAGAAGGCGCGGCTGGTCGCTGCGCTGGGGCTGTCGACCTACGACGCCTCGGTGCTGGTGTCGGAAAAGCCGATCGCCGATTATTTCGAGAAGGTCGCGGCGGGTCGCGATGGCAAACTCGCCGCCAACTGGGTCATCAACGACTTGCTGGGCGCTCTCAACAAAGCCGGAAAAGACATTGAAAACGCTCCAGTTTCGCCTGAACAGCTGGGCGCGGTGATCGACCTCATCAAGGAAGGCACCATCTCCGGCAAGATCGCCAAGGATCTGTTCGAGATTGTCTGGAACGAGAGCGGCGATCCGCGAGAGCTCGTCGAGAGCCGCGGCATGAAGCAGGTCACCGACACCGGCGCCATCGAGAAGGCCGTCGACGAGGTCATCGCCGCCAATCCGGACAAGGCCGAGCAGGCGCGCGCCAAGCCGACCTTGGCGGGCTGGTTCGTCGGCCAGGTGATGAAAGCGACCGGCGGCAAGGCGAACCCGCAGGCTGTCAACGACCTCGTCAAGGCCAAGCTCGGCATCGAGTAGCGCAATGTTCGTCCGCACCGCCGGAGAGCGCGATCTTGCCGCCATTCGGGCGTTGCTGGTCGAAACCTGGCATGCGGCCTACGATTCCATCTACGGCGTCGAGCGAGTGACCGAAATCACCGACAAGTGGCATTCGGTCGCCTCGCTGAGGTCGCGGCTGACGCGGCCGAATAGCGAGTTCCTCGTCGCGGATGACGGCAACCGCCTTGGTGGCATGGCTTTCGCCGAAAGCTCCGACGATGGCGGGCGGGTCACGCTCAAGCAGCTCTACGTGCTTCCCGCCCTGCAAGGCCGCGGCATTGGCGGGATGCTGCTTGACGAGGTGATCGAGAGCTTCCCCGAGGCGCGCACGATCAGCCTTGAGGTCGAGGAGAAGAACACGAAAGCCGTTGCGTTCTATGAAGCAAACGGCTTCGTGCGCACCGAGGAAGTCGGAGAGCATAGCGGCGACGCCGGGCATACCCTCATCTTCCGCCGGTCTCTCGCCGGCTGACCTCGACCGTCCACCACTCCCTGGATCACCTTCCCGCGAGCGGCGCGACGGCGATCCGGTTTTGAATTGACGGTTGGAGCACCGGTCGCCAAAGCTGGCCCGCATCGACATCCGTGCAAGCCGGCCGGATTTTGCGCGGATGGTTTTGGGGGAGAGAGCCATGCCGAACCTGCCGCAATTGATGCCATCACAAGTGTCGGACGAGACGTTCGGCGGCGTGAGCTATCACGTCGCGGGCGAACTGGTGCCGGTACTATCGGTCGATGTGACGCGCATGCCGGTCTATTTCGAGCACCATATCCTGCTCTGGAAGAATTCCAGCATAACCATCGGCCTGAAATCGCTGCGCGGCGCGCTGAAGCGCATGATGGCCGGCATGCAGATCTTCGTCACCGAGGCGTCGGGGCCGGGCATCATCGCTTTCAGCCGCGACGGGCCGGGTCATATCGTGCCGATCCATCTTCGGCGCGGCGAGGAGATCCAGGTGCGCGAGCATCAGTTTCTCGCCGCGACCGCCAGCGTCGACTACACGTTCGAGCGCGTGCGTGGCCTGGCGACTATGCTGTTTGGCCAAAGCGGCTTCTTCATCGACCGTTTCCGTGGCGAATCCGGCGACGGCATCGTCTGGCTGCATGGCTACGGCAATGTCTTCGAGAAGGTGCTAGCGCCCGGCGAGACCATCGACATCGAGCCGGGTGGCTGGCTGTTCAAGGACGCTTCGGTCAAGATGGAGACGAGGATCGACCGCCTCTCCAGCGGCTTCTTCGGCGCCAATGTGAACTTCGTCGTCAACCGCTTCACCGGGCCGGGGCGCGTCGGCATTCAGTCGATGTATCTGCATATGCCGACGGAGGAATAGGCTCCCGATCAGGCTGGGGAAACCTCGACATTGTCGATCAGCCGCGTCGCCCCGAGCCAGGCCGCGGCAAGGAGCCGGCCTTCTCGGCCTCGCCGCCAGGGCGCAAGCGTCATGGCCTCGCGCGCGGCGACGTAGTCGACCTTTCGAAAGCCCGCACTGGAGAGCGCTTCCGCCGCCCCACTCATGGTCGAGGCTTCATCCGCGCCGGTGGCGAGTTGGGCTGCTGCTTGACGCAAGACCACATTGAGCTTGCGCGCGACGACCAGTTCCGCCTCGTTGAGGTAGGCATTGCGCGACGACATGGCGAGACCATGGGCGTCGCGCACGGTCGGCGCGCCGACGATCTCGACGTGCAGGTCAAGGTCGCGGCAAAGCTGCCGGACGACGCAGAGCTGCTGATAGTCCTTCTCACCAAACACCGCGCAGTCCGGCGTGGCCTGCAGGAAGAGTTTCGCCACCACGGTCGCGACTCCCTCGAAGAAGGTCGGGCGAAAATCCGTTTCCAGGCCGGACGAGGGGCCGCCAACGGAGATCTTCGTCGCAAAGCCTGTCGGGTACATTTCCGCGACACCGGGCGTGAAGGCGAGCTGCGCGCCGGCTTCCCGCAGCCGGTTGAGATCGCGGGCCAACTGGCGTGGATACTTGTCCAGGTCCTCGGTCGGCGCGAACTGGGTCGGATTGACGAAGATAGAGACCACGCAGCGATCCGCTTTTTCGAGCGCGATCCTAACGAGCGAGATGTGGCCGTCATGCAGGGCGCCCATGGTCGGCACCATGGCGACCTTCAGGCCAGCCTGCCGCCAGTCCCGGATTTGCGCGCGAAGCGCCACAACGCTGTCGACAACGATCGGTCCGCTCATTCGGTGTCCTCGCCAAAAACATGATCGGGTCCCGGGAACGCGCGGCTGCGCACCTCCGAAGCGTAACGTGCGGCGGCGACCGAGATCGTGCCGCGCAGATTCGCGTATTCCTTGACGAATTTGGGCACGCGGTCGACGGTCATGCCGATCATGTCGTCTATGACCAGGATCTGGCCGTCGCACTCGCCGCTGGCGCCGATGCCGATGGTCGGGATGGCGATGTGGCGGGTGAGCCGCGATGCCACGGCCTCCATCGTCCCCTCGATGACAACGGAGAAGGCGCCGGCCTTCTCGACAGCCTCGGCGTCGCGGAGAAGGGCCGCAATGTTGTCTTCGGTCCGGCCCTTGATCTTGTAGCCGCCTTCCTTCTCGACAGACTGCGGCAGCAGGCCGATATGGCCCATGACCGGGATGCCGTCGGCGACGATGGCCGCGATCTGCGCCGCCATGTCGACGCCGCCCTCGAGCTTGACCGCCTGGCAGCCTGTCTCTTCGACGATCCGCCGCGCGGAGGCGACGGCCTGCCCAGCCGAAGTCTCGTAGCTGCCCGCCGGCATATCGACCACGACGCAGGCTTTCGCCGAACCGCGCATCACCGCTTGCCCGTGCGCTATCATCATCTCCAGCGAAGCGCCAAGCGTGGTGGCGTGGCCGTGCAGCACCATGGCCACACTGTCGCCGACAAGCAGCAGGTCGACATGAGGATCGAGCATGCGGGCTATGGGGTAAGTGTAAGCGGTGAGGCACACAATCGGCACGCCGCCCTTGCGGCGGCGGATATCGTCGGCGCTGATCCGGTCACCGGCGGAAGCATCTGAAACCAATCTTCACCTCCCTCGGCATAGCATGGCCCAGCGCCCGTGCGCGGGCCGGCGAGGTTTAGAAACACGCGCCGCGCTTGGCAAGCAGGCCAGATGCCTGGCACGCCGCTATATCGATTTAGCGCACGACGCATTTACATCACCGGCTCGGCAAATCGCTTGCCTTCCGGGTGGGCTGACGCCATAAGCAGGGCAGAGCGTAGCCGCTGCGCCGCGAGGACTTGTATGAAGACTTTCCTGCTGCAGTTTTTCACCTGGTGGAACAGCCAGACGCTGGGCACACGCGTCCACACCTGGCGCTTCGGCAAGAAGGTCGGCGAGGACGAGGCAGGCAACGTCTATTACGAGGGCGGTGTCGATTCGGAAGGCCGCACCCGCCGCTGGGTCATCTATCGCGATTATTCGGAAGCCTCGAAGATCCCGCCGGGCTGGCATGGCTGGATCCATCATCGTGTCGACGCGGCGCCTTCGAACGAGAATTACAAGCCGCGCGAATGGCAGCAGCCGCACAAGCCGAACATGACCGGCACGCCGGGCGCCTATCGCCCGAAGGGCTCGGTGCTGACCAACCAGCACCGTCCGCAGGTGACCGGCGACTACGACGCCTGGACGCCGGGTTCTTAAACCGCGGGCCTGGCCATCTTTCGGTCCGTTGTCGCCACAATTGACGTTTAGCTGCTTGCCGATATCGCAGCCCTGATTAGCCTTGGGCGATTGAAGAATCACCCCCGGCGCAACCACCGGTATCCTTGCATGAGCTATTCCAAGCAGTTCCGGGAAAAGTGCATAGCGGCTTTCCGTCCGGAATTGCGCGCAAAGGCTCTAAACCCGATCTCAAAGGCGCTGGTCGCGGCATCTTCCGTGCTGGCTGCCTCCACGGTGGCGTTCGCCGCCGCGCAGGCGCCGGCCGCGCCTTCGGTCGCCGACCGCATCTCCAACCCGGTGGCGGAGTTTGCCGGCATCGACAAGATCACCGGCCGCATCATCACCTTCGATGTCTATATCGACGAGACCGTGCAGTTCGGCGCCCTGCAGGTGACGCCGCGCGTCTGCTACTCGCGTCCTGAGACCGAACAACCCAAGACCGATTCCTTTGTCGAGGTCGACGAGATCACGCTCGACCGCAAGATCCGCCGCATCTTTACCGGCTGGATGTTCGCCGAGAGCCCCGGCCTCAACGCCGTCGAGCACGCCGTCTACGACGTCTGGCTGAAGGGCTGCAAGCAGAAGTCGGATGTGCCGCCGCCGACCGCGGCGAAAGCCGATCCGGCCAAGCCCGACAGCGCCAAGCCAAAAGCCCCAGCGGCTAAGCCAAAGGCGCCGGCTCAGCAACCGGCCCAACCCGCGCCCGACGCGACCACCGACGACACCGAGCCGGCCAACACCAACTGACGTTTCGGAACCTGCCCGCCCGCCACCCGTTTCCAATCGGCGACAGGCGGGAAGGATTCCGTAATGACCAGCACGAAGCCGATCACGGCCAACAAGCAAGAACTCCTCGATATCGAAAGAGGCTTCTGGACCGGCGATTCAGCCTTCTACGAGGCAAATGCCGATACAGAATGCCTGGTTGCTTTTCCAGGCATGGCGCAGGCGATGACCAATGCCGAACTGGCCGGGACCGCCAGCAAGCCCAACCGCTGGCGCGACGTGGAGATTGACTTGAAAGGCATGGTCGAGCCCGGCAGCGACATCGTCATGCTGACCTACGAAGCGCGCGCGACGCGAGAAAACGGCGAAGCCTACGCGGCTCTCGTCAGCACCGGCTATGTCCATCGCGTCAACGGCTGGAAGATGATGTTCCACGCACAGACGCCGATTGAAACGGCCGCCGCTAAGCAATCCACTTAGGGAAAGAAGACCGCTTCACCCTTCAATGCATTGGCCAGCATCTTCTCATACTGGCCGCGCGGCACGTCGACGGCGCCGAAGCGCTTGAGGTGTTCCGTGGTGAACTGCGTATCAAGGAGCGCGAAGCCTCGCGCCCTCAAGCGCTCGACGAGATAATAGAGGCAGGTTTTCGAGGCATCGGTTTCCCGGGCGAACATGCTTTCGCCGAAGAAGACGCGGCCCAGCGAAACGCCGTAGAGCCCGCCGACGAGGCGCTCCTCGCGCCACGCCTCGACCGAATGGCAGTGGCCCAGCCGGAAGAGCTCGAGATAGGCCTCGCGGATCGGCGCGTTGATCCAGGTCGAGCGCCGCTCCTCGCGCTTTTCGGCGCAGCCGTCGATCGTCGCCTCGAAATCGAAGTCGTAGCGGATGTCGAACGGGTGCCTGCGGATCGTCTTCTTGAGGCTCTTCGGCGTGTGGAAGCCGTCGAGCGGGATGATGCCGCGCGTCTCCGGGCGCACCCAGAACACTTCCGGGTCGTTGGCGCTCTCGGCCATCGGAAAGACGCCCGAGGCATAGGCTCGCAGCAAAAGGTCGGTCGGGATGCGATAGCCGGGCGCGTATGGGCGGGTCATCGCACTCCCGGCTTATTCTTCCTTGGCCAGATACTTTTCCAGCCAGTGGATGTCGTAGTCGCCATTGGCGATGTCCGGATTGCCGACCAGGTCTCGGAACAGCGGCAGCGTCGTCTTGATACCGTCGACGACGAATTCGTCGAGCGCGCGGCGCAGCCGCATCATGCATTCGACGCGGTTGCGTCCGTGCACGATCAGCTTGCCGATCAGGCTGTCGTAGTAGGGCGGGATCTTGTAGCCGGAGTAGACGCCGGAATCGACGCGGATGCCGAGGCCGCCGGGCGTGTGGAAGTGAGTGATCGTGCCCGGCGAGGGCGTGAAGGTGCGCGGGTCCTCGGCGTTTATGCGGCACTCGATGGCGTGGCCGTTGAACTTGATGTCTTCCTGGCGTACCGAAAGCCCGCCACCCGAGGCGACGCGAATCTGCTCGTGCACGAGATCGATGCCGGTGATCGCTTCCGTCACCGGATGCTCGACCTGCAGGCGGGTGTTCATCTCGATGAAATAGAACTCGCCATTCTCGTAGAGGAATTCGATGGTGCCGGCGCCGGAGTAGCCGAGATCGGCGATCGCCTTGGCGCAGATGCCGCCGATGCGGGAGCGCTCCTCGGCGTTGAGCGCCGGTGAGTTGGCCTCTTCCCAGACTTTCTGGTGCCGCCGTTGCAGCGAGCAATCGCGTTCGCCGAAATGCACGCCGCGGCCGGCGCCGTCGCCGAATACCTGCACCTCGATGTGGCGCGGCTTCTGCAGGTACTTTTCGATATAAACGGCGTCGTCGCCAAAAGCTGCACCGGCTTCCGACTTGGCCGTCTGCAACGCGACCTCGAGGTCGGCCTCGGTGTGCGCAACTTTCATGCCGCGGCCGCCGCCGCCGGCGGAGGCCTTGATGATCACCGGATAGCCGATCTCGGCGGCGACGCGCTTGGCTTCCTTGTCGTCGCTGATCGCGCCGTCGGAGCCGGGCACGACCGGGATGCCGAGGCGCTTTGCCGTGCGCTTGGCCTCGATCTTGTCGCCCATGATGCGGATATGGTCACCCGACGGCCCGATGAAGGTGATGTTGTGGGCCGCGAGGATGTCGGCGAACTTGGCGTTTTCCGACAGGAAGCCGTAGCCCGGATGCACCGCGTCGGCGCCGGTGATCTCGCAGGCGGCGACGATCTGGTGGATGTTGAGATAGCTTTCGCGCGATGGCGGCGGTCCGATGCACACGCTCTCGTCAGCCAGCCGCACATGCATGGCGTCGGCGTCGGCCGTCGAATGGACCACCACCGTCTGGATGCCGAGCTCCTTGCAGGCGCGCAGCACCCTGAGGGCGATTTCGCCGCGATTGGCGATGAGGATCTTCTGGAACATCTCCGCGCTGTTCCCGGCTTTACTCGATGACCACGAGCGGCATGCCGTATTCGACCGGCTGCGCGTCCTCGATCAGGATGGCGGTCACCGTGCCGGAGCGCGGCGAGGGGATCTGGTTCATCGTCTTCATCGCCTCGATGATGAGCAGCGTC
>NZ_JANINM010000439.1 GCF_024509055.1 Mesorhizobium sp. | reverse complement strand
GCGCGTTCGGCGTGCTCGACCTCGACAGCCCGCTGCCCGGCCGCTTCGACAAGGAGGACCAGGCCGGCATCGAGAAGCTGGCCGCGATCTATGTCGCGGCCTGTTCGTTCGAGGACGATGACGAGGATTAGGGCGGCCTGGCCCGAACCACAGATCGCCTTAGACGAGCTTTACCAGCGCCAGGCTGAACGCTGCGATGAAGATAAAGGCCGAGAAGGCAAGCATCAGCGGGCGCAGGCCGCGCGAGTGCAGCTCCGAGATATCGGCCTGCAGGCCCATGGCGGCGAGCCCCATGGTCAGCATGACCTGGGCGGCCAGCGCGATGGCCGAGTGAACCTGCTGCGGGATCGTCACCAGGCTGTTCAGCGCCACGACGGCGACGAAGGCCACTACGAACCATGGCATCGGCGGCTTGGCCGCGGAAGCATCATTGCTGCCGCGGCGGGCCATCAGGCCGAGCGCGATCACCATCGGCGCCAGCATGGTGACGCGCGTCAGCTTGGCAACAGTCGCCGTCTCGCCGGCAAGCGTGCCGTTCTGGAAGCCGGCGCCGATCACCTGCGCCACCTCGTGGATCGAGGCGCCGGCCCACAGGCCGAATGCGTGCTGGTCGAGGCCGAAGAGTGGCGAAAGCAGCGGAAAGCCGAGCATGGCAACAGTGCCGAACAGCGTGATCGCGGCGACGGCGTAGGTGACGTCCTCGTCACGCGCGTCGGTGACGATGTTGGTGGCGACGATCGCCGAGGCGCCACAAATCGAGGTGCCGGCCGCGATCAGCTGCGCGAGCTTGCGATCGACGCCGATCAGCCTTCCCAGCGTGACGGTGAACAGGAAGGTCGCGCCGAGGGTGGCGGCGACGATGCCGACGCCGCTGAGCCCGATGCCCGCGACCTGGCCGAGCGTGAGCTGGAAGCCGAGCAGCACGATGGCGAAGCGCAACAGGCGCTTTTGTGAAAAGGCGATGCCCGCCTTGGCGTGCGCGGGGGTGCCGAGCACGTTGGAAAAGGTTATGCCCGCGACCACTGCGAGGATCATTGGGCTGAACAGCGTGAGGCCGGAGAGACCGTGCGCCGAATAGGCGACGCAAGTGATCATCGCCACCAGCACGATGCCCGGCCAGATCGACGTGAGGGCGGGGTTCGCCGAACGGCCAATGCTCAGGCTGTTTGGAAGATCATTCGCGGTGGCGGGCAGGAAAGACAATGCAATTCTCCAGGCGTGTTCACCGGGGAAATGGCATTCCAGAACCGATCTTTCCAACGAATTGTTTGTATCACAATGATCGATTTTTCCGAACGATCTGGCACGTTGCCGCTGGCTCAATCGCCGCCCCTTGCGTTTGACAGGGCGCTTGCCGCATCGTTATCTCTCGCGATATACGACGATCACCCCGCCACATCGACAAACGCCGGCCCACAGGGAGCGAAGACCATGTCTCACAATCTGCAGTTTTATATCGACGGCGCCTGGGTGGATCCGGTGGTGCCCAACACGCTCGATGTCATCGATCCCTCGAACGAGGACGTCTTCGCCCAGATATCGCTTGGTTCCAAGGCCGATGTCGACAAGGCGGTTGCCGCGGCCAAGCGCGCTTTTGCCACTTTCGGCTTCACCTCGGTCGAGGAGCGCCTCGATATCCTCAACCGCGTCATCGAGATCTACAAGAAGCGCAGCAAGGACCTGGCGCTCGCCGTCTCGCGCGAGATGGGCGCGCCGCGCCAGATGGCGCTGGACAGCCAGGTCGGCGTCGGCCAGGCGCATCTGGAGAAGATGGCCGAGGTGCTGAAGACTTTTCAGTTCCGCCACGTCAAGGGTTCGTCGCTCATCGTCAAGGAGCCGATCGGTGTCGTCGGCCTGATCACGCCGTGGAACTGGCCGCTCAACCAGATCACCTGCAAGGTCGGCCCGGCGCTCGCCGCCGGCTGCACCATGGTGCTGAAGCCGTCCGAGATCGCGCCGCTCGATGCCATCATCTTCGCCGAGATCATCGACGAGGCCGGCGTGCCGAAGGGCGTGTTCAACCTCGTCAACGGCGACGGTCCGGGCGTCGGGCAGGCGCTGTCCAGCCATCCGGATGTCGACATGATGTCCTTCACCGGCTCGACCCGCGCCGGCATCCTGGTCGCCAAGGCAGCCGCCGAGACGGTCAAGCGCGTGCACCAGGAACTCGGCGGCAAGTCGGCCAACATCCTGTTTCCCGACGTCGACCTCGAGCGGGCCGTGACCAAGGGTGTCGCCGGCTGCTTCGGCAACAGCGGCCAGTCCTGTAACGCGCCGACCCGCATGTTCGTGCCGCGCGACCGGCATGACGAGGCCGCCGGCTACGCCAAGGCGGCGGCGGAGAAGTTCACTGTCGGCCCGGCCGACGCGCCCGCCTCCAAGCTCGGCCCGGTGGTCAGCCAGATCCAGTTCGACAAGATCCAGGACCTGATCCAGAGCGGCATCGACGAGGGCGCCACCCTGGTGGCCGGCGGTCCCGGCCGCCCGGCGGAGCTTAACCGCGGCTACTATATCCGCCCGACCGTGTTCGCCAACGTCACGCACGACATGCGCATCGCCAAGGAAGAGATCTTCGGACCGGTGCTTTCGATCATGCCATACGACACGGTCGAGCAGGCGGTCGAACAGGCTAACGACACCGTCTATGGCCTTGCCTCCTACATCCAGGCCAAGGACATCGAGAAGGCTCGCAATGTCGCGGCGCGGATGCGCTCGGGCAACGTCTATATCAACTATCCGACCTGGGACGCTGGCCTGCCCTTCGGTGGCTACAAGCAGTCCGGCAACGGCCGTGAATATGCCGAGTACGGCCTTGAGGATTTCCTCGAGATCAAGGGCATCGCCGGCTACGAGGCGGCCGAGTAACGGGCTGTCGAAAGACACCCATTGAACCAAAGCAAGGGCCGCCCTTCTTCAGGAGGGGTGGCCCTTGCTTTGGGACACGGCGGCGCCAGTGCCGGCGGCGGGAATCGCGGTGCTGTCGCCTGGAGAAATTCCAGGAAAATTGTGAAACGCTATTTTGTTACGGATATAGCGTCCATCGCACGCAGTTGAACGCAAACGCTGGCGATGAAGATGCCCGGGCATCGTCGCCGGAGGTCCCGTCGGGTCACGGCATAGGATCGGGAAGGGGGAGAAATGGCCTCGGCGAAAAAGGCTGTGATGATGATCTACGCCGCCGGTAGCCTGCGCCATGTGCTGCCCTCGCTGCTTTCCGCCTTCACGGCCATGACCGGTGTGATCGCCGAAACACGCCTGGGCCCGGCCGGCTTGCTGCGCGAGCGGATCGAGGCCGGCGAGCGGCCTGACGTCTTTCTCTCGGCGAGCTTTGCCCATCCCGCTCGCCTTGCCGAACAGGGCATCGCGAGGCCGGCGATCGTCTTCGCCCATAATGCCATGGCGGCGGCAGTGCGGCGCGACGCCGGCATCACCGGCAGGAATTTCGTCGACAGGTTGCTCGATCCGGCCATCGGCATCGCCACGTCGACGCCGCTGAAGGACCCTTCGGGCGACTATGCCTGGGCTATCTTCCGGCGGATCGACCAGATCAGGCCGGGCAGCTTCGCGCTGCTCGACGCCAAGGCGCAGAAGCTGGTGGGTGGTTCGGAGACGTCGAACACACCCGGCCGCTACGACCCGATCGCGGCTGCCATGGCGGCGGGTTCGGCGCATGTTTTCCTTGGCTACCGCACCGGACTGACTGGGCTGGTGGCGGAAGTTCAAGACGCCGAGATCGTCGCGATCCCGCGCGAAGTGAACGTAGTGCCGGAATACGGCCTTGCGACGTTGGTTGGTTGCTGCGAGGCGGGGCTGGCCTTTTCGCTGTTCATACTGTCGGCCACCGGTCAGGGGATCTTGCGCGACCACGGCTTTCAGCCGGTGACGCTGCCGCAAGGGGGGTGACGCGCCGATCCGCAACTTGTCGCGCTTCGTCCAACGCTATATGCAGAAAAACATATCGAGCCCGGCAGACGGGCATTCTCGGGAGGTCTCCAAATGAACCTGCGTCGCGGCCCCATGCTCGCCTTCGCTCTCGCCTTGTCGCTTCTGGCGCTCGCGCCGGCCTATGCCCGCACGGTCACCGACCAGCTCAACCGCAGCGTTACCGTGCCCGATCACGTGGAGCGCATCGTCGTGCTGCAGCACCAGACCCTGGATATCCTGGTGCAACTCGGCGCCGCCGACAGAATCGTCGGCGTGCTGCGCACATGGCAGAAGCTCATTCCCGGCCTCGATAGATACGCTCCTCAGCTCACCAGCCTGCCGATGCCGGGCGATCTTTCGACCGTCAATGTCGAGGAAGTGCTGAAGCTGAAGCCGGACGTCGTGTTCGTCACCAATTATGCGCCGGCGGCCATGATCGACCAGCTCTCGCAGGCCGGCCTGCCGGTAGTCGCCATCTCGCTGTCGAAGGGCGAGGGGGTGGAGGCGCCAAAACTCAACCCGACCTTTGCCGATGACGACGCGGCTTATGCCGAAGGACTGAAGATCGGCGTGCGCCTGATCGGCGACATCGTCGACAGGCGCGAGCGGGCCGACCAACTGATCGACTACGCCTTTGCCGAGCGCAGGAAGGTCGAGGATCGCGTCGCCTCGATCCCGGATGGCTCGAGGGTGAAGCTCTACATGGCCAATCCGGACATGAACACCTATGGCTCCGGCAAATACACCGGCGTCATCATGAAGCGTTCGGGCGGCGTCAATGTCGCGGCCGGCGTGCGCGGCGCCACCAAGGTGTCGATGGAAGACGTGCTGGCCTGGAACCCGCAGGTGATCTTCGTGCAGGATCGCTATGCGCCGGTGGCCGCCGAGATCGAGAAGGGCGCCGCCTGGCAGCATGTCGACGCGGTCGAGAACAAGCGCCTCTACATCACGCCCGAATATGTGAAGCCCTGGGGCTATCCGCTGCCCGAGGCGCTGGCGCTCGGCGAATTGTGGATGGCGAAAAAACTCTATCCCGATCGCTTCGCCGACATCGACATGCAGAAGCAGGCCGATGCCTATTACACGCGGTTCTACGGGCAGAAATACACCGGGCCGAACTAGGCCGTGGTGTCGTCGATGCCCCGGTCGAGGCCCGCGCGCAACCTGGCGGTGGCGATGCTGGTCGTGCTGCCGGTCGCGATCTTCCTGTTGTCCTTCCTGCTTGGCCGCTATCCCGTCGAGCCACAGACCGTCATCAAGGTGATTGCAGCGCAGTTCCTGCCGATTGCGCGTGACTGGCCGCCGGTCGTTGGCTCGGTGGTGCTCGACGTCCGCCTTCCACGGGTGCTGGCCGCCATGGTCGTCGGTGGTGGACTGGCGGTCGCCGGCGCCTGTTATCAGGGCGTGTTCCGCAACCCGCTGGTGTCGCCCTTCACGCTTGGCGTGTCGGCCGGGGCCGGTTTCGGCGCGGCGGTGGCGATCCTTTTGTTCGGCGAGCGCTACGCCACCCAAGCCTGCGCCTTCGCTTTCGGGCTTCTCGCCGTGGCGATGTGCTTTGTCATGAACCGCTTCTTTCGGCTGAACTCGACCATCGCGCTGGTGCTGGGCGGCGTCATCGTCGGCTCGCTGTTCACGGCGCTTTTGTCGCTCCTGAAATATGTCGCCGATCCCAACTCCAAATTGCCGGTCATCGAATTCTGGCTGCTCGGCTCGCTCTCCTCGGTCTCGACCGCTGACCTCGTGCCGGTGCTGGTCGTCACCATTCCGAGCGTGCTCGGCCTGCTTGCCCTGCGCTGGCGGCTGAACCTGCTGGCGATGGGCGACGAGCAGGCTCGCATCATGGGTGTCGAGGTCGCCCGGCTGCGGCTGGTGATGATCCTGCTTTCGACGCTGATCGCCGCCTCCGCCGTCTCGATCAGCGGCATCATCGGCTGGGTCGGGCTGGTCATCCCGCATTTCGCGCGCATCATCGTCGGACCGGATTTCCGCCGGCTCGTGCCGGCAACGCTCTCGCTCGGCGCCTGCTACCTTTTGATCATCGACGATGTTGCCCGCACCGTGACGGCGGCCGAAGTGCCGCTCGGCATCCTGACGGCGCTGGTCGGCGCGCCTGTGTTCATGCTGTTGCTCGGTCGCGGCAGGCTGGGCTGGGCATGACGGGTTTGCCATGATCCTCGCCGCCGAAAAGCTCGGCTTCTCCTATGCGGGCCGGCCGGAGCCCGTGTTTGCCGACGTCAGCCTCGGCATCGCCGCGGGCGAGGTGGTCTGCGTGCTCGGCCCGAACGGCGTCGGCAAGTCGACGCTGCTGCGCTGCCTGGCGGGCCTTTCGCCGCCGAGTGCCGGCAAGGTGGAACTCGCCGGCCAGCCCATTGCCGCGCTGTCGCGCCCCGCGATCGCTCGCCTGCTGGCGCTGGTGCCGCAAAGCTACGAAACCGTCTTTGCCTTCTCCGTCCGCACGGTGGTGGAGATGGGCAGGGCGCCGCATCTCGGCCTGTTCGACGTGCCGGGCAGCGAGGTTACGGGTCTTGCGCTCGAGGCATTGGCGACGCTTGGCATCCGCCACCTGGCCGATGCCGCCTACACCGAGATCAGCGGCGGCGAGCGCCAGCTGGTGCAGATCGCCCGCGTGCTGGTGCAGGCGCCGAAGCTGATGATCCTCGACGAGCCGACGGCCCACCTCGACTTCGCCAACCAGGCGCGCTTCCTGGCGCTGGTCCGCCGCTTGGCCGGCACCGGCCTCGCCGTGATCTTCACCACCCACGCGCCTGACCATGCCTACACGCTCGCCGACCGCACGCTGGCGCTGTCGCGCGACCATCCGCCTGCGATCGGGCCGACATTCGACATCCTGACCGAGGCAACGCTGTCGCGCACTTACGGCGTGCCGATCCGGCTGATCCGCGCGGACGGCCATATAAGCTGCGTCGCCGAGGTGGAGGCTACATAGTCAGGGTACTAGGCGGGCCATCACCCGCAATACACATTGCGGCCGAGCACAGCCGAACCAGCAGCTGGCGCCGCCTTACCCGCGCTTTGCCTCGATGATCCCGACCATCGCACGGGTAAACTCGACGATGCTGTTTGCCGTCATCGCCGCGCTGTCCGGACTTTGGCCGATATGCTCGGCTGCTCCGCAGCATGATCGTCGGATGCGGTCGTAGTGCGGGTCTCTTTCATCGTCTGGTAACGCCGCTAAGTTCAGGGCGCGACGGTGAAGCATGCGCAATAGCTGCGCCAGTGCTGTTTCGACACTCATGCGTTGCTCCGCATCGGTCGAGCGTCTCGGCACCTATAGGTGCGGGATCGTCGATCGGGATCTTGCCCGATATGCAAAGCTTGGACCTTGCTTATTAATATATCGTTGATTGCTAATATGATGGTCGCGCAGTCATCGCGCTCACGGTTCTATCCGCGCTGTGCAAACTCACCGCACCAACCTGCCAAAGCAGAAAAAAACTCCCATGAAAGCCCCAAGCACGAAGATCATTATGACGACTGTGACGAGTAGGGATTTCCAATCGCTGCGCATGATTTTGAAGCGCCAGAATTTTGTCTGAAGCAGGAAGTGATTCAGCAGTCCTACACAGGTCCAAACCCACCCGACCGGAAACAGCCACAACCAGGAGCCGTTTGACTGGCCGATTTGCGTCGTCGCAATAGCGAGGACGATGAGCGTCAATGAACTCAAGAAGTTACTTATAGTGCGCCGCCAGCGAGGTACGCCCAAAGCTTCCACCTGCCGCAATTCCCCACAACTGGCTTGAAACAAAAGGGTGCTCCAACTTTGCCCCTTGCCTACGTTCTGGTCCCACCACAGCGCCGCATCGGGCCTGGTCTCCCGCAACACCTTCATGGCGTCCGCATATCTGACGATATAGCCGCTCTGCTTTTCGCCGCGTCCGCTGATCCGGTACCAGAAGGTGGACCAGAGACTTCTAGGGCCAGACACGACACCGAATGTTGTGACCTTGCTGATCTCCGGCCAGGACAAAGGCAGATCAAGTCCTATCCAGGCATCCCGGACCCAATCGGGAGGCTCACCAACTGGCGCGCTGACAATTCGAACCGTGGGTTGGTCTGAGTTCAACCGTGCTGCCTCAACAAATCAAATAAGTCGGAGCCGGGCGATCATGTTTGCGAATAGCATCAGATTGATGCTGGCTGGGGAACCTGGATTCGAACCAGGACTAACGGAGTCAGAGTCCGTGGGTCTACCGTTAACCTATTCCCCAGCAGGCGCGGTTGCGAAGAGAACCGTGCGAAGCGGGCGGCTGTGCGCCGCGAGCGCTGCCTTGTAGCCGCCACCCGAAAATAGTCAAGCCCGCGTTTCAGTTCAATCGCAGCCTTTTTTGCCCATTACCTAGCGGGGTCGCCGTAAGCGCGCTCAGCCCTTGCCGTGGCTGTACTGCGAATGCTCGAAGAACAGCACCACGCAAAGCCCGATCAGCAGCGGGATGATGAGGTAGAACAGGCGGAATACCAGAAGGGCGGCGAGCACGCCGGCCGGGTCCATGTCCGAAAGGCCGGTGAGGAAGACGACTTCGAACACACCGAGCGCGCCCGGCGCGTGCGACAGAAGGCCGATCGAGAACGATACCATGAACACGCCGAGCACGACGAAATAGCCGGGGTTGCCGGCCGCGGGCAGGGCGAAATAGATGATCGCGGCGGCGGCCAGCAATTCAACCGGGCCGATCAGCAATTGGCGTGCGACGATCGGCAGTGCCGGATAGTGCAGTTGGAAGGTGCCGATCTTGAGCGGCCTAAGATGCAGCCAACTGCCGAAGGCATATGCGCCGACAAGGACAAGCATGGCGACCCCGGCGGCAAACGCGGCGCCATGATGCGGCGCGCCCGTGAAGCGGTCGATGATCTGAGGTTCCAGCAAGAGCACGAGGCCGCCGAGGAAGACGCTCGACAGGATGAAGGTGAACCAGCAGATCGCCACCAGCACGCCGATCTCCTGGCCGGTCAGGCCTCGGGTAGCATAGGCGCGGTAGCGGATCACCGCGCCCGAAAACACCGAACCGCCGATATTGTGCGACACCGCGTAGGTGGTGAAGGAGCACAGCGTGACGAACAGCCAGGATACCTTTTTGCCTATATGGAGCAGCGCGATGTGATCGTAGCCGGCAAGCGAGGCATAGGCGACGACCGAGCTCAGCGCCGCGAGGATCCAGCCGCGTGCCGGGATGGCGGAGATGCCGGCCCAGACGTCGTCGATCGAGATGCCACGCAGTTCGTGCCACAGCAGGAACAGCGAGAAGATCACCGCGCCTATGCCGACGACCGGCCAGAAATAACGTCTCCAGTTCATCGCGAAATCGTCATGCGTTGCAGCTCATTTGTCCGGCGTGGCGCCCGTTTCATCCGTTCCGACCCGTTGAGACATGCCCGATTGAAGCCGGCTATTCAACCGGCAAGACATTGCCCCAACGTGACGGGACCAGAATTCGGACCACGCGCTCTTGGTGATTGCGAAACGCGCTGCTAGTCTGTCGGCAACTTGAAACAAATCGAGGTGCCTGCTGCGTCCGAACCCGGTTCGCGCGGCGCCGGAAGGAACTGAAGTGGAAGACCACGACACCGGCGCCGGCGCGTCGGAAGTGGGCATGTCCGGGGCATCGCCGTCCGAATCGGCGGGCCCGTCCGCCGGGCGGTTCAGCCGCCATGCGGGCGCGCATGGCAGACATGCCGACCACCATGGCGAGCAGGCGAAGGGCAAGGCGCGCAAGCGCCGCAAGCGCAGGCGCGGCCGCAAGGTTTTTGCCCGCGACGAGAATGGCGCGATCAGGCAGCCGGCACCCGCGCCCGCCAGCCTCCCGCCCGAAGCCGTGCAGGCACCGCCTCAACCTCGCACGGCGCAGGGCGGACCTCGTGCCCAGCTGCAGGAATTGCCGGTGTTCGCGGCGCTCGACCTCGGCACCAACAATTGCCGGTTGCTGGTCGCGGTGCCAGGCCGGCACGGCCAGTTCCGCGTCATCGACGCCTTTTCGCGCATCGTCAGGCTGGGCGAGGGGCTTTCCGCTTCCGGCCGGCTCGGCCAAGCCGCCATGGACCGCGCTGTCGAGGCGCTCAAGATCTGCGGCGACAAATTGCGTAACCGCAAGATCAGGAAGGCGAGGCTGATCGCCACCGAGGCCTGCCGCTCGGCCGAGAACGGTGTCGAGTTCCTCGAGCGCGTCGAGCGCGAGGCCGGGCTGAAACTGGAGATCATCGACCGCCAGACCGAGGCGCGGCTCGCGGTGTCCGGCTGCGGCTCGCTGGTCGAGCGCGATACCAAGGGGGTCGTGCTGTTCGACATCGGCGGCGGCTCGTCGGAGATAGCGCTGATCGACCTCAGCAATGGCCACCGCTCGCCCAGGCTCGCCAATCACATCGTCTCCTGGACGTCGCTGCCCGTCGGCGTGGTATCGCTCGCCGAGCGTTTCGGCGGCCGCACGGTGACGCGCGAGACCTTCGACGCCATGGTCGAGGATGTGGCGATCCGGCTGAAAACCTTCGACGGCCGCGACAGGCTCTCCCATGTGCTGGCCAGTCCGAACTTCCATCTTCTGGGCACCTCCGGCACGGTGACCACGCTGGCCGGCGTTCATCTCGATCTCGAACGTTACGATCGGCGCCGGGTCGACGGGCTGTGGATGGACCGCGATAGCGTCGACCGCATGGTCGAGAGGCTGATCGGCTGGGATTTCCAGCAGCGCGTCGCCAACCCCTGCATCGGCGCCGATCGCGCCGACCTCGTGCTCGCCGGCTGCGCCATCCTGGAGGCCATCCGCGGCGTCTGGCCGTCCGAGCGGCTGCGCGTCGCCGACCGCGGCCTGCGCGAGGGCATCTTGAGCGAGCTGATGGCCGATGACGGCGTCTGGCGCAACGATGGGCGCAGGGCATGATCCCAAAAAGTGGAAGCCGGTCTTTGGGAAAGATCATGCTCAAATGGGAACGCCGATGACAAAGAAACCGGAAAAGCCGGGTTCGGCCGGCATGCGCGTCCTGAAGACCAGGATCAAGAAGAAGAGCGGTCTGAAGGAATCCTCGCGTCGCTGGCTCGAGCGGCACATGAACGACCCCTATGTGCAGCGCTCCAAGGCCGACGGCTACCGCTCGCGCGCCGCCTACAAGCTGATCGAGATCGACGACAAGCATCATCTCCTGAAGCCCGGCATGAAGGTGATCGACCTGGGCGCTGCTCCCGGCGGCTGGTGCCAAGTGGCGGCGGCCCGCACGAAGTCGAGCGCCGAAAACCCGCATGTCGTCGGCATCGACTACCTGGAGATGGACGCGGTGCCGGGTGCGGTCATCCTGCAGATGGATTTCCTCGACCCCGATGCCCCGCACAAGCTCGCCGAAGCACTCGGCGGCCAGCCGGACATCGTGCTTTCCGACATGGCCGCGCCCACCACCGGCCATCGCCGCACCGACCATCTGCGCACCATGCATTTGTGCGAGGTGGCGGCCGATTTCGCGCTTCACGTGCTGAAGCCCGGCGGGCATTTCCTCGCCAAGACTTTTCAGGGTGGCGCGGAAAACGAACTGCTGACGCGCCTGAAACAGAATTTCCGCTCGGTCCACCACGTCAAGCCGCCGGCTTCGCGCGATGAGTCGGTGGAGCTCTACCTGCTGGCGAAGGATTTCAAAGGCAGCGCCCGTCCTTCTCCCCTTGTGGGAGAAGGTGTCGCCGAAGGCGACGGATGAGGGGTGTTCCAGGGAACGCCGACGTCTCACTCCGCTGGAACACCCCTCATCCGTCGCGGCGCTGCGCGCCGATCCACCTTCTCCCGCAAGGGGAGAAGGGAGAGGCGCGCCTACTTCCCAGCAGTGCCCGCCGTCTCCAGCGTCTTCGGCGTCGTCAGGCGGCCATGTCCCGAGACGGCGCTGCCGGCATCCGGCGACAGCCGCATGAAGGTCACCGAGGCCGCTGCCGACACGGCCGCGACGATAAAGAACGCGATGTGGAAATCGCTGAGCCGCAGTGGTCCGCCATGGACCGAGGTCGACACTTCCAGGATGCCGCCGGCCAGCGCCACGCCGAGCGCGATCGACAATTGCTGGAAGACAGCCGTGATCGGTGTAGCCTTGCTCGTGTCGGCCGGCGTGATGTCGGCGTAGGACAGGGCGTTGACGCCGGTGAAGAACATCGAGCGGATGAAGCCGCCGACCAGCAATATCGCCAGCATCAGCGCATAGGGCGTTTCGGGCGTGAACAGGCCGTAGATGGCGATCGATCCGGCGGCGACGAGCGAGCCCCAGATCAGCACGCGGCGGAAACCGGCGAGCCGGAAAACCAGCGCGGTGACGAACTTCATGCCGATGGCGCCGAGTGCCGAGACGAAGGTGATCATGCCGGACTGGAACGGCGTCAACCCGAACCCGATCTGGAACATCAGCGGCAAAAGGAATGGCACGGCGCCGATGCCGATGCGAAACAACGAACCGCCGAGCACGGACGCGCGAAATACCTGGTTGCGAAACAGTTCCAGCGCCAGCAACGGGTTGTTGGCACGGCGCGCATGCAAGAGATAGAGCACGCCGGAGACCACGCCGACCGCCACGGTGAGGAAGCCGGCGAGCGGCGGCAGGGCCGGCAGGCTGACCACCGAAAGGCCGAAGACCACGCCCGACGCCGCGAGCCCGGACAGCACGAAGCCGGGAAAGTCGAGCGGCGGCGTCTCTGTCGGCTCGGTTTCCGGCAGGAAGCGCGTGGCGAGCCAGATGCCGATGAGGCCGATCGGCACGTTGATCAGAAAGATCCAGTGCCAGGTGAAATAGGTGGTGATGAAGCCACCGATCGGCGGGCCGACCAGCGGTCCGACCAGCGCCGGCACCGTCAGCCAGGACATCGCGGCGACGAGTTCGCTCTTCGGCGTCGCTCGCACCAGCACCAGACGCCCGACCGGCGTCATCATGGCGCCACCCATGCCTTGTAGGAAGCGCGACACCACGAAGGCCGGCAGCGAATTGGAAAAGGTGCAGGCGACCGATCCGGCGATGAAGACGGCAATTGCTGCGCGGAAGACATTCTTGGCGCCGAACCGATCCGCCATCCAGCCGCTGATCGGAATGAAGATCGCCAGCGACACCAGATAGGCCGTCAGCGCCAGCTTGAGCGCGATCGGGCTGGTATGGATGTCGATCGCGATCGCCGGCAGCGACGTGGCGATGACGGTCGAATCCATGTTCTCCATGAAAAGTGCGACCGCCAGGATGAGCGGGATGATGCGGTTCAACGGAACGCCCTGATCTGTCTAAGCTACCCGGCTTGGGGGTGAGCCGGCACGCCCGGGCGGTTATCATGCCCCGACGCGTATGTCGCATTAAATTGCTGTCACTTTTGCGCGACCGCAACCCCTGGTGGCTGCCTTCGCGCCACTATAGCTTGCCGAATTCAAGGTATGTTACTATAGTAGTGAATATAACTACAAGTTGGGTGCAACCATGGATGAAACCGTTTCGGCAGCCGACGCCAACCGAAGATTTTCTCACATCCTGCGCGAGGTGCGCGAGGGCCACAGCTACGTCGTGACCAGTCACGGGCGGCCGGTGGCGCGGATTGTGCCTGCTGGCGACGAAGGAGTGGCCTCCCGGTCGCGCGCGGCATTGCTGCAGCGCCTTGAGCGGCAGATCGTGGTCGATGCCGGGCGCTGGACACGCGATGAGCTTTATGAGGACGACCGGTGAAGGTCGCGCTCGACACAAATGTACTTGCCTATGCGGAGGGGGTGAACAGCGCCGAAAAACGCGAAACCGTCCTCGAATTACTTCGCAACGTTCCACAGGAGGCTGCCGTCATTCCCGTCCAGGTGCTGGGCGAGTTGTTCAACGTGCTCGTCCGCAAGGCCGGAAGGGAGCCTGAGGGGGCACGGCAGGCCCTGCTTGGCTGGCGCGACGCGTTCCCAGTTATTGGCACGACACCAGAAGTGATGATGATGGCAGTCGATCTCGCGGCAGACCATCGTTTCGCCATTTGGGATGCCGTGATTCTTTCGGCTGCATCGCAAACGGGCTGCCGGCTGCTCCTCTCGGAAGACCTGCAGGATGGTTTCACCTGGGGAGGCGTCACCGTGGTCAATCCTTTTGCATCGCCGCGCCACGCTTTGCTGGAGACTCTCCTGGGCGCGGAATAGAAGCCGAGGCGCTCGCAACGACCGGCTTTTCATCGGCGCCGTGACGTGTTACCAGCCAGCGCCAATCCTGAAAGGGAAGAAAGAGTCGGCGCTGTCCATCCCGGTCCAGCGCTTTTTCCGCATTCAAAGGGCTGGCCATGGCAAAAATCATCGAAACGTCCACCGGCGTACTGGCGCTGACCTTCGACGACGTGCTGCTTCAGCCCGGTCATTCCGAAGTCATGCCGGGCGAAACCGACATCCGCACCCGCATCGCCGGCGACATCGACCTCAACGTGCCGATCCTGTCGGCCGCGATGGACACCGTCACCGAGGCGCGGCTTGCGATCGCCATGGCGCAGGCGGGCGGCATCGGCGTCATCCACCGCAATCTCACCCCGGCCGAGCAGGCCGAGGAAGTCCGGCAAGTGAAGAAATTCGAGTCCGGCATGGTGGTGAACCCCGTCACCATCGGCCCGGACGCGACGCTCGCCGACGCGCTGGCGCTGATGCGGACCTATTCGATTTCGGGCATTCCGGTGGTCGAGAATGGCGGCACCGGCGGCCACACTGTCGGCCGTCTCGTCGGCATCCTCACCAACCGCGACGTGCGCTTCGCCTCCGATCCGTCGCAGAAGGTCTACGAGTTGATGACCCGTGAGAACCTGATCACGGTCAAGGAGAATGTCGACCAGGACGAAGCCAAGCGCCTCCTGCACAAGCACCGTATCGAGAAGCTGGTGGTCGTCGACAGGAAGGGCAATTGCGTCGGCCTGATCACGGTCAAGGACATCGAGAAGTCGCAGCTCAACCCGCACGCCACCAAGGACGCGCAGGGTCGCCTGCGCGCTGCCGCCGCCACCAGCGTCGGCGATGATGGTTTCGAGCGCGCCGAGCGCCTGATTGACGCTGGCGTCGACCTTCTCGTCATCGACACCGCCCATGGTCACTCCCAGCGCGTGCTGGATGCCGTGACGCGGGCGAAGAAGCTTTCGAATTCGGTGCGCATCCTCGCCGGCAATGTCGCTACCGCCGACGGCACGAAGGCGTTGATCGACGCCGGCGCCGACGCGGTCAAGGTTGGCATCGGCCCGGGCTCGATCTGCACCACGCGAATCGTTGCCGGTGTCGGCGTTCCGCAGCTTTCGGCGATCATGTCGGCGGTGGAGACGGCGCATAAGGCGGGCGTGAGCGTGATTGCTGACGGCGGCATCAAATATTCGGGAGATCTCGCCAAGGCGCTGGCGGCAGGCGCGAGCGCCGCCATGATCGGCTCGCTGCTTGCGGGCACCGACGAGAGCCCGGGCGAGGTCTACCTGCACCAGGGCCGCTCCTTCAAGGCTTATCGCGGCATGGGCTCGGTCGGCGCGATGGCGCGCGGCTCGGCCGACCGCTACTTCCAGGCCGAGGTCCGCGACACGCTGAAACTGGTTCCGGAGGGCATCGAAGGGCAGGTTCCCTATAAAGGACCTGTGTCTGGCGTGCTGCACCAGCTTGCAGGCGGCCTGAAAGCCGCTATGGGTTATGTGGGTGGACGCGATCTTGCCGAGTTCCGCGAACGCGCCACCTTTGTGCGCATATCGAATGCCGGACTTCGTGAAAGCCACGCCCATGACGTCACGATCACCCGCGAAAGCCC
>NZ_JANINM010000438.1 GCF_024509055.1 Mesorhizobium sp. | reverse complement strand
ATGCGGACCTTTCCATGATTGCGCTTGAAGCCATCGGCACCCAGCAGAACCTTTTGAACCAAAGCCCGGGTGGAGCCGGACCAGCTTGTTTGCTCACACGGAGCCGGCAGGGGACAACCCGGCCGTTTTCTTCACGCAAGCGATTCCCCCGCCACGGGAGCACGCCTGCGAAATTCGTCGCGACCACCTGAAGCCTTTTCGCTTGAAGCGAAAGGAGCCGCCTTCACATCTGACCTTTAGCAGGAAACTGCAGAGGTAAGCGGTTCCAGGATTGCAGTGATCCAAGGTCGCTTTTATGATTTGGCGGGGTGGAAGGCAACCCCGATTTCAGATGCCGGCAAAAAGCGCTTCCGCTGGGGAAGGTTGCGTTCAGTTCACGCATTAAAGGCTTGGTTAACCTTCTCTGAATACCAATCGTTAATCGAATTGGCGGCCTGACAGGCAATCTGCAACACACCCGGCGCGTGGCGCCAAACCGGGAGCGACTGAAAAGAGATGGGACTGGCAGGCAGCGCAGACAAGGGGCGTGGCGCAGCCGGGCATCTCCGGCATCTCGCCCTAGGTCTCCTCCTGCTGGCGGTCCTGCTTGGATTTACCGCAATATCAAGGGCCGATGCCCCGCTTGGGGCGACAAACTACAAGATGGCCGGTGACGCGACCAAGATGCGCATCGTCTTGACCTTCGACCGGGAACCGGACGTCAAATGGTTCCTGCTGCGTGGTCCGAACCGCCTCGTCCTCGATTTGCCCCGCACGCGATTCGCCCTCGGCGCCAAGGATGTGAAGCCGCGCGGGCTGGTGCGCGCCGTCCGCTACGGCGATCAGGGCCAGGGTTCGCGGCTGATATTGACGGGCAAGGGGCCGTTCAGCGTCGACAAGCTCGATGTGCTGAAGAATGACGATGGCGGCGGCTACCGGATCGCCATCGACATGTCGGCGTCCTCCGAGCGGGAATTCGACGCGGCTTTGGCCAATCAGTCGCTGACCACCGGTTCGACCGCCGCCGAGAAGGGCGGCCGGGTCGGCACCGGGCCGGTCTCGGCCCCTGGCCATCGCTTCACCGTCGTCATCGATCCCGGGCACGGCGGTGTCGACGGCGGCGCCGAAAGCCCCGCCGGCACGATCGAGAAGAACGTGACATTGGCTTTCGCCACCGAGTTGCGGGACAAGCTTGCCGAGGTCGGCAAATACGACGTCTACATGACGCGCGACAGCGACGTGTACCTGCCGCTCGACGAGCGTGTGCGCATCGCCCGCCTGCACGAAGCCGATCTTCTGATCTCGATCCATGCCGACACGATTGCCGTGAAGGGCCTTCGGGGCGCCACAGTTTATACGCTGTCGGACAAGGCGTCCGATCCTGAAGCGCAGGCGCTTGCCGATCGCGAAAACCTGTCCGATCAGTTCGCCGGCATGAAGATCAAGGACGATGACAAGGAAGTTACCGACATCCTGATCGACCTGATCCGCCGCGAGACGCACAGCTTCTCGATGAGCTTCGCCCACACGCTCGTCGGTCAGTTGTCGACCAATGTCGGCCTCATCAACAATCCGCAACGTTCGGCTGGCTTCAGGGTGCTTAAGGCGCCCGACGTGCCCTCGGTGCTGGTCGAGCTCGGCTATCTTTCCAATGCCAAGGACGAGGCGCAACTGCTCAGCGCCGACTGGCGCGGCAAGGCGGCGCAAAGCATAACCAATGCCGTCGCCCTGTTCGCCGCGGCAAAAGCGGGAACCGCGACCGGTGGCTGACGGCGCCGGCAGGGGTCAAGCCCGAAAACGCGCCACAACCACAAGCAGCGTTGCGCGGCGACAACACCACGCGCTATTATTCCTGGATCGAGCATCGAAATTTCGCGCTGCCGTATTTTGTCCACATGGTCGCGACATGGGTCTGTCATTGCGGATTGGGACCGCCCCGGAAGCTTGCGCGACAGACGGCTTCGTTTAGGAAAATCCCGAACCACGGACTGGAGCGGGCATGATTCGTCTCATCGGCTATTTCTTTGGCGTCGGCACGACGCTGGCGTTGCTGGTCGCGGCCGGCATAGCCATCTACATAGGCCATGTGGCGAAGGATCTGCCCGACTATGAAGTGCTGGCCAAATACGAGCCGCCAGTAACCACGCGCATTCACGCCTCGGACGGTTCGCTGATGGCCGAGTACGCGCGCGAGCGGCGCCTCTACCTGCCGATCCAGGCGATACCCGATCGCGTAAAGGCCGCCTTCATGTCCGCCGAGGACAAGAATTTCTACAACCATCCCGGCATTGACGTCACCGGCCTCGGCCGCGCCATCATCGTTAACCTGCAGAATTTTGGTTCCGGCCGCCGGCAGGTCGGCGCCTCGACGATCACGCAGCAGGTGGCGAAGAACTTCCTGCTTACCTCGGACCAGACCTACGAGCGCAAGATCAAGGAGATGATCCTGGCCTTCCGCATCGAGCAGGCCTATTCCAAGGACCGTATCCTCGAGCTTTATCTCAACGAAATCTTCTTCGGTTTCGGCGCTTATGGCGTCGCCGGCGCGGCGCTCACCTATTTCGACAAGTCGGTCAACGAGCTGACCGTGGCTGAAGCCGCTTACCTGGCCTCGCTGCCGAAAGGCCCCAACAATTACCATCCCTTCAAGCATGCCGACCGTGCGATCGAGCGCCGCAACTGGGTCATCGATCAGATGGTGGCGAACGGCTATGTCAGCCACGACGAAGGTGAGAAAGCCAAGGCCGAGCCGCTCGGCGTGACGCCGCGCCGCAACGGCTCCTACTTGTTCGCGGGCGAATATTTCACCGAGGAAGTGCGCCGCCAGATCATCGCGCGTTATGGCGAGAACGCGCTTTACGAGGGTGGGTTGTCGGTACGCACGACGCTCGACCCGAAGATCCAGCTCATCGCCCGCAAGGCGATGCAGAACGGCTTGTTGAAATACGACATGCTGCGCGGCTATCGCGGACCGGTGAAGCATATCGATATCTCCGGCGACTGGGGCGTTGCCCTCGGCAACGTCAAGGGGCTGGAGGACGTGCCGGAGTGGACGCTGGCCGTCGTGCTCGACAGTTCGGCCAACGGCCTGACCATCGGCATCCAGCCGGCCCGGCAGGTTTCCGGCGATCTCGTCAAGGAGCGTGTCCAGGGCACCGTCAGCAAGGACGACATGGGCTTCGCCATGCGCCATTTGGTCAACGGCAAGTCCGTCCGGGCGAAATCCCCTGCGGAAGTGCTTGAGCCCGGCGATGTCGTCTTCGTGCAGAAGAACGATGGCTCCGACAATGCCTACAGCCTGCGCCAGGTGCCGGAAGTCGAAGGCGGTCTTGTCGCCATGGATCCGCATACCGGCCGTGTGCTGGCCATGGTCGGCGGCTTCTCTTATGCGCAGTCGGAATTCAACCGCGCCACCCAGGCGATGCGCCAGCCCGGCTCCTCGTTCAAGCCGATCGTCTACTCGGCGGCGCTCGACAATGGCTACACGCCGGCCTCGGTCATCATGGACGGACCGATCACCATCCAGAGCGGCAACACGACCTGGACGCCGAAGAACTATGACGGCACGGTCGCCGGTCCCGCCACCTTGCGCTCCGGCATCGAAAAATCACGTAACCTGATGACGGTGCGGCTTGCCAACGACATGGGCATGAAGCTGGTCGTGGAATATGCCGAGCGCTTCGGCGTCTATGACCATCTGGCCCCGTACCTGCCGATGGCGCTGGGCTCGGGCGAGACGACGGTCATGCGCATGGTCTCGGCCTATTCGATCATGGCCAATGGCGGCAAGTCGATCAAACCGTCGCTGATCGACCGCATACAGGACCGCTACGGAAAGACCGTGTTCAAGCAGGATGAACGCGGCTGCCAGGGCTGCAACGCCACCGAATGGAAGAACCAGCCGGAGCCGGAACTGGTCGACAATTCCGAGCAGGTGCTCGACCCGATGACGGCCTACCAGATCACCTCGATGATGGAAGGCGTCGTGCAGCGCGGCACCGGCGCCACCATCGCCGAACTCGGCCGCCACATTGCCGGCAAGACCGGCACCACCAATGACGAGAAGGATGCTTGGTTCATCGGCTTCACGCCAAACCTCGTCGTCGGCCTCTATATGGGCTACGACACGCCGCGCGGCCTCGGCAAGGGCGCCACGGGTGGCGGCCTGGCGGCGCCGATCTTCAAGGATTTCATGCGCGTCGCGCTCGATGGCACGCCCAATGTCGACTTCCAGGTTCCGGACGGCATGAAGCTGATCGCCATCAACCGCAAGACAGGCATGCGCGCCGCCGAGGGTGCGCCCGACACCATCATCGAGGCGTTCAAGCCCGGTACCGGCCCGGCCGACAGCTATTGGGTCATCGGCATGGGCGCCGACGGCTCCAACGGCGCGGGCGGCCCGCTGTCGCCGCAGGCCAACCAAGCCATCCAGGACGGCGGCGGCGGCCTCTACTGAGGTTCCGACATTCGAAGATGGGCCGGCGAAGCACCGCTGGCCCATTTCGCTTTACAGCCGCGGGAGCCGTGCCTATGTATCGCGCCGACCCCAAAAGAACCAGAAGAACAGGACAAACTGAAAAGCCATGCGCGCGGAAACGCAGAACATTGTCGACGAGATCAGGCAGGCGATAACCCTGCTGAGGAGGCATCTTTGACTGGGATCAGGCCATCAAGCGGCTTGAATACCTGAATTCGCGCGCGGAGGATTCCAGCCTCTGGAACGAGCCTCTTGAAGCGCAGAAGCTGATGCGCGAACGCCAGGGGCTCGAGGAAGGCATCGCGGCGGTCAAAGGAATGACGCAGGCTCTCGAAGACAATATCGGCCTGATCGAGCTCGGCGAGGAAGAGGGCGACGAAAGCGTCATCTCCGAGGCCGAAGCGGCGCTGCGCTCGATGCAGGGCGAGGCGAAAGCCCGCCAGGTCGAGACGCTGCTTTCGGGCGAGGCCGACGCCAACGACACCTATCTCGAAATCCATGCCGGCGCCGGCGGCACCGAGAGCCAGGACTGGGCTTCGATGCTTCTGCGCATGTACACGCGCTGGGCCGAGCGCCGCCGCTTCAAGGTCGAGGTGCTGGAAGTCCATGACGGCGAAGAGGCAGGCATCAAGTCCGCCACGGTCCTTATCAAGGGCCACAACGCCTATGGCTGGCTGAAGACCGAGTCCGGCGTCCACCGCCTGGTGCGTATCTCGCCTTACGACAGCAATGCCCGCCGGCACACGTCCTTCGCCAGTGTCTGGGTCTACCCGGTCATCGACGACTCGATCGAGATCAATGTTTCGGAATCCGACGTGCGCATCGACACTTACCGCTCGTCGGGCTCGGGTGGCCAGCACGTCAACACCACCGACTCCGCGGTGCGTATCACCCATCTTGCGACCGGTATCGCGGTCGCTTGCCAGGCCGAGCGTTCGCAGCACAAGAACCGGGCCAAGGCTTGGGAAATGCTGCGTTCGCGCCTCTACGAGGAAGAATTGAAGAAGCGCGAGGCGGTGGCCAACGCCACCGAGGCGTCGAAGAGCGACATCGGCTGGGGCCACCAGATCCGTTCCTACGTGTTGCAGCCATACCAGTTGGTGAAGGATCTGCGCACGGGTGTCGAAAGCACCAGCCCTTCCAGCGTGCTCGACGGCGATCTCGACGATTTCATGGAAGCTTCCCTGTCGCACCGTATCGAGGGCGGCGCGGGCGAGGCGGTCGCGGACCTGGATTAGAGCAATTCCAGGAAAAGCGCTTAGCGGTTTTCTGTGCGGAATTGCCTAAAAACAAAGAGTTAGAGCGGTTCGCCGATTCCATGAAGCGCTGAACCGCTCTTGGTCTCGTTATCACTGCGCGGAGGAGCCGATGCCAGAAGCCGAAAGCACGGGCGTACGCAGGCTTGCTGGAAAATGCTTCTGCGGCGCTGTGCACTACGAGGTCGACGACAAATTCGTCTACGCGATGAATTGTCATTGCTCGAACTGCCGCCGCACCACCGGCTCGGCCTTCAAGCCCATCGCCGGTATCGAACGCGAAAAGCTTCGGCTGACGGCCGGCGGCGATAGGCTGTTGGTCTTCGGCGACATGGACGGCAACGACACGCATTGCGGGCAGTGCGGCTCGCTGCTCTTTTCCGTGGTGCGCGAGGGCGCATTCGTTCACGTCGCCATGGGAACTTTGATCGATGATCCGGGCATCCGTCCAGGCGCGCACATCTTCGTCGGCTCCAAGGCGCCCTGGTTCACCATCACCGACGACCTGCCGCAATATGATGGGCACTTCACCGGCTGACGGCCCGGAACTTCCTCGGCTGCAATTCCGTTGTTAGGCACCTGACAGCCGGCCAATCCTTCACCACAGGTCAAATCGGGCCTGTTTGACGGACACCGGCAACCGGGCGATGCCTTCTTGCGCCGACCGAGGAATCAGCCCAGCCTTCGAGCTGCGGATTAGAAGCATTTATGGCCGGGCGCGGCATATCTGACGATTCGGCCGCTGGGAAGACACGTTCCGGGAACGGGCAAGCGACAACGCTTGATGCTCGAAAGGAACGTTTCGATGTCTGCTGCCAAATCAAGATCGGCCCAAGCCGTTCGACCGGCTGGCCGACTTCTGTTCTCCATGTTCGCGACGGGTGCGTTCGTGCTGCTGGCCGCACCGGCTTCCACGCATGACGCCCAGCCCACGGCGGCCATGCCGCAGGGCTGGAAGTACCCCTTTGCCTGCTGCGCCAACTACGATTGCAAGGAGGTGCCGCAGACGTCGATCGGCGAGCAGCCGGACGGCTATGTCATAAAGGGCACGGGCGAGGTGGTGGCCTACAGCGACAAGCGGATCAAGAATTCGCCCGATGGCGAGTACCACTGGTGCGCGCATCAGGCCGGCCTCGACGCCGGCAAGACCATCTGCCTGTTCGTGCCGCCGCCTTCCGATTAGCACGCACCGCCACGCGCCGGCTGTATTCGCTCGAGAGTGCGAAGGCCGGTTCGTGGCGGCGCAGTGCTGGCAAGCCTGCTGACAGACAGTTGTCAGGATCGCTTCTTTATGTTGCCTTGCTAGCCGGACGGCGGCGGGCAATGGAGAGGTGATATTCATGACCATCAAAGGCAGCTGCCACTGCAAGGCGACGACGTTCGAGGTGTCCGAGGCGCCGCAGACCGTGACGCAATGCACATGTTCGTTCTGTTCGAAGCGCGGATCGCTCTGGGCCTATTACGTTCCGTCGCAATTCAGGCTCACCAGCCCGCTGGAGAACGTGTCCTTCTACAAATGGGGCTCGAAAACCGTCAAACACGGTTTCTGCGCCACATGCGGCTGCGGCACCTTCACCGAAACGCCGGATTGGTCGACAGGCAAGCCGGACTTCGACAACCCCAAGATCAGCGTCAACTCGCGGCTCTTCGATGATTTCGACCTGGATAAGGTCGAGGTCGTGGTCATCGACGGCAGGAATCTGTGGTAGGGGAAACAGCCGGCCGGCGAAACTTTGCCGGCCGCGCTCCTGTTCCGCTTTTCGCCGCATTTCATGGTACAAGGCGAACGGAAGGGTGATTTGGCGCGGCTGCAATGGCCGCGAATTCGAGAGGGACAATTTCATGAAGAAGACCGTGCTCGTCGTTGTGGCGACGGCTGTTTTGGTGAGTGCCTGCACGACCACCGATCCTTATACCGGCGACCAGAAGATCTCCAACACCGCGGCCGGCGCAGGCCTAGGTGCGCTGGCGGGCGCCGGTATCGGCCTGCTTGCCGGCGGCAATGATCGCCGCAACGCGCTGATCGGCGCGGGCATCGGTGCGCTGGCCGGCGGCGCCATCGGCGCGACGATGGACCAGAATGAGGCGGAACTGCGCCGCCAGTTGCAGGGCACCGGCGTCAGCGTCACCCGCAGCGGCGACCAGATCATCCTCAACATGCCGTCGGACATCACCTTCAACGTCGACCAGGATGCCGTGAAGCCGGGCTTCTACCCGGTGCTGAACTCGGTGGCGCTGGTGTTGAAGAAGTTCCGCCAGACCACGGTCGACGTCTTTGGCCACACCGACTCGACCGGTGGCGACCAGCACAATTTCGACCTGTCGCAGCGCCGCGCGCTTGCGGTCGCCAACTATCTGGCAGGCCAGGGTGTCGATTCCCGCCGCTTCGCCGTCACAGGCTTCGGCAAGACGCGGCCGGTCGCATCCAACGCCACGGCCGCCGGCCGCGAGCAGAACCGCCGCGTCGAGATCCAGCTGTCGCCGCTTACCTGATCTTCGCGGCAAGGGAATGCGAAAACGGCCCCATGCGGGGCCGTTTTTGTTTTCAGTCGACAACAAAACCGCGCCAGTCCCTCCCATGAACATTAGTAGATTCTAACGAAATGCTTTTCCGAATTCACGGAAAGGATTAGCATCGGCTGTTCCAGAGGGATGGGGCGGTTCAACTGGCCGCGCAATAAGAATTCGCCGCCTCGGTCTTGCACGGCCAGATCAAAGAATCTGGGAGGAATGCATGACAAGAACAGCTCGCCTTGGGCGCTGCGGCGTCCTCGCTTTGACAGGTTTTGCAGCTGCGTGGCTCGGTGCCGCCACGGCTCGGGCGGAAGACGCGAACAAGGCCGACATCGAAGCCTTGAAAAAGTCGCTCGCCAAATATGACGATTACACCGCCGCCGTCCGCGATCTTTATCTGTCGACCGTCGGCTGCGTCTACTACAGCGGAGAAAAGATAGCCGGCGCGATGTATTATCCGAAGGGCGCCATGGGTATCCATTTCGTCAACGTTCCGAGCGTCGGCCAGAAGCTCGACCCGATGAAGCCCAATGTCCTGATCTACGAGCCGACCAAGAAGGGCTTGAAACTGGTCGGCGTCGAGTGGCTGGTGCCGCTGACGCCCGACGTAAAGGAAGTCCCGACCCTATTCGGCCAGAAATTCATGGGGCCGATGGAGGGACACTATCCCCTGATCCCGAGGGAGTTCGTCCACTACGATCTTCACGCCTGGCTGTTCAGGGACAATCCGCACGGAATGTTCAGCCCGACCAACCCGAACGTGAAATGCACCAAGGCCGATTTTCCGATGTTGGAAAAACCGACCAAGATGATGCCGGGGCCGATGTGATGAAGACCGACCAGGGGTAAGCTGCCTTGGGGCTTACCCTTGGATGCCGGGTGCCGGATCAGACTTTCGCGACGATCCGCATGAAGGCCGGAACGTCGTCGCCGAAGCCGACAGTGCCGTCGTCTTCGTCCCGACGGTGGCGGGCAGGGCGGCCCTGGTCGCGCGGCGGGCGCGCGTCACCGCGCGGCTCGTTGCGGTTTGCGGAGCCCTTGCGGTCGTTCTCGGAGCGAATCGCATCCTTGCGGGCGCGGCGCTCGGCGATGTCGGCGACTTCCGTTACGGGCTGCTCGTCCTGCAGTGCCTCAGGGGCCTCGTCATGCTTGGCCTGGCGATCCTTCTTGCGACCGCCGCGTTCCTTGCGGTCGTCGTCCTTGCGGCCAGCGCGGCGCGGAGCGCCACGGCCGCGGCGCGGAGCGTCGTCGCCTTCGCTCTCGGTCACCGTCGACAGATCGCCGTCATGCCACTCGATCTTGGTGCCGATCAGCTTCTCGATGGCGTCGACATGCTTCGTGTCGCCGCGCGTCGCGATGGTGAAGGACTTGCCCGAGCGGCCGGCGCGACCGGTGCGGCCGATGCGGTGGACATAGTCCTCGGCATGGATCGGCACGTCGTAGTTGAAGACGTGGCTGACATCGGGAATGTCGAGGCCGCGCGCGGCGACGTCCGAAGCGACGAGATAGCGCAGCTTGCCGTCGCGGAAATTCGCCAGCATCTGCATGCGCGCGCGCTGATCCATGTCGCCATGCAGCGCGCCGGCATCGAAATCATGCTTGAGCAGCGAGCGGAAAAGCTCGGAGACCTCGACCTTGCGGTTGCAGAAGATGATGGCGTTCTTCAGCTCGTCGCTTTCGGCGCGCATGAGATTGCGCAGCGTCTCGCGCTTTTCCCACGGCTTCGAGCCGGACTTCACGAGCCGCTGCGTGATGCTGGTCGCGGTCGAGGCGGCCCTGGAGACTTCGACGCGCACCGGCGCGTGCAGGAATTTCTCGGTGAGCTTGGTGATCTCCGGCGGCATCGTCGCCGAGAAGAACAGCGTCTGGCGCGTGAACGGGATCATCTCGCAGATGCGCTCGATATCGGGGATGAAACCCATGTCGAGCATGCGGTCGGCTTCGTCGATGACGAGGATTTCGACACCGTTGAGCAGCAGCTTGCCGCGCTCGCGGTGATCGAGCAGGCGGCCGGGCGTCGCGATCAGCACGTCGGCGCCGCGCTCCAGCTTCTTGTCCTGCTCGTCGAAGGACACGCCGCCGATCAGCAGCGCGATGTTGAGCTTGTGGTTCTTGCCGTACTTGATGAAGTTCTCCTCGACCTGCGCGGCGAGCTCGCGCGTCGGTTCGAGGATCAGCGTGCGCGGCATGCGGGCCCGCGCCCGGCCTTTTTCCAGCCGCGTCAGCATCGGCAGAACGAAGGAGGCGGTCTTGCCGGTTCCGGTCTGGGCAATGCCCAGCACATCCTTGCCGAGCAGCGCATGCGGGATGGCGCCCGCCTGGATCGGGGTCGGCTTGGTGTAGCCGGCATCGGTAACTGCGGAGAGGACCTTCGGCGAAAGGCCGAGGTCCGTGAATGTCAACGCTTCTTGAGCGGTCTGGGTGTCTGCGGACAAGTGATGGCTGTCTTTGGTTCGGGGAAAATCGCGGCGGCAATCGTCGCGGCAAGCGCCACGCGCCTGCAAGATCGGCGTTGGAGTTAGGCGCAAGTCCGCGATTTGTCAACAGAAACGGGCGCAATTGCTGCGATTGTGAAGACGTAACCTTAATCGTGTTGCTTAATCGAGGCCCTGTCTTTGCGTCGGCTCAGTAGCGGAACTGCTCGGCAAGAATACGTTCGTTCCAGGAATGGTTGGGATCGAACAACAAAGTTGCCGTCGCGGTCGGCGATTCCCTGACCGTCACCGAAGCGACCGCCTTGACTTCCGTATGATCGGCCGCGGCGTTCACTGGCCGCTTTTCCGCCTCGAGTATATCGAAGCGCACGGTTGCCTTGTTGGATAGGAGCGCGCCGCGCCAGCGACGCGGCCGGAACGGGCTGACGGGCGTCAGCGCTAGCAGCGGGGCGTCGAGCGGCAGGATCGGCCCGTGCGCCGACAGATTGTAGGCGGTCGATCCGGCCGGCGTCGCGATCATCACGCCGTCGCAGTTCAGCTCCTCCAGCCGCACCTGCTCGTCCACGCTGATGCGGATCTTCGCCGTCTGGTAGGACTGGCGCCACAGCGCTACTTCGTTGATGGCAAGCGCCGAAACGGAATCGCCGTCATGCGTGACCGCGACCATTTCCAGCGGCCGGATGGTCTCGGCGGCCGCGGCCGCAATGCGCTCCTCGAGGCCGCCGGCACGATACTCGTTCATCAGGAAGCCGATGGTGCCACGGTTCATGCCGTAGACCTTCTTGCCGGTGCTCATCGTGTCGCGAAGCGTCTGCAGAAGGAAGCCGTCGCCGCCGAGCGCGATGATGATCTCGGCATCCGCCATCGGCATCTGCCCATAGCGGGCCGACAGGCTCTCCAGCGCCGCGCGGGCGTCGTCGGTGTCGGATGAGACGAAGGCGAAACGGCTGGCGGCTTTGCTCATGGCTCCCGGAGGGCGGCCACTTGGTGGGCCGCGCGGGCGACGGCGTAGCATGCGTCGCCCGCGTCTGCAAAGTCCTGCGTGCCGCGCCGCTCCACATGGCGCCGGCGCTCGCGCTTCGTAACAGGCGTGCAATGAATGTGATGACCGTTATGGTTAAGGCGAAGCTTAAACACTCGTAAAGCCGGATCGATCATGTTAGCCCGCAATGGATGGGTTGGCGGGGGCTGGCCAGTCGAGAGACCAATATATTGCCAGTAACGCGTCTGATCATAGTCTTCGTGATGATGGGAAGTTTTGCCCTCATGTTCGCCGAACTTGTGCGGCATGCGGAGGACATGAGCCTGCGGCCACAGCCAGCAGCCTCCCGTTGCGGCGACGCCGCCGGAATGCCTTGTCCGCAAAGGGCGCTTTAGCCTCGAGCCTCGAGCCTCGATTGCAAATGACTGTCTAGCGGCCTTGCAAGTGGCAGCCGGAACGACGTTTTTGCGCGAGATACTCATCGACCAGCTGGCGGTAGCGCACCTTTCCGAAGCTCGGGAAATGGCCGCCATGCACGACCGAGACATCGAGGTCGCGCATCCGGATCAGCGTCTCGATATAGTCGTCGATGTCGGAGTGGTAGACGTCGTCGATCAGCGGCCCGTCATAGATGATGTCGCCTGAGAGCAGGGTGCCGGTCTTCCTCTCGTAAAGCGCGATGCCGCCAGGCGAATGCCCCGGTGTGTGGATCACCTCGAAGGCGCGGTCACCAAGGTCGATGTTGTCGCCGGCGGCAAGCAACCGGCCCGCGGGCGCCGGGGGGATGCGGTAACCGGCGGTATTCCATCCCAGCGGCAATGCGTCGAACATCTCGTCATTGGCGTAGCGGTCGGCGACCGTCCATTCGGTGCGTGGATCGGCGAGGATGTCCGCCTCGGCGGCATGCACGCAACGGTCCGGAAACTCGTGATGGCAGCCGATGTGATCGAAATGCGTGTGGCTGGCAACGCAGACGAGCTTGCGCTCCGTCACCAGCGGCACATGGCTTCTCAGGCTGAAATGGCCGAGGCCGCTATCGAACAGCAGGTCGCGGTCGCGCCCGCGAACATGCCAGATGTTGCAGCGGAAGAACGGCTTTATCCACGGCTCATGGATGAGCGTTATGCCGTCGCCCATGCGGATGGTCTCGTACCAGTCCCGGGCCTCGATGACCGGAAGCGCGCTCATCTCTTCATTCCGCCAGGAGGATGATGTCCGCAGCCTTGCATGAAATCGCGATCGAGTCGCCCGCCTGGACCGTGGCCGAGGCCGGCGCCTTCACGATGAACTGCAACTCGGGATCCTGCGTCGAGGCAGCCAGCACGCGCTTGAAGCTGCCTTGGAAGACGACGTCGCCGACCCTGGCTGTGCCAAGCGTGACATCGGCCTTTGCGTCGCCAAGAACGAGATGTTCGGGCCGGATTCCGAGCGCGACGCTGGCGCCCTTTGGCGAAGCGCCGGGCAGTGAGATCGGCCCGATGCCGGTCACGATCGTCATGCGTCCGTCCCTCGACTCGTCTACCTTGCCGGCAAGGATCGTGCTTTCGCCCATGAAGGTGGCGGAAAAGCGCGTCGCCGGTCGCGCATAAACCCTTTCGGGCGGACCTTCGTCCTCGATGCGGCCGTCGCTCATCACCACGCAATGGTCGGCCAGCGCCATCGCCTCTTCCTGGTCGTGGGTGACATGGACGAAGGCGGTGCCGACGCGCTTCTGGATCGCCTTCAACTCGTCCTGCATCTGCCGGCGCAGCTTCAGGTCCAGCGCGCCGAGCGGCTCGTCGAGCAAAAGCACCGCCGGCTCAATGACCAGTGCACGGGCGAGCGCCACGCGCTGCCGCTGGCCGCCGGAGAGCTGATGCGGCTTCTTGTCGAAGGCCGCCGCCAGCCCGACGAGCGAAAGCGCCTCGCGCGCCTTCGCCGCCCGCGTCGCGCCGTCGACGCCCTGCATGCGCAGCCCGAAGCCGACATTGCCGCCGACGCTCATATGCGGGAACAGCGCGTAGTCCTGGAACACCGTGGTGGTCGGGCGCTTCGCCGGTGGCACGGATGTGCAGTCCTGGCCGCGGATGAACACCTTGCCTTCGCTGGGCGTGACGAAACCGCCGAGGATCGAAAGCAGCGTCGTCTTGCCGGAGCCCGACGGCCCGAGCAGGATGGTGTAGCTTCCCGGCTCGATGGCGAGCGAGACGTTCTTCAGCACCGGGTGCTGGCCGAAGCGGTGCGAGACGTTGCGGATGTCGACGAGTGGCGCGCTCATGCCGGCTTTCTCCGCAGCAAGGTCAGTTCGAAAAACACCACAAGGACGATGGAGACGGCAAAGACCAGCGAGCCGACGGCGTTGGTCTTGGGGTTGAGACCGGAGCGCAACAGGTTCCAGATCTCCACGGGCAGCGTCGTCTGGAACCGCGTCAGCAGGAAGGAGATGACGAACTCGTCCCACGAGAAGGTCATCGACAGGAAGAAGCCGGCAAAGATCGCCGGCGCCATCACCGGCACCGTGATCAAGAGCAGCACCTTCCACTCGGCGGCGCCGAGGTCGCGCGCGGCGCGCTCGATGTTGATCTGGTGGTCGCCCATCTGGCTGTAGATGATGGCGAAGCAGAGCGGCAGGTTGATCACCACATGGCCGATGCCGGCGGCTAAGAGGGATTTCGGCACGCCGGCCCAGTTGAACAGCACCAGCAGCCCCATGCCGATGATGAGATAGCTGACCGTCAGCGGCAGCGTGATCAGCCCGCGCAAGAGGGCCGAGCCGGGCAGGACGAAACGCGCGAAACCCCAGGCGGAAAGAAAGCCGAGCGTGACGGAGGCAAGCGACGACAGCACCGCCACCAGCAGCGAATTGACCAGCGCCGAAGTGAGCCGCGTGTCGGAGAGCACAGCCTGGTACCAGCGCAGGGACGGACCGGTGAAGGGCGGGATCGGGAAGGACGTCGACTGAAGCGAGAACAGCACCAGGACGACCACCGGCAGGAAGATGAAGCCGTAGATGGCGATGGCGTAGAGCCAGGCGGCGACACGGACGATAGCGCGCATGGTCAGGCTCGTTCGATCTTCAGCCAGCGGGCGCAGGCGAGATAGGCGACCGTCACCACGGCCATCAGGATGATCGACAGCGCGGAGGCGAGCGGGAAATCGCCGCGCCGGCCGATCTGCATCATCACCAGTTGCGGCATGACCAGCTCGTTGTTGCCGCCAAGAATCTGCGGCGTGATGTAGTCGCCGATGCAGAGCACAAAGGTGAGGAAGGCGCCCACCATGATGCCGGGCAAGGTTAGCGGCAGCACGACATGCAGGAAGGTGCGGACCGGCCCGGCGCCGAGATCGGCGGCGGCCTTGCGGTAGCTTGGGCTGAGCTGCTTGAGGTTGGCGAAGATGGTCAGCGTCAGAAGCATGACGAAGAAATGCACGAAGCCGGTGACGGTGGCGAAGCGGGTATTGGCGAGTTGCAGCGGCTCCGAGATCAGACCGACGCCGGTAAGCGCCCGGTTGATGACGCCGTTCTGCGCCAGCACCAGCAGCCAGGAATAGGAGCGCACGACATAGGAGGTCCAGAACGGCAGCACAGCCAGCATCAGCGCCAGCCGCTGCCAGCGTTCGGGAACCATCTCGGCCAGGATCCAGGCGAAGGGATAGGCAAGCAGGATCGAGATGACGGTGACGATCGCGGTGACTTGCAGCGAGTTCACCATCGCCCGCCAGTAGGACGGGTCGGTGAAGAACTGGCTGTAATTGGCAAGCGTGACAGCGCCGCCTTCATGCGCCGTGAGGCTCGACAGCCCCATGGCGATGAAGGGCAGCACGAAGAACGCTAGCGTCCATGCCAGGGCCGGCGTGACCAGCGCCCAGGGCAGGGCACGCGACTTGTTTCCCGAGAACGACATCGGCCGCTTACTGCGCCTGCAGCATTTCGGTCCACATGTCCTGCATCTTCTTGTCGAGCTCGGGGCTCGGCGCCGGATAGGCCTGGGCCCGGGCGAGGAAGCCGGGCTGCTCGTCGAAGCGCAGGATCTTCTTCTGCTCGTCGG
>NZ_JANINM010000437.1 GCF_024509055.1 Mesorhizobium sp. | reverse complement strand
TCCAGATCGCTTGCGCAATGCTATGGATGCGGTGAATGTCGATTCAGCCTAGGGCATGATCCCGAAAAGTGGGAACCGGTTTTCGGAAAAGATCATGCTTTGACAAGGAGATAGATCAGGGTGTCGATTCAACGAAACGTCATCCTGATCTAGGCTGCCGGCCTCATGTCGCCTGAGGCAGCCGCGCCATGAACTCGCTGGTGGACGCGGGCGCATCGCACCAATGCTCTGTCACATGATGCCGAAGGTCCTGTAGGCTTCGACCGCACTCATGCCCTCGCGGATCGCCTTGGCGACAAGCTTCTCGCCGCGGACTTTTTCGAGCGCCAGCCGCACCACCTCTTCTTCCGCCTCGCGCGGGATGACGAGGACGCCTTCCTTGTCGCCGAACAGCAGCGTTCCCGGCTCGATGCGCACGCCGCCGATCTCGAGCGCGCAGCGATAGTCGATGACCTTGCCGCGCACGCCCTGGTCCTGCGCGTAATAGCCGGTGCAGAAGCAGGGGAATCCGAGCGCCTTGATGCCGTCCGTATCGCGGGCGAATCCGTTGACCAGCGCGCCATGCGCGCCGAGGATCTTGGCGCGGGTCGACATCAACTCGCCCCACAGCGCGTAGCGGGGCGAGGCGCCGCTGGCGACATAGATCTCGCCGGGCCTGAGATCGTCCAGCGCCTCGAACATCAGCCCGAACGGCTTGGTCATCAGCGGGTTCCGTGTCGGCCCGGCGGACAGGAAGATGTCGGATTCGAGCACCGGCATGGCACGGCCGAGCAGCCGCGTCGTCTCGTCGACCGGCTTGAACACCGGCGGCAGGAATTGATGCTGCAGGCCGATCGTGTCCATCACGTCGCCGACCACCGCGACGAAGAGCTCTTCCTCAAACAGGCGGTACATTCCAGCGTCGTCGGCATAGAGGCGCGTCGATTTTGTCATGAGGCTTGCTTCCGGATGTTGGGGGCTTGCGCGGTGCGGGAAGGCCCCAGCGCCGCGGCGTTCTGGACCAGGGCGCGCATGTAGCCAAGGGCAAAGGCCTTGCCGGCGTGCCAGGGCGCGTCGCAGGACATTTCCGGCGTGTGGTCGGGGATCATCACGCCGTCATAGTTTTCGTCGCGCAGTATGCGGACGATTTCAGCCATATCGATGTCGCCATCGTCGACGAAGGTTTCGTGATAGGTCGGCACCTTGCCGCGCACGTTGCGGAAATGGATATAGCCGATGCGCTTGCGCCGGGCGAAGCGCCGGACATGCCCGTAGATATCGTCCGCGCCCGGCATCTCCTGCAGCGAGCCGAGGCAGAGCTCCAGCCCGTTGGACGGGGAATCGACGATGTCCATCAACCGGTCGTATTTCTGCGGACGGTTGACGAGCCGCGCGGCGCCCCGCAGCGCTTCGGCGGGCGGATCGTCGGGATGCGCCGCCATCACGACGCCGGCTTCTTCGGCGACAGGTATGATCTCGCGCAGGAAGACATCCAGACGCTGCCAAAGCTCGTCGCTGCTGACTTGCACGGGCTCGGCATTCGGCCGGCCCGCACGGTAGCGCATGTTCCAGACGACGCCGTCTGGCAGCGGCAGATCGGGGTCGATGGCGGCGAGGTCGAGCCCCACCGACATCGCATCGCCGCGCGCGAACGGCCCGCGCGACCAGCCCCAGACGCCGGCGATCGAGAAGTTGTAGCCGATGCAGGGAATGCCGGCGCGTCCGGCGTCGCGGACAAGCCGCTTCAGCCCTTCGATTTGCCTGGCCCTGTCGGGGCCGCCGAGCAGCACGTCCGACCAGAAGCGCGGTGAGAAATTCTCGATCGCGGCGATTTCCAGGCCGTTGTCGCGCACGGTCTTCACCAGGCCGGCGAAATCCTCATAGTCCCACAGCTCGTCCGTGGAGCAATCACCCCAGCCTTCTGTCTCGCTGCCGGCCGACAGCGACGGGTCGCGGCCGCGAAAATAGTTGGTCAGGTGCGCAACGATGTGCGTGGCGCCTGCCTGGCGGGCGAAGCGGAAATTGTCGGGCGTCAGCGACTCCCGGTAAAGGCCAAGACCGATCTTCATGGCATCACTTCACACCGAGGCCGGCGGTCAGGCCGCCATCGATCTTGTAGTCCGCGCCGGTGCAGAAAGCGGCTTTCGAGGAGCAGAGGAACGCGATCAGTTCCGCCACCTCTTCGGGTTCGCCGATACGGCCGAGCGGATGGGCCGCGCCGAAGCGCCGGTAGGCTTCCTCGACATCGGCATCGCTGCCGTTCTCGCCGCGTGCGGCCTTCTCCAGTATCGGCGTGCGGATCGAGCCCGGGCTGACCGAGTTCACGCGGATGCCCGAAGCCGCGTAGTCGAGCGCCAGCGATCGCGTCAGCGTGTGGATGGCGCCCTTGGTCGTGGCATAGGCGGCGACATTGTGCTGGCAGGCGAAACCTTGCACCGAGGCGACGTTGACGACGGCGCCGCCGCCGCGCTTGATCATTTCCGGGATGCCGAAATGCGCTGTCAGATAGATCGAGCCGACATTGACCGTCATCGCCCGGTTCCAGGTTTCCCAGTCGGTCGTCGTCGCCGTCCCATAGGGATGGACGGCAGCGGAATTGACGATGATGTCGATGCCGCCGAACCGCTTGACGCCGGCCGCGACCGCGTCGCGGACCTGGTCGGAAACCGAGACATCCACCGTCTGCACCAGCGCATTCGCGCCGGCTTTGTCTAGGCTTTCCTGCATGGCCGCGTTGGCGGCCCGATCGATGCCGCAGGCGACGATCGCGGCGCCGCTCTGCGCCAGGCGTTTCGCGGTGGCAAGCGCGATGCCGGTCGTGCCGGTCACCAGCGCAACCTTGTTCTCAAAATCAGACATGATGCGTATCCTTGGAAGATGCGTGGTCCGGTCGCGGCGAGGTGGCCGTCGCGGTTCGGGCGTTTTCGAGGTCGTCGGGGACGAAGCGCAGGCCGAAATCGAGATGCCTGCTCATCAGGTAGCAATAGGCGATGCGGTCGCGCGCGCGCAGCGCCGCGATGATCTCGCCATGCGCTTGGCGCGTCTCGCTGAGCACCGGCCGGATGGACTTGCCGACGGTCATGATGTGCAGGATGACGGGCGACAGGAACTGGTAAGTCTGCACCAGCATGCGATTGCCGGCGAGCTTCATCAGCGCGAGGTGGAAATCGAAATCGCGCTGCGCCGCTTCCTGGACATCCTTGCTGGTTTCGATCAGGCCGTTGATCGCGTCCAGGGCGTCCAGCTCGGCGGCGCTGGCGTTGAGGATGATGTGGTCGCCGACGCTCACCTCGATGATCCGGCGGAACCCCTGGATGTCATGAAAGGAGGTCCGCGAAATATCCATCTGCGCGGCGAAGAAGTTCTGGATTGCAACGCCCTGGCGGTCGGCCAGCACCGCGCCGACGCGCGGCTTGGGATCGATCAGGCCGTAGGTACGGATGGTGCGCAGGGCCTCGCGTATCGTGTTGCGGCTGGCGCCGAACAATTCGCACAGCTCCCGTTCGGTGGGCAGCACGTCGCCCACCGACATGGCTCGGTTTCGAATGAGGTCGAGGATCTGCCGGACGGCCTGATCGACCGCCGAACTGCTGACCTCGGCATCTTCCGCCGCTTCTTGCTCCAACGGCTGCCTCCCTCGCTATTTGTTGGGCCAATCCTAGAGCCAACCGCCTTGCAAATCAACCTGTGGTCCGACAATAAAGCTCAATCAACCGATTATCGAGGCGATTTTAGCTGATTGACAGCATTGTGGTCCAACAATATGGTTGCCTCCTAACCTGGAGGAGGCTTCATGGAACAGTGTTGGCGCTGGTATGGTCCGGATGACCCGGTGACCCTTGAGCATGTCAAGCAGGCTGGAGCCACCGGGGTGGTTTCGGCGCTTCACAACATCTATGACGGCAGGGCGTGGCCCGAGGCGGACGTGCTCGAGCGCAAGCGGGTCATCGAAGCCGCCGGCCTGACATGGTCGGTCGTCGAGAGCATTCCGGTCCACAACTCGTTCAAGATCGGCGCGCCGGAACGCGAGCGCTATGCCGGCTACTATCGCGACAGCATCAGGGCTCTAGCCAAGGCCGGCATCCAGACCATCTGCTACAATTTCATGCCGGTGGTGGATTGGACCCGCACCGACCTCATGTATCGCCTGCCCACGACCGGCTACGCGCTGCGCTTCGACGCCATCGACTTCGCCGCCTATGATCTCTTCGTGCTGCGGCGCAAGAATGGCGCGGCAAGCTATACGCCGGCGCGGATCGCCGAGGCCGAGAGGCGACTGAAGGCGCTGACCGCGGAGCAGATCGACCAGATCGAGCGCAACCTCATCGCCGGCCTGCCGGCCACCGAACGCAGCTACAACCGCGACAGTTTCCGCGAGGCCCTGGCCGAATACGACTCAATCGGGCCGAAGGAATTGCGCGAAAACCTCGCCTGGTTCCTGCGCGAGATCATTCCGGCGGCCGAAGAGGAGGGGGTGCGCATGTGCATCCATCCCGACGATCCGCCCTTCTCGCTCTACGGCTTGCCACGCATCGTTTCGACCGCCGAGGACGCGCGCTTCATCCTTAAGACCGTCGACAGTCCGGCCAACGGGTTGACCTTCTGCACCGGCTCCTACGGCACGCGGGCCGACAACGATATCGTCGCCATGGTCAAGGAATTCGCCGACCGCATTCATTTTGTCCATCTGCGCAACATCACCATCGAGGATGACGGCTCCTTCTACGAGGCCGAGCATCTCGAGGGCGGCACCGACATGGCGCATGTCATCCTCGCGCTCATGCAGGAGGAGGCGCGCCGTCGCAAGGAGGGTCGCGCCGACTGGCGCATTCCGATGCGGCCGGACCATGGCCATCTGCTCGCGGACGACATCGGCAAGAAGAAGATCAATCCCGGCTACTCGCTGATCGGCCGGCTGAAGGGCCTCGCCGAGTTGCGCGGCATCATGCGGGCCGTCGAGCGGTTTGGGCTGGCTTGAGGCCGCAGCCGGGAGAGATCTCGTTTTGCGTATGTAAAAACAATTTGCTCAGGTAAAAATACCTGCTACTGATTGGCGGGTCGGGCGCATGCTCGGCCTCAGGGAGGAATTGCCGGATATGACTAGGCTGCGCGGTCTTGCGTGGGACCATCGACGTTGCTGGGGTCCGCTGGATACCAGCGTCGCGCCGTATTGCGCGGCCAATCCCAGCCTCGAAATCGAATGGGACCGTCGCAGCCTTTATGAATTCGGCGAGGGTGCGCTCGGCCCTGTGCTCTCCGCATATGATCTGGTCGTGTTCGACCACCCCTTCATCGGCGACATCGCGCAGGACAGGCTGATGGTGCCGTTCGACGCCTACCTGTCGGCCGAGCAGATTCACTTCTTCGAACAGGATTCGGTCGGCCCGTCCTGGCGTTCTTATGCGAAGAACGGGCGCCAATGGGCGCTGCCGATCGATGCGGCTTGCCACGTCGCCTCGTATCGCCCGGATCTTCTGGAACGCTACGGGCCGGTGCCCCGCACGCATGAAGAGGTTGCAGAGCTCGGACGGCTGGCGCGCAAGGAAGGGAAATGGCTCGGCCTGCCTTTCGTGCCGACGGACGCCATGTGCCTGCTTTTGACGCTCGGCGATCCGCAGGAAGATGGCGAGCAATTCATTGCAAACGAGAAAATGAAGCACGCTGTCGCTCAACTGCGCGAACTGGCGGCGCTATCGCATCCCAATTCGTCGAAATGGAATCCGATCCGCTGCTACGACCACATGATCGCGCATGACGACGTGGTCTATGTGCCGTTTGCCTTCGGCTACGTGAACTACGCCTCGAAAACCGACCGGCCTTATCTGCGCTTTGCCGACGTGCCGACCGCGCGTTCGGCCGGCGCTCTGCTCGGCGGCGCCGGCATCGGCGTCAGCGCCCAGTCGAAGCACAAGCAGGAGGCGATCGACTACGCGCTGTTCCTGTGCTCGCCCGACTATCAGCGCGGCGACTATGTGAAGTCGGGTGGGCAGCCGGGATCGCTCGCCGCCTGGAAGGACTCACGCGTCAACGATTTCTCCGGCGAGTTCTTCTCCTCGACGCTGCGCACCATCAGCGCGTCCTATCTGCGTCCGACGCATCCGGGCTTCATTGCCTTCTTCCGCGAATGCGCGCCACGCGCAGCCGCAGCAATCGCCGGCGACATCACGGCCGCCGAACTCGCCGATCACGTCAACCGCCTCTACCGCGAAACCAGGCAACCAGTGCGGAGCGTCGCGTGATGGCCGCCAGTGTTGCCGAAACGCTCGACGAAGGCGAAGGCGGCCGCGGATATCGCGTGCCGGCTGTGGAGAAGGCGCTCGACGTCCTGGAGTTCATGGCTGCAAGCGCCGAAGCGCTGACGCAGACGGAGATCGCGACCGGCCTCGGCCGCTCCATTCACGAGATCTATCGCATCCTGCTCTTGCTGGAAAAACGTGGCTACATCTTCCGCACCCAATCGGATCGTTTCCGCCTGTCGCTGAAGCTGTTCGAGCTTGCGCATATGCATCCGCCGGTAAACCGGCTCGTCGAATGCGCGTTGCCGGTGATGCGCGAATTGACGGCCAACGCCGATCAAAGCTGTCATCTGGTGGTGCGCGAAGGCCAGAACGCGCTGGTGGTGCTGCAGATCGATTCACCGTTGCCGATGCGCTACTCGGTTGCGCTGGGCTCGCATTTCCCGATCCTCGAAACCAGTTCGGGCGCAGTGCTGCTTGCCCACTCCAACCAGGCCGAGCGTGAGCGCATTGTCGAGCGCATCGTGGCCGCCGGCGAAGGCCAGGGCACGCGCGCCGAAATCGAGGCACGGCTGAATGAGGTGGCCCAGCTCGGCTACGAGATGCGCGCTTCACTGGCCGTCGAGGCCTGCACCAACATTTCCATGCCGGTGCGCGACCACACGGGCGCGGTCATTGCCGCGCTGACGGTACCTCTGCTGCCGCAGAAGGCGGCGCGCTTCGACCGCGAGACCGTCTTCGAACGCACCCGCGCCGCTGCCGAGAAAATTTCGGCAGCGCTCGGCTGGGGCGAACCCACTTCGTTACGTGCCGACCCGGAACGGCGGGACTACCCGTTCAGCGACTGAACAAAAAGCGATTACACTGGGAGAAGAAAATGAACTGGTCGAAGTCAATCCTGTTCGCATCCGCGGCCGTGCTGGCCCTGGGCGCGGCCGCCGCGCATGCCGAGAACATGCCCAAGCGCATCGGCTACGTCACCAACTACGCCACCCATGAATGGTACCAGAACGTCATCAAGGGCATGAAGGCGCACGCCAAGGACCTCGGGATCGAGCTCGAGGTGCAGGACGCCAATCTCGACATCGCCAAGCAGGTGTCGGCCGCGGAAGACTTCATGGCCAAGGGCGTCGACGTGCTGATCATCACGCCCGTGAACGAGGAAGGCGTGGTGCCGCTCCTGCGCAAGGCGAAATCCAACAACATCCCCGTGGTGCTGGAAGGCAATCCCGTCAAGGGCATGACCACCATGGTCGCCATCTGCGACTATGACACCGGCTACATGTCCGGAGTGGAAGCCGGCAAATACGCCAAGGAAAAGCTTGGCGGCGTCGCCAAGGTCATGAATGTCGGCCTGCCGCTGCTCTCCGCCACGGTGCTGCGTTCGCACGGTTTCATGGACGGTCTGAAGACCATCATCCCCGATGCCGTCATGGTCCATGACCTCGATGGCGGCGGCAATCCGGACCGCGCGCTCGAAGTCTCCTCGGCGGCGCTGGCCAAGAATGCCGACATCAACATCATCTACGGCATCAACGACTCGTCCTCGCTCGGTGGCCTGCAGGCCTGGAAGGCGGCCGGCAAGTCGCAGGATGGCCTGTTGACAGTCGGCACCGGCGGCGAGGGCCTCGCCTTCATCAACGCCATGCAGCACGAGCCGTCCTATCGCATCGAGGCCGCGATGTTCCCGGAGAAGGAGGGCTTCACCGCCATCGATGCGGCGGTCAAGCTCTTCAACAACGAGCAGGTGCCAGAGCACATCGTCAGCCCGACGGCGCCGATGACCGGCGACGACTGGAAGAAGTATTATGACTACGACGGCACCACCCGCACCATCAAATGGGACGCCGTCAATGCGCTGCAGCCGCCGGCAAAGTGCATGAAGACCTCGGCCGACCTGAAGAAATAGGCTGGTCGACACGGCCCTTCCCGTGAGGCGGGAAGGGTCGCCGGTCGGGCGCTGTTGGCGACCAAGGCACGGGGCCTGATCCTGAGCGACGGGAATGGACTGAGATGAGCGAACTTACACACGCCTCCGCGCGGGGGCGTTCCATCGGAGGCCAGCTCCTGGGCGGCAGCCAGCTCGTGCTGGGCGTCATTCTGGCGGCGCTGTGCATTGCCATCTCCATCGCGGCGCCGCAGTTCTACTCGGAGGCCAACATCATCGCCATCCTGCGTCAATGCTCGCTGGTGCTGATCGTCGCCTCGGGCATGACCATGCTCATCATCACCGCCGAGGTCGATCTGTCGGTCGGCGCGTCGCTCGCCTTCGTCGGCTGTATCGGCATGGCGGTGCTCAATTCCACCCACAGTCTTGCGCTTGGCATGCTGGCGGCGCTCGCCTTTTCGGGCGGCGTCGGCCTGTTCAACGGCCTGGTCGTCACCAGGCTCCGGGTCAACTCGCTGATCGCCACCATCGGCACGATGATGATGTTGCAGGGCGGCGTCTATCTGTTCACGCGCGAGGCGGTGCAGAACCACAATCAGCTGGCGAGCTTCACCGATCTCGGCGCCGGCTATGTCGGCGCGGTGCCGGTTCCCGTCATCCTGGCGGCGCTGATCTTCGTGGTCGCCTATGTGACGCTGCGCTTCACGACGCTCGGCCGCTACCTCTACGCGGTCGGCGCCAACGAGAAGGCGGTGCGCCTCTCCGGCCTGCGCTCGGAGCGCCTGAAGCTGTTTGCCTTCGTCGTCACCGGCCTCTGCGTCGGTGTTGCCGGCATGATCCTGTCGTCGCTGATGAATGCCGGCCAGCCGACCGCCGGCCGCGGCTTCGAGCTGACGGTCATCGCCGCCGTCATCCTCGGAGGCACCAGCCTGCTCGGCGGCCGCGGCTCGCTGTTCGGCACATTGCTCGGCGTGCTGGTGCTGAAGGTGATCGACAACGGCATCATCATCCTCGGCTGGAACCAGGACCTGCAGATGGTGGTGCCGGGCATCGTCATCATCCTGGCGACCTATCTCGACATTATCCGGAACAAAGCCAATGTCCGTTGATTTCCTTCATCCCGGCGAAGGCGCGGCCATCGACACCAACGTGCCGGCGCTGGAAATGCGCGGCATCGGCAAGCGCTTCCCGGGCGTGGTGGCGCTCGACAATGTCGACCTCACCCTGGAGCCCGGCAAGATCCACGCGCTGATGGGCGAGAACGGCGCCGGCAAGTCGACGCTGATCAAGATCATGGCGGGCGTCTACGGCAAGGATGCCGGCACCATCCGCATGCGCGGAGGCGAGGTCGATATCAAGTCGCCGCGCGACAGCCTGAAGCAGGGCATCAAGGTCGTGTTCCAGGAGATCGCGCTGATTTCTGAATTCACCGTCGCAGAGAATATCTTCCTCGAAGGCTATCCGACGGGCCGCGCCGGCTCGATCGACTGGAAGAAGATCCGCGCCGAGTCGGCGGCGCTGTTCAACCGCATCGGCTTCAACGTCGATCCGGCGGCGCGCACGGGATCGCTGCCGGTCAGCCAGCAGCAGATGGTCGAGATCGCCCGCGCGCTCGCCCACGAGGCCCGCGTCGTGGTGATGGACGAGCCGACGTCCTCGCTGACGCCGAACGAAGTCTCACTTCTCTTCACCGTCATTCGCCGTCTGGCCGCCCTCGGCATCGCGGTGGTCTATGTCAGCCACAAGCTCGACGAAGTGTTCGAGATCGCCGACACGGTGACCGTGCTGCGCGACGGCCGCCACATCTCGACCAAGCCGATCGGCGAGCACACCAACGACACGCTGATCCAGGACATGATCGGCCGGCGAATCGAGAATCTGTTCCCTCGTCAGCGCGGCGCGGCAGGCACCAAGGTGGCGCTGTCCGTGGAAAAGCTGAGCACGGCAAAGAAGCTGCACGAGGTGTCCTTCGAAGCGCGCGCCGGGGAAGTTTTGGGCTTCTTCGGACTGATGGGCGCCGGCCGCACCGAGCTCGCCAAGGCGATCGTCGGCTATGACCCGATCACCGCCGGCACGATCACGGTCGACGGCAGCCGACTTGTGCCGCACGACACGCGCACCGGCGTCAAGCTTGGCATCGGCCTGCTCACCGAGGATCGCAAGAGCGAAGGCCTGATGGGTGAGCTGCCCGTCTACCAGAATGCCAGCCTTGCCTCGCTGGGCGCCTTCGCGCGCCTGGGTTTCGTCGACAAGGCGAAGGAACACAAGGCGGTGCAGGACTATGTCGACCGCTTCCGCATCAAGACCCCCAGTCTGTTCCAGCAGATCAAGAACCTGTCGGGCGGCAACCAGCAGAAGGTGCTGATCTCGCGCTGGCTGATGCGGGGCCTGAAGGTCATCGTCGTCGACGAGCCGACACGCGGCATCGACGTAGGCGCCAAATCGGAGATTTTCGCGCTGATCGACCGGCTCGCAGGCGAGGGCCTGGCAGTCGTGATGATGACATCGGAGATGCCGGAACTGCTTGGCCTCGCCGACCGCATCGCGGTCATGTGCGAAGGTCGTCTGACCGCGATCATGTCGCGTGACGAGGCCACGCAGGAGAAGATCCTCAATGCGGCGATCGGGTGACACGCCATGACGTTTCGCGGCTGCATTTCCCGTGATCCGCTCTTCGAAGGGAGCAAGCGATGAGCCTTGCAAGCACGGCTTCCGCAAAGGCTGAGCCATCCATGCTGGCGCGTCTCTTTGCCAGGCAGGAAGTGGCACTGCTCGTCTGCCTCATCCTGGTGCTGGCGTTCTTCTCATTCACGGTCGAGAATTTCTTCTCCGTGCGCAATCTGACCAACGTGCTCGGCCAGGCGTCGCTGCCGCTGATTGCCGGCATCGGCTGCGCCATCGTCTTCATTTCCGGCGAGGTCGACATTTCGATCGGCTCGCTGCTGGCGACCATCGCGCTGCCGCTGATCATCGTCATGAACGACACCAACTCGCTGCTGCTCGGCGTCGGCGTCGCGCTGCTGTTCGGCCTGATCATCGGCGTCGTGAACGGCTACCTCACCGCTTATGCTGGCATCAACTCTCTGATCGTGACGCTCGGTACGATGTTCATCATGCGTGGCGGCGTCTATCTCTACACCGGCCAGCGCGCGATCCCCGACGATGCCAGCCTCGACAGCTTCATCGCGTTGTCGGATGGCCGCCTGTTCAACATCATCCCGTATTCGGCCGTCATCGCCATCGTGCTCCTCGCTGCGTTCGGCTACATGATGCAGCACCGGCCGTTCGGCCGGCAGATCTATGCGGTCGGCGGCAACCAGGAAGTGGCGCGACTGGCCGGCTACGACGTACGGCGCGTCAAGTTCATCTGCTTCATCATCAGCGCGCTGCTGGCGACGGTTGCCGGCATCATCCTGGCGGCGCGCGTCGGCTCGGCGCAGCATACCGCCGGACTGAACTTCGAGTTCCAGGTCGTCGCCGCGACCGTGCTCGGCGGCGTGAGCCTTGCCGGGGGCATCGGCAGCCTCACCGGCATGGCGCTCGGTGTCCTGATCCTGCAGTTCCTGTCCAACGGCCTGCGCGGACTTGGGCTGCCGACCGAATGGCAGCTGGTCATCACCGGCATGATCATCATTGCCGCCGTCGCCTTCGACGAGGCGAAGCGCCGGCGCGCGATAGGAGGCTGACATGGCTCGTCTTGAAGGAAAAACCGCCGTCATTACCGGCGCCGCGGACGGCATCGGCCACGCCATCGCCGAGGCGATGGCGCGCGAAGGTGCGCATGTCTTCCTCGGCGATATCGCCGACGCCGCGGGCGAGGAATTCGCGGCCGCGTTGCGCGCCGCCGGCTACTCTGCGGACTATGTCCATTGCGACGTTTCGCAGGAAGCCGACATCGCCGGCCTCATCGACAGCGCGGTGAAGAAAACCGGACATCTCGACATCCTGGTCAACAACGCCGCCATCGCCATCGGCGGCATGCCAGTGCACGAGATGACCGACGAGCAATGGCACCGGCTGATCGCCGTCAACCTGACCAGCGTGTTTCGCGGCTGCAAATTCGCGCTGCCGCACATGATCGCGCAGAAATCCGGCTCGATCATCAACATGGCCTCGGCGCAGGGCCATATCGGCCTCGACGGCTGGACCGCCTATGCCGGCGCCAAGGGCGCGGTGATGGCGATGACGCGCCAGATGGCGGTCGAGTTCGGCCCGATGGACATCCGCGTCAACTCGATCTCGCCCGGCACCATCAACACGCCGATGAACGACAGGCTGATCAAGGAGATCGGCGGCAATCTCGCCAAGGCCTGGGTCAAGATGCATCCGATCGGGCGCATCGGCGAGCCTGCCGAAGTGGCGGAGGCCGCCGTCTACCTGGCTTCCGATGCCGCCGGCTTCACCACCGGCACCGATCTGCGCGTCGATGGCGGGCTGACCGCCGCGCCGCGCTACGTTCCCGAACTGCTCTAAGACACGAAACGAGACATGAAATGAACAAGGCCCTCGAAGGCGTCCGCATCCTCGATTTCAGCCATCTGCTGCAGGGGCCGTTCGCCACGCAGCTGCTGGGCGACATGGGCGCCGATGTCATCAAGATCGAGCGGGCCGGCGCTGGCGACATGTTCCGCGGCATGACTTTCTTTGCCAAATGGGTGGGCGGCTCGGAAAGCCCGAACTTCCTCGCCTGGAACCGCAACAAGCGGTCCATCGCGCTCAACCTGAAGAGCCGCAAGGTGCACGCCATCATTATGGAGATGGCGAAGAGCGCCGACGTGGTGGTGCAGAATTTCCGTCCCGGCGTGCTGGCCAAGCTCGGTTATGGCTATGAGGACTTCAAGGCCGTCAACCCGCGCATCATCTACTGCTCGGGTTCGGGTTATGGCGAGGAGGGGCCTTACGTCGAGCGTCCGGGTCAGGACATGCTGATCCAGGGTCTCGCCGGGCTGATCGCCAACACCGGTCGCGGCGACCAGGCTCCGGTCCCCGCCGGCGCTGGCCTCGCCGACCAGATCGGCGCCATGAACATGGTCTACGGCATTCTTTCGGCGCTCTATTATCGCGAGAAGACCGGCAAGGGCCAGAAGATCGAGGTCAACCTGCTGGCCGGCCTTTTGGCGCATCTCAACCAGGAATATGTCGCCGTGCTCAATCTCGGCGAGGATTTCGTGCGGCCGAACTCCGGCATCGGCCATCCCGGCATGCAGGCGCCGTTCGGCATCTACGAGACGAAGGACGGTGGCTACGTGTCGATCGCCATGAGCCCGTTCAAGACGCTTTACGAGGTGCTGGAGGCGCCGCAGCTTGCCGTCTATGACGACTTGAAGACCCTGTTCGACAAGCGCGACGAGGTGTTCGAGAAGGTCAACGCCGAGACGAAGAAATTCGGCACGCAGGATCTGCTGGCGCGGCTTCTGGCAGCCGACATCTGGTGCGCCGAGGTGAAGGACATTCGCCGTGCCGCTGAAGACCCTCAGGTCACCCATATGGGCATGATCACCAGCTACGAACATCCGCGCGGCGGCAAGGTGCGGGTGGTGGCGCCAGCGGTCAAGATGAGCGAGACGCCCGCGACCATCGAGCGGCCGGCGCCGCTGGTCGGCCAGCACGGCCGCGAGATCCTGGCCGAGTTCGGCCTGTCGAAGGATGAGATCGCGGCCCTCGAGGCCTCCGGCGACATGACCGTGGACGCGGCTTGACAATGACCGCCTATCAGACACTCACAGTCGAAGTTCAGGGCCGCGTCGCGATCGTCACCTTCCGCCGCGCCGACCAGCTCAACGCCATGAACCGGTTGATGCAAGGCGAGATCATCGAGGCGTTCGAGGCCCTGTCCGCCGATGCCGGCGTCGGTGCCATCGTGGTGACAGGCGAGGGGCGTGGCTTCATGGCCGGCGCCGATATCAAGGAATACGCCGCCCAGACCGCCGCCGAGTTCGACACGTTCCAGGCGGCCGGCATGCGCATGTACGCGGCGATCGAGAACAACCGCAAACCTGTGATCGCGGCTGTGAATGGCTTTGCCCTGGGCGGCGGCATGGAGCTGGTGCTGTGCTGCGACATCGTCATCGCCAACCAGTTCGCCAAGCTCGGCCTGCCGGAGATCAAGCTCGGGCTTATCCCGGGCGGTGGCGGCACGCAGCGCAGCGTCGCCAGGCTCGGCCGCAACCGCGCCAATCTGCTGTTGATGACCGGGGCCATCGTGCCGGCTTCCGAATTCGTCGGCGCCGGTCTGGTCAACGAGATCGTCGATGTCGAAAAGCTGATGCCGCGCGCGCTGGAACTGGCCGGGATGATCGCCACCGAACCTGCCGCTGCGATCGAAGGCCTGAAGGCCCTGACGGCGCATGCCGTATCGGGCGATCTGCGTGAAGGCCTCGCCATGGAGCGCAACATTCTGGGTGGCCTCTACCGCAGCGAGATCGGCCAGCGGCGCGTCAAGGAATTCGCCGAGAAGAGCGCCGTGAAGAAGGCCGGTTCATGACGGGCGACGACTATCGCGGCCTGGGCTGGGCGCACGGCGCGCTGACCGTGCAGCGGCTCGGCGCGATGCTGGCGCCGGTCACCTTCCTGCTGGCCGACGGCCGGCAGGTCTCGCCGATGCATGTCGCGCCCTGGGCGAACGAGCCCGAGGCGGGAGCGCTGCCGGGCATCCTGCGCAAGTTGCGCGGCGAATGGCCTTGCGTGCCGTTCGGCTACTCTGTGCCGGTCGAGGGATGGCCGGAGACTTGGGCGAGCGTCATGGGTCCGCCGGCGCCCGACGAGGAGGCACATGGCCACAGCTCCAACCATGACTGGACCTGGCGCGAGGACGACGGCGGATCGCTGTCGCTGACATTGGCCTACCCCGAGGAAAGCCCGGTCGAGCGTGTCGAGCGAACTATCACGCCCGACCCATCGGCGCCGGCCATCGACATTGAATTCAGGATATTCGTCCGCCGCGCCTGCCGCTTGCCTATCGGCCTGCATCCGGTGTTCCGGCTCCCTGTCGGGATAGGCGCCGCGACGCTGGAACTTGACGGCTTCGCTGAAGGCCGCACTTACCCGCACGATGTCGAGCCCGGCGCGGAGCTGTTCGCACGGGACAAATCCTTCAACGACCTGACCAGTGTGCCCGCGCGCGCTGGCGGCACAGTCGACGCCTCGCGATTGCCACTGTCGGCCGACACCGAGGAGTTGCTGCAGATCGAGGGGCTGGACGGCACCGCTGCGCTCGCCAACCACGCGGAGGGCTACCGGGTGAAGCTCAGCTGGCGGAAGGAGCATTTCCCGAGCCTTCTGCTCTGGTACTCCAATCGCGGCCGCAAGGCGTCGCCCTGGAACGGGCGCCACGTCGCCATCGGCATAGAGCCGATATGTTCGCCCTTCGGGCTCGGCCCGGCGACCGCTTTGGCCGACAATCCGATCGCGCGATCCGGCGTAGCCACCGCACGGGAATTCTCGCCAGACGAACCGTTCGTGACCCGCTACCGCATCGAGGCATCCGCGCTGTGACAGATCTCGCCTCAGCCTCTTTGGTCAAGTCGAACCGGCCGCGCTTCACCGACACTGAGGGACTGGCGGCGATGGTCCGGCACGGCGACGCTTTCGGCGTCGGCGGCCATCATTTCGCGCGCCTGCCGATCGCCTTGCTGCGCGCTATAGCCAGCGCCGCCGTCAAGAACCTGCGCTACGTCTGCTGGGCCGGCGGGCTGCCGCTCGAACTGTTG
>NZ_JANINM010000436.1 GCF_024509055.1 Mesorhizobium sp. | reverse complement strand
CAGCCGCCCATCTTGTTGCGCGGCAGCTTGATCATCTCGCCGAAGCGGGCGCGCAGCTTGTCGTCGAGCAGCCGCGACACGTGGCGCGGGAAGCGTTCGGCCAGCACGCGCTTCTTCTCGGCGATCGCCCGCGAAAGGATGTCCGGTCGCCCCTTCTCGTTCCATTCCTTGGGCGAGAAACGGTCGCCGATGGCGGGATAGAAATACTCCGTCTGCATCAGCTTCAGCGTCTGCTCGTTGCCGAGATAATGGCCGGGACCCTGCAAACAAACGTCGGCAATGGTGTCGATCGACAGCGCCGCGTCGGTCACCTCGATGCCGCGCACGCAGCGCAGGCAGTGGCCGAGCATGTCGTTGTCGATGATCAGGCTTTCCAGGCAGAAGCCGAGCAGCGAGGCATGCATGCCGGCCGATTCATAGACGAGGTTGAGGCCGGACAGGCCCGCCATCACATTGGTGATGCCTTTCTCGTAGCCGGACTGGATGTCGGGAAGCTTTGAGTCCGTCATGCCGGCGGCCGAGCCGCCCGGCAGGTTGTAATATTGCGCCATCTGCGCGCAGGCGGCCGATAGCACCGCCTGCTCGGCCGAGCCGCCCGACATGGCGCCCGTCCTGAGGTCGGAGACGAACGGCCAGGTGCCGAAGATCGCCGGATGTCCGGGCTTGATGGCGTTGACATAGACGAGGCCCATCAGCACTTCCGCCACCGCCTGCACGACGGCTCCGGCAATTGCCGCCGGCGCGGTGGCGCCAGCCTGGCCGGCCGACAGGAGCAGGATCGGAATGCCACCCTCGACGCAGGCTTCCAGGACGCCGCAGGCATCCTCGGCGAACTTCATCGGCGGCACGACGAAGCAGTTCGAGTTGGACACGAACGGCCGGGCGCGAAAGTTCTCCTCGCCGCCGGCGATCGCATAGAGCATTTCCAGCGCCGGCTTCACGTTCTCGCGAACCGTGAAGGAGGTGCCGACATGCTTGGATGTCCCCATCACGCAGGCGTAGAGCGTGTTGAAGTCCATATCGAGCGGATCGGGAATGTCGCGCGGAACCATGGTGCGCTGGAAGAAATGGATGTTGTCCAGCCCATCGACCAGGCGGGCGGCGTCGTAGAGGTCCTGGAGCAGCGATTCGCGATATTCGCGCTTCTCGACGTCGACCAGGTGCACCGCGGCGCCCGCCGTGCCGAAATGCACGCGCTTGCCTTGAATCGTCATGTCGTGCTTCGGATCCTGGCCGTAGAGCGTGAAATTGCGGGCCGCCTTCTTGATCGTGTCCAGCACGAGCGCGCGGGGCAGACGGATGCGGCCATCGTCGCCATAAGTCGCGCCGGCCTTGGTCATAGCCTCGATGCAGGATGGAATGGCGTTGGCGAAGCCGACCGTCTCCAGGAGCGTCAGCACCGCTTCGTGGATGCGCTCACGGTCGTTCTGGCTCAATGGCCCATAGCTGCCGCCTTCAAGGCCGGGCCGTACCGGACGGACATCGTCGGCGAGCGGTGCCGCCCGCATGGCGCGGCGCGCTTCGCGCCCGCCGGACCGCCGCGAACGCTGGTCCGACAACGCTTCCTGCTTCTCGAGAGCCACTGACATGGAAAGCACTCCACCTTTAACTTTTCTGGGGCAGTGCGTGTGGCGGTTGGTCCACCGTTGGCCTGCCGCGTCCCCTTTATGCCTCGACTATGCCGCTGGCATTGGTGCAGCCTATGAGCCAGAGAATCCCGTCGAATATGCCAGGCCACTAAAGCAACCAAAGCAAAAGGGAGCCGGCTGCCGCCGACTCCCTTGAGGAAGCTTCGTCGATGATCAGGCTGCCGCGGGCCTGCGTCCGGCTGCGGTGGCCAGTTCCCGGATGCCCGGCTCGATATGCTGCAACGAGATCGAGGAGATGCCCAAACGCATGAAACGAGAGGGCTTTTCGCTGCGGTCGAAGAAGCGGTCGCCGGGCTCTATGATGACGCTGCGCGAAGCGGCCGCTTCGGCAAGGCCGCGTGAATCGGTGCCCCGCGGCCCTTCCAGCCAGAGCGACGTGCCGCCCGCCGAGTCGGTCGAACGCCATTCCGGCAGGAAAGCGGAAATCGCATGGACCAGACGCTTGCGCCGCTCGTCGAAGGCTGAGGACAGCCGGCGCACCAGCGCCTCGTGGTGGCCGAGCGACAGGAACAGCGCCACCGCGCGCTGGTTGTTCGCCGGCGGATGCCTGAGCATGAAGCGGCGCAGCGCTCGCAGTTCGGCGATCAGCCCCGCCGAAGCCACGATGTAGCCAAGCCTCAGGCCCGGAGCCAGCGTCTTCGACATCGAGCCGACATAGATGACGCGACCCGAACGGTCGAGGCTCTTCAGCGCCTGCTGCGGCGCCTCGTCGAGAAGCTGGCTGTCATAGCCGTCCTCGATGATGATCTGGTTGTTGCGGTTGGCCCGCGCCAGGAGGTCCTGCCGCCGCTCCGGCGACAGCGGCACCATCGTCGGGCAATGGTGGCTGGGGGTGACGAAGACGAAGCCGGAATCGCTTGGAATTGCCGAGGTCACGATGCCGGACTGGTCCACGGGAACCGGCTGGATGTCTGCGCCCGCCAGCCGGAAGATCGATCGGGCATCCGGGTAGCCGGGGTCTTCCATCGCCACCTTCGAGCCCTTGGTCATCAGCAGTGAAGCGAGCATATAGAGTGCGTTCTGCGCGCCCAGCGTCACGATGATCTCGTCCGGATTGGCGAAGATGCCGCGCCGCGGCAGAAGCCGCGCCTGGATCTGCTCGATCAGCAGCGGATCGTCACGGTCGACCATGTCGGACGCCCAGTTGCGGATCTCGAGCACCGCCAGCGCCATGCGGTTGCATTCGCGCCATTCCGCGGTTGGGAACAGCGCCGGGTCGAACTGGCCGTAGACGAACGGGTAGGAGGACTTGATCCAGTTGTCGTGCTTGGCCGGCGGCGGCATGTCGCTGGCGGCGATCTGTCGGCGCGCCTTCCAGTCGATCTCGTTCTGCTGGTCCGGCGCCTTCTGGTGCGGCTTGGCGGGCGTGGCCAGCACGTCAGGATTGACGAAATGGCCGCGCCGCTCGCGCGCCACCAGGAAGCCCTGGTCAACCAACTGCTGGAAGGCCAGCACAACAGTGCCACGGGCAACCCCCAGTTTTTCCGCCAGAATCCGGCACGACGGCAGCGGCATCGACGCGGCGATCTGCCGATCGAGAATGGCTGCGACGATCGCTTGGCGGATCTGCGCCTGGAGGGTCTGGCCGGATTCGGCCGAAATCCGGAACAGGCCGGACCATATGGCCGTGTCATTGCGCTGTGGCATGGGAAATCTTCCTTGGATGGCCAGCTGTTTCCACTTGGCTGGACCAGTCGACTGTAGTGGTGGCACAAGGGGTTGCGCCAATCAATTTTTCTGATCGCTGGGATTTATGCCAGTGATCCATTGGTCACGAAGTGATCCATTGCATGATCAATTCATGCTGCGGCGCATCATCAAAGCGTGATGCCGTGCCGCGTCGCGACGCTTGAACGAAACGGAAATCGGCTCGATAGAATGACGCGACGACACGCGCCGGAAACATCCGGCCTGCTAGTATCAATCTAAAAACCTGCCGGGAGCCTGCCAGTGGACCAGTCAGCCTTCGACAAGCAACTCGCCGCCCTGCGTGACCAGCGCGCGGCCGCCAAAGGCACTATGCGCGAGGCTTTCGCGGCCGATCCCAAGCGCTTCGAGAAGTTTTCAGCTAGCGACGACCACCTCCTGCTTGACTGGTCGAAATGCGCCGTCGACGCCGACACCATGGCAATGCTGGAGAAGCTGGCCGGAGCCGCCGATCTCGAAGGCCGCCGCGCGGCCATGTTCGAAGGCAAGAAGATCAACATCACGGAAAATCGCGCCGTGCTGCACACGGCGCTGCGCAACCTGACCGGCAAGGGCATCGTGCTCGACGGCCAGGACGTGAAGAAGGACGTGATCGCGGTGCTCGACGCCATGGGGGCGTTCGCCGACGACATCCGTTCGGGCAAGGCCGCCGGCGCCACCGGCAAGAAGATCACCGACATCGTCAACATCGGCATCGGCGGCTCGGACCTAGGCCCCGCCATGGTCACGCTCGCGCTGGCGCCTTATCACGACGGACCGCGCGCGCATTACGTCTCGAATGTCGACGGCGCCCACATCCACGACACGCTGAAGGGCCTTTCCCCCGAGACGACGCTGTTCATCATCGCCTCCAAGACCTTCACCACCGTCGAGACGATGACCAATGCCGAGACGGCGCGCAAATGGGTGGAGAAGGCGCTGGGCAAGGAGGCGATCGGCAAGCATTTCGCCGCCGTCTCGACCGCGCTCGATCTGGTGGCGAAGTTCGGCATCGCTTCCGACCGCGTCTTCGGCTTCTGGGACTGGGTCGGCGGCCGCTACTCGGTGTGGAGCGCCATCGGCCTGCCGGTGATGATCGCCGTCGGACCGCGCGACTTCCGCGCCTTCCTGGACGGCGCGCATGAGATGGACGAGCATTTCCGCGACGCGCCGCTACAGCAGAATCTGCCGGTTTTGCTGGGGCTGATCGGCTGGTGGCACCGCGTCGTCTGCAAATATCCGGCGCGCGCTGTCATTCCTTACGACCAGCGCCTGTCCAGGCTGCCAGCCTACCTGCAGCAGCTTGACATGGAATCGAACGGCAAGAGCGTCACTCTGGACGGCAATGCGGTCACTACGCCGACAGGCCCGCTGGTGTGGGGCGAGCCAGGCACCAATGGCCAGCACGCCTTCTTCCAGCTCTTGCACCAGGGCACCGATTTCATTCCAGTCGAATTCCTCGCCGCCGCCGTCGGTCACGAGCCCGAAATGAAGCATCAGCACGATCTGTTGCTCGCCAACTGCCTGGCGCAGTCGGAAGCCTTCATGAAGGGTCGGACCTTGGAAGAAGCCCGCGCGCAGATGCTGGCCAAGGGTATGAAGCCCGCCGATGTCGACCGCATCGCGCCGCATCGTGTGTTCTCGGGCAACCGTCCTTCGCTGACGATCCTCTATCGCAAGCTCGACCCGCGCACGCTCGGCCGGGTGATCGCGCTCTACGAGCATCGCGTCTTCGTCGAAGGGACCTTGTTCAACATCAACTCTTTCGACCAGTGGGGGGTCGAGCTCGGCAAGGAATTGGCGACCGGCCTGCTGCCTGTCGTGGAAGGCAAGGAGACTGCCGCAAAACGCGACGCCTCGACTGCCGGGTTGGTGGCTTACATCCACCAATTGCGTGGCGCGGAGTAAAAGGATTGACGGACATCAAGGGAATTCTGTTCGACAAGGATGGGACACTTGTCGACTTCAACGCCACGTGGCTTGGCGTTGCCGACTTCATGGCCATGGATGCCGCCGACGGTGATCGCTGGAAGGCGGATCGGCTGCTCGCCGCGGCCGGCTTCGACTTCGCCACCAAGCGCTTCAAGCCCGATTCGATCTTTGCCTCAGGCTCGAACCTGGATGTGGTCGAGCTCTGGTTTCCGCGGCTGTCCAACGAGGACCAGATGCTCGCCGTCGCCCGTTTCAACGAGATCACCTCGGTGCAGGGCTCGGCCATGGCGGTCGCGCTGCCCGGCGTCGTCGACTCGCTGAGGGCGCTTCACAAGCGGGCCTATCGGCTGGGCGTCGCCACCAATGATTCGACCAGCGGCGCTGAAAAGACGCTCGCCACGCTCGGCGTCGCGCAGCTCTTTGAAGCCGCCTATGGCTACGATGCGGTCGCCAATTCCAAGCCGGCGCCAGACACGGTTCTGGCCTTCTGCGATCTTACGGGTCTGAAACCGAGCGAGATCGCCATGGTCGGCGACAATCGTCACGATCTGGAAATGGCGCGCGCCGGCGGCTGCGGGCTGGCGGTCGGCGTTCTCTCCGGCACCGGGACGAGGGACTCGCTGTCGCCGATGGCCGATGTCGTTCTCGATTCGGTCGCCGACCTGCCGGATTTCCTCTCGGCGCGGGTGAGCGTGCCAGCCGGCTAGTCAGTCTTTTCCTAAACGAAAGCGAAGACACTGCTCGGCTTCGGTTCACCGCCGCCGCTTCCGCCGACGTCCGGCACCTGGTATTCGCCGAGCAGGCAGAGCCGCGACCTGGGCAGCCAGGCGCGGCCGGGGTCGCCGACCAGCACGTCGATGCCGGCCGCGAGGCAGCGCTCGAAAAATGGGATGACGCGCCGCGCGACATCCTCGCCGTAAAAGACGTCGCCGGCGAGCACCAGGTCGACGGCGGGCGGCGGACCGCTGGTGATGTCCTCCCCGATCACTGTGATGTCGACGCCATTGGCGGCCGCGTTGAGGCCGAGCGCGGCGATGCCGTTGCGGTCAATTTCCGCCGCGGTCACCGCGCGCGCTCCAGCTTTTGCAGCGGCGATGCCGACGAGGCCGGAGCCGGCGCCGAAGTCGAGCACGCGTTTGCCGGCCGCGATCGACGGACGGTCCAGCACATAGCGGGCCAGCACCGCGCCGCCGGCCCAGGGGTAGGCCCAGTATGGCGGTTGCGGTTCGGACGCCATTTCGTCGCCGTCGTCCGGCTCGAGGAGGTGCCTTAACCCGCTGCCGGGGTGGGCCATGTAAAGGCGGATTTCCGGCAGCGAAGGCACCGGTGCAAGCCGCATGTTCGACTCGATGAACGCCGCCGGATCGACGCCCTTGGATGGCTCGGGCGTTCCGGCGACCGGCGGATCGCTCAAATCTATTCCCGCAGCGCGCGCCGCAGGATCTTGCCGACCGGGGTCTTCGGCAGCTCGGTGCGGAATTCGATGTATTTCGGCCGCTTGTAGCCGGTCAGGTTCTCGCGGCAATAGGCGGTGAGCGCTTCGACCGTCAGCGCCGGATCCTTCTTGACCACGAACAGCTTCGGCACTTCGCCCGAATGCTCGTCCGGCACGCCGATCGCCGCAACTTCGAGCACGCCGGGATGCTGCGCCACGACCTCTTCCAGCTCATTCGGATAGACATTGAAGCCGGAGACCAGGATCATGTCCTTCTTGCGGTCGACGATCTTGGTATAGCCGCGCTCGTCCATGAAGCCCATGTCGCCCGACTTGAAGAAACCGTCCTTGGTCATCACCTTGGCGGTTTCATCGGGGCGGTTCCAGTAGCCGGCCATCACCTGCGGACCGCGGATGCAGATCTCTCCGACTTCGCCGAGCGGCACATTGTTGCCGTCGTCGTCGCGGATGGCGATCTCCGTCGAAGGCAGCGGCAGGCCGATCGTGCCGGTGAACTCGCTGGAGGTGAACTTGTTGGCGGTCGCCACCGGCGAGGTCTCGGACAGGCCATAGCCCTCGCTCACCGCGCAGCCGGTGAGCGCCTTCCAGCGCTCGGCCACGCCCTTCTGCACCGCCATGCCGCCGCCCAGCGTCAGGATCAGCGGCTTGAAGTCGAGCTTGCGGAAATCCTCATTGTTGAGCAGCGCGTTGAATAGCGTGTTGAGGCCGGGGAAGATGTGGACCGGATATTTACGCAGCTCCTTGACGAAGCCCGGAATGTCGCGCGGGTTCGGGATGAGCACGTTCTGGGCGCCCTGCTGCATGCCCATCAGCGCGTTCACCGTCAGTGCGAAGATATGGTATAGCGGCAGCGCGCAGATGAAATTGAGATGCGCCGGCTTGGGCTTGATCGTGTAGGCGTCTTCCACCCAAAGCGAGTTCTGCACGACGTTGGCCAGCACGTTGCGATGCAGCAGCGTCGCACCCTTCGAGACGCCCGTCGTGCCGCCGGTATATTGCAGGAAGGCGATGTCATCGGCGGAGACTGCTACCGGCCTGAAGGCGATCGCCGAGCCCGCCTTGACCGCGTCGTTGAACTTGACATGTCCGGGCAGCGACCATGCCGGCACCATCTTCTTCACCCGCCGCACGACGAGATTGACGATCGCGCCCTTGAGGCCGCCCAGCAGATCGCCCATCGCCGCGACCACGACATGCTTGACCGGCGTCCTGGCAATCACCGCCTGCAGCGTGCCGGCGAAATTCTCGAGGATGACGATAGCCTGCGCGCCGGAATCCTTGAGCTGGTGCTCCAGCTCGCGCGGCGTGTAGAGCGGATTGACGTTCACCACGGTGTAGCCGGCGCGCAGCACCGCCATCATCGCCACCGGATATTGCAGCACGTTGGGCATCATCAGTGCGACGCGCGCGCCTTTCTCCAGTCCCTTCGACTGCAGATAGGCGCCGAACGCCGCCGAAAGCCGCTCGAGCTCCGCATAGGCGATCGACTTACCCACGCACACGAAGGCCGGCCGACCGGCAAACTGCTTGCAGGCGCCGACGAGGAAGTCGCCGATGGAGCCATAGGGCAGGGGGCCGATGTCGGCCGGCATGTTCTTCGGATAGTTCTTGAGCCACGGCTTGTCCGGCAGCCCGGCTGCGAGCTGCGCGAGTGCCTGCGGCAAGCGTTTGCTCGGCGCGGAGGCGGGCTTGGCCGCGCTCGCGGCCGGCGCGGCCTTTCCGTTTGGTTTGCTGGCCTTGGCTTTTGAAGCAGTTGGTCTGGCATCTGCCTTTGCCGGCTTGGCCGCGGCCGGCTTGGTGGCGGCCTTCGGCTTCGAAGCGGTCTTGGCGGCTGACGCCTTGGACGCGTTGGCATCGGCGGCCTTTGCTTTGGCCGGGGGCGTCGTCTTTTCTGTTTTTGCCACCTGTCCCTCCCTGTTGCCTCTGGTCTCGATGCCTTGCCGCGCCCGCTTCCAGACCGGAAGCGTCCTCCGCGCCTGTTGCGGATTCCTCGGGAAATCCAGCCTGCAACTATGTATTGCCTCTATCGGCGGCCGTGCAAGTCTTGCCCCAGCGGCAGGACGGGGAAAGATTTGCCGTCGAAAGCCCGACGCCAGGACTGCAACGAACGCTTGTTTGCAGGTGCCGAAGACGCCGCTTCGAACATCGCGGCTTAGAAGTGAACAATTCCGGACAAAGGCCGCCGGCTCTTTCCCGGCGGCTCGCGGCCTACGCCAGCATGAAGCGCAGCGCCCGCTGGATATCGAAGAAATCCGTCGCGGAAATAGCCACCGCGCGAGGCCCGTGAGCGCGCGCGCCCGGATACCACGAGGCCCGGTAGGCGTCCGACGGATTGCAGAACTCGACGACCGCTTCGTAGCTCTCCGCCGCCTGCGGCATAAGTTCGGTGAGATCGCCCGAAAGCGCCTTCGCGACACCTTCTCGGATCAGCGCGCGGGCCCGGGCCGGCGACAGCGAATTGGCGGCGCGACCCGCGCCCTCCAATGTCTCTACCGTCGCAATACCGGGAACCATCGCGCGAGCGTCGGCGCAGATGCCCGCATCGCCAGCGAGGAATGCCGAGGGCACGCCGTAACCGGCCGCGCAGCGCGCGTTCATCGTGAACTCGGAAGCGACTTCGCCGTTCAGCAGCAGCCGCGAGATACGGGTCGTCGTGGTGTGCGCGAGAGGGTTTGTCTCGGTTCCCGCCTTGGAGTGGTAGCCGACATAGAGCGCGGCTGCGAAACCACCGGCCAGGCCGAACATCATGCCATCGGGATGGCCCGACCAGCCGCGGATGATGCGGACATAATCAGGCAGCAGATCGACAATGAGGTTGCGACCGCTGTCATGTGCGTCCTTGACGACGACTTCTTCGGCGCCGGCTGCGCGTGCGCCCTCGCAGACGGCAACCACCTCGGCCGTCATCAAGGCGCGGAACTCGCGGTAATCGGCATGGCTGCGATTGGCCTCGTCCCAATGGGCGATGCCGGCTGTGCCTTCGATGTCGGCGCTGACAAACACCTTCATGGCAACGGGTTCTCCTTCAACCATTGGCAAAGCGCGGGAAACGTCCGGCCCGCGCGGCCGGCCATGGCGGGCGCGGCACAAAGCGCATTGAGCACTGCCTCCTGCGTCGCCTCCGTGGCGGCACGGAACGGCATGTCGATACGATCCTCGGCAAGCTGGCGCACCGGCTGGAAGGCGGCTCTCGGCTCATGCGCCACCGGATCGGCCGTCGTGAAGCACAGCGCGATATCACCGCTGCCATTGCCCCAGAAGGCACCCAGGCGAGCCAGTCCGGCGCCCGCCCGGCGAGCGACGCGGCGGAGTTGGCGGTCGCCAAGCGGCAGGTCGGTGGCGAGAATGACGATGACCGAGCCCTTTTCCGCTTCCGCCGTATCGATCGGATTCGGGCGCCGGCCATCCGGAAGCACCAGATCGCCGGCGCGCCCGAAATTGGCCAGCACCAGGGCGCCAAGTACGTAATCATGCTTGTCGATCCGCATCAGGCGCGAGGCGGAGCCGATTCCGGCCTTGAAGCCGAAGGATGTCATGCCGGTTCCGGCCCCGATCGCGCCTTGCGGCACCTCGCCGCCCTTGGCGTCGGCGAGTGCCGCTTCGACTTCGGCGGCGGTGACGGCCATGGCCTGGATGTCGTTGATCGCGCCGTCATTGCATTCGAAGACCAGCGGATTGACCGTGGATGTCTTGCGCCCGATCTCCGGGTTGGCAGCTATCGCCCGGCGCGCCAGCGTTTGCGCGCAGGCGGAGACGGAGAAGGTGTTGGTCAAAAGGATCGGGGTCTCGACCGTTCCCATTTCGGCGACCTGCATCAGGCCTACCGACTTCCCGAAACCATTGATCACCTCGACCCCCGCGCGAACCTTGTGGCGGAAGAGGTCACCTTGATGCGGGAGAATGGCGGTGACACCGGTGGCGAGGCCATCGCCATGCAGCGTGCAATGGCCGACCGTCACCCCGCCGACATCGGTGATGGCGTTGAGCGGCCCTGGCGGGAGGAGGCCCGAACCCAGGCCGAGATCGCGTGCTGACGGCATGCCGAGCCTTTTCATCGTCCCTAGAGCATGATGCCGAAAAGTGTGAAGCGGTTTTCGGACGACATCATGCTCGATCTCTTTGATTTAGAGCCGGATTCAAATTTCAGGTCGACCCGACCTGAAATCATCCGGCTCTAGGTCAGAGGCGCCCGGCCTTTTTCAGGCTGCGCAGGAACGCCTGTGTGCGTTCGCCCCTCGGATTGCCGAAGATCTCCGCGGGCGGCCCCTGTTCATAGACTGTTCCCGACTGAAGGAAACAGATCCTGTCGGCAACCTCGCGGGCAAATCCCATTTCATGCGTGGCGAGCATCATCGTCATTCCGCGAGCCGCAAGGTCGCGCACGATGTCGAGCACTTCGGCGACGAGTTCGGGATCGAGGGCCGAGGTGATCTCATCCAGCAGAAGCAGCATCGGGTCCATCATCAGGGCACGCACGATTGCCACGCGCTGCTGCTGGCCGCCCGAGAGCCGGTCGGGATAGTCGCCCGCCTTGTGAGCAAGGCCGATGCGCTCGAGAAAGGCCATCGCCTTGTCCCGTGCCTCGCGCCGGCCCATGCCTATCACCTTAAGGGGCGCGAGCGTTGTGTTCTCCAGAACCGTCATGTGAGGGAAGAGATTGTATCCCTGGAAGACGATGCCGATGTCGCGCCGCAGCCGGTCGAGGTCCACCCCGGGCCCGGTGATCCGGTCGCCATGGATGCGGATCTCGCCGAGCGAAATCTCCTCCAGCCGGTTGATGCAGCGCAGCAGCGTGGACTTGCCGCAACCGGATGGGCCGATCAGGCAGATCACCTCATGCTCGTCGACCGACAGCGACAGGTTCGAAATGACCTCCAGCGGGCCGTAGCGCTTGGTCACGCCGTTTATTTCAAGCAGCGCCATGCTTCAGCCTCCCGCCCGGATCCGGCGCCGGTCGCGATCGATCAGCCGGTCGACGAAGCGTGCCTGGGGAATGGTGATGACGATGAACAGGATAGCCACCGTCGTCACCGCCGACAGGTTGAAATTGTTTGCCGCGATGATCTTGGACTGGTTGAAGGCGTCGATGGTGCCGATGATGGCCACCAGCGCCGTGTCCTTCTGCAGGCTGATGCAGTTGTTCATCAGCGGCGGGATGATGTTGCGCACGGCGAGCGGCACGACGACGTAGCGCATCGTCCGGAAATGGCTGAGCCCGAGCGACCGGGCGGCGGCGACTTGGCTGTGATGAACCCCTTCGATGCCGGCACGGTAGACCTCGGAAGTGTAGGCGCCATAGGTCAGGGTCAGCGCGATGATCGCATAGGTCGTCGAGGACAGATGCGACAGCACCGGCAGGTTGGTGAGCGGCAAGCCGAAGCCGATCAGATAGATGGTGATAATGGCCGGCAAGCCGCGAAAAAGGTCGCCATAGGCGATTGCCAGGAAGCGCAGGGGCCGGCCCGCTTCGCCGGGAAGCGTTCGGGCGACCGCAACCACCAGCGACCAGATCAGGATCAGCACCGCCGAGACCGCGAAGATGGTGATGTTCGTGCCGAACGCCCACAGCACCTTGCCTGCCGATTGGCGGATCAGCGCGAGATCGAAGAAGGTGCGGCTGACGGCGGCGTCGTTCACCACCATGAACCATGCACAGACGGTCACGATCAGCAGGGCTCCGCACCAGGAGATCGCCTGCCATGAGGCCATCGAGGCATCGGCTCCAAGCGCGCGGGCGGCATGGATATCGGTGCTGCGGGCAGAAGCGAGTGATTTCAGGAAGGCCCGCACGGCCATGACCAGTACGACCGCCGCGGCCAGCGCCGCGACGATTCCCGGCACCAGCACGGCGGCAGAAGGGATGCCCTGTGAGACCGCGAAGGAGCCGATATGCTGTGCCGAGACCGCAACGGCCATGAAGGTCAGCGCGGCCACGGCAAGGGTCAGTGCTGCGCGGCCGCGGTGTGTGCGAGTGACGGAGCGGGCGCGCCATTTGGCGGCGCGCCCTTCGTCCGATACCGCGAGGTGACCGGGTGCTTCCATAGGGTCAGTATTTCCAGACCGGAACGTCGGCCGGCGTCTTGCCGCCCCAGGCGGGTGCCAGGTACTGGGCCTCAAGCTCCTTCAGCGTGCCGTCTTCCTTCATCTCGGCGATGATCTTGTCGATCACGGGCTTCGCCGATGATCCCTTCGGATAGATTCCTGCGGTCTCGCCGCCGGTCTGGTATTGGCCGATAACGGCGAGCTTGCCGTTCGAGGCGGCAACCTGGCCGAGCACGACCGACAGGTCGGTCATGACCACGTCGACATTGCCCGCCGCGACTGCGGTGAACATGGCGCCGGTGTCGTCGAAGACCGACAGGTTCTTCGCCTGCAGTGTATCCTGCGCCCAGGACACCATGGTCGTGCCGGCCTGCGTGCCGAACTTGGCGTCGCGCACGTTCTCCGCCGTCACGCTCGATCCGGCCTTGGCCGCCAGGCCATAGGAGCCGAAGGCATAGGGCGTCGAGAAGTCGACCACCTTCTTGCGCGGCTCGGTCACCGAGATCAGCGCCAGCGCGATGTCGAAGTCCTTGTTCTGGCCCGCGACGATGGAATCGAACGAGGCGTTCTTCAGGACGACCTTTTCGAGGCCGAGACGATGGGCGATGTTGACCGCCATGCAGAACTCGCGCCCGCTGGTGATCGTCTCCGGCGTGTCGCCGTTGAATTCGCCGACAGCCGGCAGATTGATGATGACGGTGAACTGGCCGGCAACCGCAGGGGTGATTTGCTCCGTGCCCTGCTTGCCGTAGAGCTTGCATTCGCCGTAGCCCTCGGCTGCGTTCGCGGTGCCCGCCATGGCTATCAGCGAGCCGAGGGCGAGGCCGATCATCTTCCTGTTGAATTTCATTTAGTTCTCCTCTTGGTGGTCTTCGGGTTATGGTTATGGATGAACTGGCTCGGCGCCGAGCGCGGCTTCGATGTAGTAGGACTGCAGGCGACGGGTCATCGGACCGGGTCGACCGTCTCCGATCTCGGCATCGCCGATCTTCACCACGGGCGTGACGAAGGACGAGGCGCTGGTGGCGAAGGCTTCCGCCGCCGCCCGTGCTTCGTCGGGCGAGAAGGCGCGCTCTTCGAGGCGCAGGCCATGGCCATCGCAGAGCCGCAGCACCGCCTTGCGGGTGCAGCCCGGCAGGGTCGACCGCGAGTTGGGCCGCGTGACGACGCGGCCGTCGGCGGTGATGATGAAAGCTGTCGAAGAAGACCCTTCGGTGACCAGGCCGTCTTCCACCATCCAGACATCGTCAAACCCCGCGGTCCGGGCCTGGCGCTTCGCCAGCACCTGGCCCAGCAGCATCGCGGTCTTGATGTCGCGCCTCGCCCAACGCAGGTCCTCGGCCAGGTCGACGGCGATGCCGTTTCTTTGCGCGGGTGTGTCGGCGAGCTTCCTTGCCTGGGTGAAGGCGATGAGGTTCGGTGCGAGCCCCTCCGGATAGAGAAAGTCGCGGTCGGCCTCGCCACGCGAAACCTGCAGGTAGATCGTGCCTTCGCGAAGCTCGTTGCGTGTCACGAGCTCTGCCTGAATCTGCTCGAGCCGGCTTCGCGGCACGGGCATCGGGATGGACAGAGAGGCCAGCGAGCGCTCGAACCGGTCGAGGTGAAGATCGTTGTCGATCAGCCGCCCGGCGAGTACGGCCGTCACCTCGTAGATGGCATCGCCGAACAGGAAGCCCCGGTCGAAGATGCTGACGCGGGCATCCTCCTCAGGCCTGAAATCACCGTTGCTATAGACGATCCTTCCCACGCGGGTCGCATCCTTCCGTGTCGTACGAGCGTTGCGCAGCACTCTTCTTCGGCTTTGGCCAACTGCGCCAATTCATTTTCGACAAAGGCCCATTCCAAAATTGCATAATATTTTGAAATCAACGCGCTATCGAAGGGTCAGAAGCGCCCCATACGCGCAGGAGAGCACGGGAAGTGGAACTCAAATGGCTGGAAGATTTCATTGCCGTTGCGGAAACTTTCAGCTTTTCACGGGCGGCCGAGATCCGGCACGTCACCCAGTCGGCGTTGAGCCGGCGCATCAAGCAGCTGGAGGCCTGGCTCGGCGCCACCCTGATCAGCCGCGCCACCATGCCCGCGGAGCTCACGCCAGCCGGAAGGAACTTCCTGCCGGTGGCGCGTGAGGTTATCCGCACGTTCTATATCTCCAGGGAAATGCTGCAGCCGGTCGCCGAGCCGGGAATGATCCGGCTTGCCGCGCTCCATACCCTGACAGTCACCTTCTTTCCGACCTGGCTTCGCGGCCTTGAGGCGGAGATGCCGGGTTTGCGGACGTCGCTCATTCCCGACCGCGGCGGGATCGAGGCGAACCTTGCGGCATTGACCGACGGCGAGGCGGATTTCTTCCTGACCTATGCGCATCAGGACGTGGCCTTCCACCTCGATCGGGAACGCTTCGATTTCATCGTCATCGGCAACGACAAGGTAATCCCGGTCAGCGCGCCCGAGCTTCGCATCCGCAATCAGCTCGTGCCCGGCGCCGGCTTGCTTGAGCGGGCGGTGGCCGGGCGCATGGTCGTGCCTTATCTGAGCTATGGTTTCAGCTCCTTCTTCGGCGTGGCGCTGCAGCGTCTCTTTGCGACGCGACCAGATTTCCTGCGTCGCACCGTGCACGAGAACACTATCAGCGCCGGCCTGAAGACGCTGGCTCTGACGGGGACCGGGCTATGCTGGCTTCCGGAGAGCCTGATTGAGGGCGAACTGCGAGCCGGATCGCTCGTGCCGGCAGCTGAAGGCGAGGACTGGCAACTCGACCTGCAGATACGCCTTTACCGAGCGCTCGATGGCAGCACTGCGATCACCGACACCTTCTGGAAAGCCGCCCAGGCGGTTGCCTCGCGGAACAAGGTTGAGGACGCCTCCCCGCGGCACGGAGCGGGTGGCGGCCGGCGATTTTCGGGAGGCTGTCGATCAATAAAAAAATGCAGTCGTTAACAATATCGTGAGCAGAAAATTCTGCTCATTTTTTCTGCCATTCGAGCAAATTGCGGAATCTTTTCCTGCTTCCCGTGGGGTACGCAAACGGGGTGTTCCAAAGCCCGGAAAACGGTGCTTATATGCGCCCTTCGCGAGCCTGATAGAGGGGCTTGGGAGAACATCAGGGAGTGCTCAATGAAAAAGACA
>NZ_JANINM010000435.1 GCF_024509055.1 Mesorhizobium sp. | reverse complement strand
CTTTCGGCGATGTCGTCCGTCACCGGCTGGATGCGCACGCCAAGCCAGCCGCGCCTTGTTTCACCATACTGGCGGAGTTGATCGACCACGCCCGCCGCGAGTTGCGAGGGAATCGAAAAGCCGATGCCGATCGAGCCGCCCGAGGGCGAGATGATCGCCGTGTTGATGCCGATGACCTCGCCCGAGCTGTTGAACAAGGGACCGCCGGAATTACCGCGGTTGATGGCGGCGTCGGTCTGGATGAAATCGTCATAGGGGCCCGAATTGATGTCGCGGTTGCGCGCCGAGACGATACCGACCGTCACGGTGCCGCCAAGGCCGAACGGGTTGCCGATCGCCATCACCCAGTCGCCGACGCGCATCTTGGTCGAGTCGCCGAACTTCACCGAGGTCAGCTTGTGGCCCTTCGGGTCGACCTTGAGCACCGCGACGTCGGTCTTGGGATCGGTGCCGACCAGCGTCGCCTTCAGCGTGATGCCGTCGGAGAAATTCACCTCGATGTCGTCGGCGTCGGTGATGACGTGGTTGTTGGTCACCACGATGCCCTGGTCGGCGTCGATCACGAAGCCCGAGCCGAGCGACTGGACTTTCTGCGTGCCGCCCTTGTCGCCGCCTCGGTTCTTGAAGAAGTCGTCGAAGAAATCCTGGAACGGCGAGCCTTCGGGCAGTTGCGGCATCGGCACCGCGCCCGGCCCGTCCGTGCCCTTCACCGTTTGCGAGGTCGAGATGTTGACCACCGCGCCCAGCAGGCGCTCGGCCAGATCGGCGACGGAAGGCGGTGCATCGGATGCGATCGAGGGTGCAACGAAAGAGGGAACGGCAAGCGTGCCGACGACGAACGCCGTGGCGCCGGCGAAAAGCGTGCGTCGCGCCGCCCGCAACAAGGTAACCGATATCATCGTGGGCCTCCCGGTGTTTCTGATAGGAAAAGCGCTTCCGCAAAAACGCCGTGCCTGGTCATGTTGGCAAGAAATAAGGCGCGTTTGCGGCTATCGCAGTTGGCAGAGGATAAATCGTCAATCGCTTCGGCACCACGAAATTCATTAGCCGCGCACCAGCCAGACGATGCCGACACCGATGGCGATTGCGGCCAGGCCGCCGAACCGGAGCACATTTCTCCGGCATCGACAGCACCTCGGTCGCCAGTTTCCGGGCGAGCCCTGGAAACCCGCCATAGACCAGGCCCTCGATGACGAGGACCAAGCCGATAGCCGCGAGGAAATCCTGCACCGCCCGTTACTGGGCAGTGCTGGGTTGCGTTGCCGGCGCGGCCGGAGCGACGGGTGCCGGCTGCGCGGCTCCCGGTTGCGTGGTCGCCAGTCCCGGGGCTGGCTTGCTGTCGGGATCGCGGAAGAAGCGGAAGAACTCGGAGTTGGGCGACAGCACCATGGTGGTGCCGGTGTTGTCCAACGCCGTGCCGTAGGCGTTCATCGAACGGTAGAAGTCGAAGAAGGCCGGATCTCGCTTGTAGGCCTCGGCGAAGGTAGCGCTGCGCTGTGCATCGCCCTCGCCGCGCAGGATCTCGGATTCCTTCTGCGCCTCGGCGACGATCTCGACGACCTCGCGGTCGGCGCGGGCCTTGATACGCTGTGCCGCTTCGTTGCCGCGGGCTCTCAGCCGCTCGGCTTCCGCCAGGCGCTCCGCCTTCATGCGGTCGTAAGTCTGCTGCGAGACCTCGGCGGTCAGATCCGTCCGGCGGATGCGCACGTCCTCGATATCTAGGCCGAGCGATGTCGCGTCAGGGCGCAGTTGATCGCGCACCTCGCGCATCATGACGCCGCGTTCCTCGGACAGCGCTGCCTCGAAGTCGCGCAAGCCATAGACGCGGCGGAGCGCAGCATCGAGACGCGTCTTCAGCCGCGCTTCGGCGAGTTCCACCTGGCCTGAGACCGCCGCGCGGAAGGTGCGTGGATCAGAGATGCGATAGGCGATGAAGGCGTCGACTTCGTAGAACTTGCCGCCGGAGACCTGGACACGGATGTTGTCGAGGTCGAAGCGCATCACCCGCCTCTCGACCATCTGCACGCTGTCGGCGTCGAAGAAGGCGAACGGCGCCTTGAAGTAGATGCCAGGCTCGGATTTGACGTCGATGATCTCGCCGAATCTCAGCACGATCGCCTGTTGGCCCGCATTGACCACGAACACGGAGGAATAGAGCAGGAAGAGAAGGACAGCCGCGATGACTGCGATGATGGGAAGACGGTTGACCATCACTGGTTACCTCCCAGCACCGGCGCCGGCGGCGCCTTCTGTTGCAGTGCCGGCAGCGGCAGGTAGGGAACAACCCCTTGCCCGTTACCCTGCTCGACGATGACCTTGTTCGAATCCTTCAGGACCTTCTCCATCGTTTCCAGGTAAAGGCGCCGGCGCGTCACGTCAGGCGCCTTGGCGTATTCGTCGTAGACGGAGATGAAGCGTTGCGCCTCACCTTCGGCCTCCTGCACGACACGGTTCTTATAGGCGGCCGCGTCCTCGCGGACCTGTGCCGCCTGGCCGCGCGCCTGGCCGAGCTTCTGGTTCGAGTACTGGTTGGCCTGCTCGACGAACTTGTCCTCGTCCTGCTCGGCGCGCTGCACCTCGTCAAAGGCATCCGCCACCTCGCGCGGCGGGGCCGCGTCCTCGATGGAGACGGCATTGACCTGAAGGCCGGTCTTGTAGCCGTCGAGCGTCGCCTGGATGATCTCGCGTACCGAAGTCGCGATGCCCTGGCGATCGTCACGGAAGATATCCTGGGCCGGGCGCCGTCCCACGACTTCGCGCATGGCGCTTTCGGCCACCTGCGTCAGCATGCCGTCAGGGTCGGAGACGTCGAACAGATAGTTCCGGGGGTCGGAGACCTGATAGGCGACCGAGAACTGCACGTTGACGATGTTCTGGTCACCGGAAAGCATGAGCCCCGAAGTCGCGCCGGATCCGCCACCGATGCTGACCAACTGTTCGGAAATCTTGGCTGTCTCGACCGTTTCGATCGGCCACCAGTGGAAATGCAGACCGGGCTGCGAAAGCTCCGCCTTCGGCTTGCCGAAGCGCAACTCGACCGCGACTTCATCCGGCTGCACCGTATAGATCGCCTTGAAGGCCCACAGCGCGATCAGCGCGAGCGCAATCAGCCCGAAGACGGCGGGGCTGGCGCCGCCACCGCCCGGAAGGGCGCGGCGCAGCCTGTCCTGGCCACGACGAATGATATCCTCGAGGTCGGGCGGCGAGCCTTGCGGGCCGCTTGGCCCCTTCGGTCCCTGCCCCCAGGGCCCCTGATTGCCGCCGCCGCCCCATGGGCCGCCGCCACCGCTTTTGTCGTTCCAGGGCATGAATGTCCTTTCGCTTCGGTTCCCTCAGGCCTTGCGGCGCGATCCTATCGCATGCCCCCAAAAACCGGCAATCGGCTTTCGAAAAGGAAACATGCGCCAAATCAAAGTTTTACAGCGACCTCTTGCCTCCAGTTGGACGCACGGCGCTGTGGTGTCGTCCTTGTATAGGGACGCCTTGGCGCGCTTTCAACGCAGTCCGCCGCCGGCGTCGTCCGATTTGGGCGCATAGCGACCCTTTGTCATCGTCAATGACCGTCGCGACGGCGCTCGTAGACCGTATAGCGCGTCGCGTGGCTATCCTTTTCGCCCGCCGGAAAGTCCTCGGAGCGGGTGACCCGCCAGACGGCGGGATCGATCGGCGGGAAATGCGCGTCGCCGTCGACCGTGGCCAGCACATGCGTGACATGCAGGCGATCGGCAAGGGGCAGAGCCTGGGCATAAATCTCGCCGCCGCCAACCACGCAGACCTCTTCGGCGCCGGCCATGCACCGGCCCCGCACCTTGGCAAGCGTGATCGCCTCGTCCAGCGAGTGCGCGACCTCGATGCCGTCGGCGCGCCAGCCCTTGTCGCGCGTCACCACGATGTTGAGCCGGCCCGGCAGTGGCCGACCGATGCCTTCATAGGTCTTGCGGCCCATGACGATCGGCTTGCCCATCGTGTCGGCCTTGAAGCGCTTGAGATCGGTGGAAAGCCGCCAGGGCAGGCCGCCGTCGCGGCCAATCACCCCGTTCTCCGCTATGGCGACATAGATCGCGATGTCCATCAGCCACCATTCCCGCTGTTGTTGGAAGGCACGAGCAGCAGGATGTCGATGTCGTGCTCGGGATAGAAATCCTTGGCCGTCATCTCGAACGTCGTCGGACCGACCTTGCGGACGTTGTTGCCGCAGAAGGAAACGAGGTTGTTGGGGTTGCCCTTGTCGATGGTTAGCTTGAAATTGCCGATATTGCCCAACGCCCAGTTGCCGCCGGTGGTCAGGATGTAGGCGATACGGTTCTCGAAATACTTCGGATAGCCGTCCGGGTCCGCCTTGGCCGCCTTGCGCACGGCATTCTCAAACGTATCGTCCATGCAGTAACGGGTCTTGTAGGTATCGTACTGGCCCTGGAACTTGCCGTCATAATAGAAGCTGACCGAGGACGTGCCGCCGACGCTCGGCTTGTAGCGATGCGAGACGTGGACTTGGCTGTTCGCTGGGAAGGTTGAGCGCCACCAGTAGGTCGAACGCAACTGCCAGAACGGCGTATAGGAAATCGTGCCACCTTGGCCATTGTCCGTTTCCGGGTCCTCGATGATGATGCCGCGGCTCTCCCAGTCCTTGGCGACCGCTTGCGGCAGTTTCGCAAGTGCTGCCTTGGCGGCGTCGCCGAACGGATTGAACGGTACATTCTGCGCCTTCAGGTCGGCGCTGACGTCGATGCCGAGCGAAAACGCCTTCTGCTCGAGCTGCGGTTTGGTGGCGACACCGTCGATCGTCACCTCGAAGCCGAGGAAGTTGTCGCTCTGATTTTCAGGGATCGCCGGCATTTCTTCCGGATCGCCCGAAATGTCGGGCATCGGGAAGGCGACGATCGCATCGACATCCTTGTCGGTGTTGTTGCGGAAGACGTAGTCGACGGTCACCCTCTCCGGCGAAATGTAAAGGTCCTCGCTTTCCATGGTGACGGCATCGCTGCGCGACAGGATCAGGCCGCCGGTGCCGAGCTCGGCGACGGAATCGTTGGCGAAGGCCGGCGCAGCCAAGAATGCCAGCGCTGCGGTCAGGACGATGCGTGACATGTCTACCCCTCTCCGCGTCATACCGGGTTGGCCGGATGCGCATCCCCATCTAGCCATTTCAACGGAGCGTTTCAAAGTCCTTCCTGCTTTCGCCGATGACTATGCGCGTGCTGGACACCGCTCGCCCGATCAGGCAGGAGATCGCTCCATGCGCAAGCTTCTTGTCATCGGCATCGGAGCCGGCAATCCTGAACACATGACGGTGCAGGCCATCAACGGCCTGAACCGCGCCGATGTGCTGTTCATTCCAGACAAAGGGGCGAAGAAGAACGATCTCGCCGAGCTGCGGCGGCATATCTGCGACCGCTTCGTCACCAATCCGAAATCGCGCCGCGTCGAGTTTGACGTGCCGGTGCGGGCAGAGCCCGCCGCCTCATATCGGTCGACAGTCGACGATTGGCATGAGGCGATCGCGGCGATCTACGAAGGCCTGATCCGCGACGAGATCGCCGAAGACGGCATCGGCGCCTTCCTGATCTGGGGCGACCCGTCGCTCTACGACAGTGCGTTGCGCATCCTCCAGCGCGTGCGCCTCCGGGGTAATGTCGGCTTCGAACTCGAGGTCATTCCTGGCATCACCGCGATCCAGGCGCTTGCCGCCTCGCACGCCACGGCGCTCAACCGTATCGGGGATTCGGTTCTCATCACCACCGGCCGCCGCCTCACCGAGGAAGGACTGCCGGCCAATGCCGGCAGCGCGGTGGTGATGCTCGACGGCAAATGCGCTTTCAACACGCTGGCCGACAAGGATGTCCTCATCCAGTGGGGTGCCTACCTCGGCACGCCCGACGAGATCATTCTTTCGGGCCGCGTCGGCGACATAGGCGATGAAATAGAGAAGGTCCGCGAGGAAGCCCGGCGGGAAAAGGGCTGGATCATGGACACCTACCTGCTGCGCAAGCCCGGCCAACCGGAAGAATAGCGGTTCGAAGCCGGTAATCAGCCGGCGTCGATTTCGGCCTGCAGGGCCTGCATGTGCACTGCGGCTGCTGATGCTGCCGCGCGCTCGATCGCCCTGAACCGGCTCACCACCGCGAGGCCCACCGCGGTCAATTGCGCGCCGCCGCCCTTCCGGCCGCCGGTTTGCGCGGCGACCAGCGGCTTGCCGAAAACGCGGTTCATGTCCTCGACCAGGTCCCAGGCATGCTTGTAGGACATCTCCATGCCGCGCGCCGCGGCCGAGATCGAACCGAACGAAGCGATCTGCTCCAGAAGCTCGATCTTGCCCGGACCGATGCGTCCGTCCGGATCGAGATTTATCCGCAGGCTCAGCGACGGCATTTTTTCTCCTACGCGCTCACGCCGTTACAATAGACCTTGCTCGGCAATATCGCTATTCCAAACATACATAGCGGCAGGATCGAATTCCTCATACGCTGGCCTCAGCCGGCAGGCCCGCACCGGTGTTTGCCCTGTCGAAGCTTACGGTTTTGACCACCACGAACACCTTGCTGCCGAGTTGCAGCCCAAGCCCCTTGCGCGATTGCTCGGTTATGCGCGCGAGCACGATCGCGCCGTCGCAGTCGATGCCGACCTCGACCTCTGGCCCCTCGCCGGGCTTCATCGCAACCACCGTCCCCGGCAGGATGTTGAGCGCGCTGAGGCCGACCGGCCGTTCCGTTGCGATCATCACGTCACGGGCGCGGACGCGTATCCTAACCGGATCTCCGACGGCTCTCGCCAGTCGCGGCACGCGGATCTCGCCGGCCCGCGAGCCGAGCACCGTCATGCCGAAAGCCTCGTCGTGCCGTAGCACCTTGGTGTCGAGCACGGCGCCGCCCTCGCCTCGTTCCTCCGCCGGCAGAAGGTCGAGCCGCTGCATGATCGCCGCGGTCGGGCCGAAAGCCGCGACCTTGCCGTGCGCAAGCACCACAACGTCGCTCGCCAGCCGCGCCACCTCGGCGATGGAATGGCTGACATAGACGATCGGAATCTTCGTCTCGTCGCGCAACCGCTCGATATAGGGCAGGATCTCGGCCTTGCGCGCCTCGTCGAGCGAGGCGAGCGGCTCGTCCATCAAAAGGAGCCTTGGGCTCGCCAGCAGGGCGCGACCGATCGCAACGCGCTGCTTTTCGCCGCCCGAAAGTTTCGCCGGCCGCCTGTCGAGCAAATGGCCGATGCCGAGCAACTCGACCACCGCGTCCATGCTGGCGTAGCGTTCGGAAGCCGGCGTGAACCAGCGGCCATAGCGCAGATTGGAAGCGACGCTCATATGCGGGAAGAGCCGCGCATCCTGGAACACCATGCCGATCCGCCGCTTGTGCATCGGCACGAAGACGCCGGCCGCGACATCGACAAGCACGCGTCCGTCTACCGCGATCCGGCCCTTTTCCGGCCGGAGCAGCCCGGCGATGAGGTTGATCAGCGTCGACTTTCCCGATCCCGACGGCCCAAACAGCGCCGTCAGCCGGCCGGCGCTCTCGAAGCTGGCATCGATGGCGAAATCGCCGAGCCGATGGCGGATATCGACGAGCAGCGTCATTCGATGTCCATCCGCCTGCCGACACGCCGCGCAAGAACCTCCGAAGCCACGAGCGCCAGCATCGAGATGACGATCGAGATAAGCGTCAGCCGCAGCGCGCCTTCGTCGCCGCCCGGCACCTGTGTGAAGGTGTAGATAGCCGAGGGCAGCGTCTGCGTTTCGTTGGGGATGTTGGAGACGAAGGTGATCGTCGCGCCGAACTCGCCCATCGCCTTGGCGAAGGACAGGATGGCGCCGGCGATCAGGCCGGGCAGGATCAATGGCAGCGTGATGGTGGCGAAAACCCAGAGCGGGTTGGCGCCGAGCGTGCCGGCGGCCGACTCCATCTTGCGGTCCACCGCCTCGATCGACAGCCGGATCGCGCGCACCATCAGCGGAAAGCCCATGACGCCGCAGGCAAGTGCCGCGCCCGTCCAGCGGAACGAGAAGACAATGCCGAAATGCTCGGCGAGGAACGCGCCTGCCGGCCCGCGCCGGCCGAACGTCAGCAGCAGCAGATAGCCGGTTACGACGGGCGGCAGGATCAGCGGCAGATGCACCAGCCCGTTGAGCAGCGTCTTGCCCCAGAACCGGCCGCGCGCGAGCAACAGCGCGATCAGGATGCCGGGCGGCAGGCTGGCGATCATCGCCACCGTCGCCACCTTGATGGACAGCCGGACCGCATTCCATTCGTCGGGAGTGAGGTCCAGCAGCCAGTTCATATGCGATTCAAGGTCTTTCTCAGTTGCTCGGCGTGAGCACCGTGAAGCCCTGTTCCTTGAATAGGTCGGCGGCCTTGGCCGACTCGACGCATTTCAGGAAGGCAGCCGTATTCTTGTCCTTCGAATCCGCCGTCTGCGCAATCGGGTAGATGATCGGCGGATGCGACCCCTCGGGGAAAGTGCCGACGACCTTGACGCCCTTCTCGGCGTGCGCGTCGGTCGCGTAGACGATACCAAGCGCGGCTTCGCCCGTCGAAACCAGCTTCAGCGCGGCGCGCACATTCTCGGCCTGCGCAACCTTGCCTTCGACCGACGGCCAGACGCCGAGCGATTCCAACGCCGCCTTGCCGTATTTGCCGGCCGGAACGGCCTTGAAATCGCCCATGGCAAGCTTTCCGTCGCCGAGAAGCTTGGCGAGATCGAAGCCCTTTTCGACCTTCGCCTCGACCTTGGAATCCTTCGGCGCGACCAGCACGATCTGGTTGCCAAGCAGCTTCACTTCGGTATTCGGCTTGGTCAGCTTCTTGTCCGAGAGATACTTCATCCAGTCGAGGTCGGCCGAGACGAAGACGTCGGCAGGCGCGCCGCCTTCGATCTGCTTGGCCAGCGCCGAGCTCGCCGCATAGGAAATGGTCGCGGCTTCGCCGACTTCCGGCTCGCAAGCCTTGTTGACTGCGTCGAGCGCGTCCTTGAGGCTGGCGGCCGCGAACACGGTGAGCTTATCGTCGGCATGAGCCGCCGGCACGGCAGCCATGAGCATTGCCGTCAATCCCCCGATTGCAATCGCCTTCAATCCAAAACCTTTGTTCGTCATGAAACTCTCCCTGTTGAAATCCGTGCGGCCGAAAGCCCGAAACCGATATATCCGGATGAACATAACAAGGGAAGGGCCGCGACTGATCGAAAGACCAATCTGTATCGCTGCGCGATGAGCGGTGGCATGGCGCAAATGTTCTGGTAAGACACTGCGAAACAACCTGAGAGGAAGCACCTATGAAGATCAGCGCGCGCAACATTCTCAAGGGCAAGGTCACCGAGATCGTCAAGGGCGCGACCACCTCGCACGTCCGCATCGACATCGGCGGCGGCGTCATCGTCACCTCATCGATAACGAATGAAGCCGTCGCCGACCTTCAGCTTGAAAAGGGCAAGCAGGCTTACGCCGTCATCAAGGCTTCCGACGTCATGGTCGGCATCGACTGACCGGATCTCAGCGACTCAAACCGCGATCGGCGCCTTGATGCTGGCGTCGGCGAAATAGTTCTCAAGCCGGAAATCCTCGAAGCGGAAGGCAAACAGGTCCTTCACCTCCGGGTTGATCCACATCGTCGGCAGTTGCTTCGGCGTGCGCCGCATCTGCTCGCGCGCCTGTTCGAAATGGTTCGAATAGAGATGCGCGTCACCCAGCGTGTGGACGAAGTCGCCGGGCTTCAAGCCTGTGACCTGAGCCACCATCATGGTCAGCAGGGCGTATGACGCGATGTTGAATGGCACGCCGAGGAAGATATCGGCCGAGCGCTGATAGAGCTGGCAGGAAAGCCGGCCTTCCGAGACATAGAACTGGAACAGGCAGTGGCAGGGCGGGAGCGCCATGGCCTCCACCTCGGCCGGGTTCCACGCAGAAACGATCAGCCGGCGCGAGTTAGGATTCCTGCGTATCTCCTTGAGGAGATTCGCGATCTGGTCGATCTCGCCGCCATGGCCGTCCGGCCAGGAACGCCATTGCTTGCCGTAAACGGGGCCGAGATCGCCATTCTCGTCGGCCCACTCATCCCAGATGGTGACGCCATTGTCGTTGAGATATTTGATGTTGGTGTCGCCGGCCAAGAACCAGAGCAACTCGTGAATGATCGACTTCAGATGCAACTTCTTGGTGGTGGTAACCGGGAAGCCGCGCGACAGGTCGAAGCGCATCTGGTAGCCGAACACCGAGCGCGTGCCGGTACCGGTACGGTCGCCGCGGTCGGCGCCGTTTTCCAGCACGTGCTTCAACAGGTCGAGATATTGGCGCATCGGCTCCGCCTCGATTCGAGATTTGACCGATCATAGCGCATACGAGCGTCGCCGCCACGCTTGTCTGAAGTCTTCTACACCGACGCAGGATAGAGACCTTTTCAGAATTCGCTCTGGCGAGTCGAATAGCGTGGTTATCGAGAACCGCAGCGGAGCGTACTTAAAGTACGTGAGCATCGGAAGCGCAGAAACCCCGCTAGTCGGCCGCCAGAGTAGAATTATCAAAGGTCTCAGAGAGAGCCGAGCTTGCCCAGATCCTTCGCGACCAGATAGTAGAAAGTCACCCGGTGCTTGCTGTGGTCGGCATGCATCGCCTGGCATGTCTTCTCGATAGCGGCATCGGCTTTCTTGGCATCGGTGATGCCGAGCTTCTTGCCAACCCAACTCTCGCGCACACGCTCGAGTTCCTTTGGGTCGGTGCAGGAAACCAGCGAGGAATCGCGGTTCCTGAGCGCGATGCCCAGATGCTTCACGATCTTCTCGACCGCTTCGGCGTTCGCGCCGGTGTCGTACTTCTTCACATCCGCAAGATAGTCGGCCATCAAACTTCCCCTCGTCGGCGCCACGAATCCGATCGATGAGGTTTGTGGCGCGCCGCGCAACCTGTGCGCTAGGTCGGATACTCCTCACCGCATTGCGAGCTTCGATTGAGTAAGCGCGCGAGTCAACCCTCGGTCGCGGAGTTCAGCATCGGGGACAAGTGCTGGTTTGGCCTTCCATTTTCCGTGATCGGTCCCTATATTCGGTTCGTCGGCTTGACCGACTATGGCGATAAACAGGCGATGAAATAAGCCGTTCGGACCCGGGGGCGGTACCCGGCGCCTCCACCAAAAACCGCTCTGGATGACGGAGCGGCTTTTGCTGGGGGCGAAATAGGATCGACGAAGGTGTAAAGATCGTACTTTTGCCCGGCATTGTACCACCGTCATCGGGCTAAACTTATAGTTGCCAACGACAACTATGCGGAAGCTCGTCTCGCTGCTTAATGCGGCGCGAACGCTTCAAATCAAGCCCTAGAGGTTCGCACTTCTAGGCGGGGTTCGGAGGTACCTGGCAACAGAAACCTCCACCTTCTCCCTTTCTGCTTCCTACCCACCGAACGGCCAAGATTCGTCTGGCGCGCAGGCGTCGTACAGCCTTGCCGTCCATCATCCATGGACAAGTCATGCAAAACGATACCGATCGATTCTTCGTGCTGACAGGCGGCCCCGGCTCGGGCAAGACGACGCTGGTCGAGGCCCTGAAAGCCAGAGGCTTCTCGACCGCGCCCGAAGCCGGACGCGGCATAATCCGTGACCAGGTGGCGATCGGCGGCCCTGCCCTTCCCTGGCAGGACCGCGCGCTGTTTGCAGAGCTGATGCTGTCATGGGAGCTGCGTTCCTGTCACGCCATGGGCGCGCAGCCCGGTCCGGTCTTCTTCGATCGCGGCGTGCCGGACACGATCGGCTATCTCAGGCTTTGCGGCCTGCCGGTGCCCGATCATATCAAGAATGCGGCCGAGCGATATCGCTTCGCGCGCCGCGTCTTCGTCGCGCCGCCATGGCCGGACATCTTCACCCAGGACGAAGAAAGGAAGCAGACGCTCGACGAGGCGGAGCGTACATTCCGCTCGGTGAGCGGTGTCTATGTCGAGCTCGGCTACGAACTGGTCTCCTTGCCGCTCGCACCAGTCGAAGCGCGGATCCAATTCATGTTGGCGGAGGCCGGGCTGTAAGCGCAGCCAAGCGGCCATTCACGGCACCGTTTCGACCCTGCCGCTTCCGCTGACATGCGAATTGATCTTGGGGCTGCCGTGGACTTGCACGTTGCCGCTGCCCGACAAACGGATGTCGGCCTGATCCTGCGCCGCGATATCGGCATTGCCGCTGCCGCTGATCTGGACACTGGCCGTCTTGGCGGCAAGCTGGCGAAAATCTCCTGAACCGGAGCCGGAGATGCGCAAGGAGAGATCCCGCACGCTGCCGCTCGCTCGCACGTCGCCACTGCCGCTTATCCGCAGATCAAGCGTCTCCTGGGCGAGGTCGGAAAGCTCGAGCTTGCCACTGCCGCTCAACCTCCAACTGGAGACCGCCGGGCCGGTAAGCTGGACGCTGACCAGCCCGCCGTCGCAATTGAAATCATCGTCGAAGGCAAGCACGTTGCCGGACAGGCGAACATGCGAAACGGTTTCGGGGTCGCCCGTCACGATAGCCTGGGATGGTGCGCCGGGCCGGTATGTCACCGTCGCCGGAAGGGCAATATGGAATTCGCTGCCTGCCGGCTCCCAGGCCAATGTAACCGATCCGGGCTTTGTCGCATCACCCGAAACGCGGCAACTGGAGGCAAGATGCCACCATCGGTTTCCCCTCCAGTCGTTGCCGGCGAGCGAGTTGGCCAGCGACAGACAGATCACGGCAACGCCCAGTGACAGGGCGGCGGTCCAGGCAAGCATCTTGTTCATGTTGCACCTTTTTTTCGCGTGGCGGCGCGCCACGGGGTTGATCAAGGCTGCGGTGGTTTGACCAGGCGGTAGTGCAGGCGCGCATAATCCCCCAGGAGCTTGACCCCGATATTCAGGCCAAGCAGCAGCAGCGAGCCCAGGCCGATGCTGGCGGCGGCAAGGCCGACAGCCGCCAGCAGGCGTGCGAACGCTTCGGTCCACGACGCAAAATGCCAGAACGGCACGATGCTCAGGAGCAGTCCCACGCCCGTGACGCCAAGCGCCAGGGCGGCAATGCCCATGCCCAGCACGACGAAGCAGAAGACGATGAGCACCGGCAGCAGCAGGAAAATATCGAAGGCGGCGAGGCCGGTCAGGGCAAGCAGCGCGGCAACGACGCCCGCAGGACCACGGTCATGCTCCCAGCGACGAAGCCCCGCTTCGGCCCGCAGCTCCCGTCCCAGGCGCGCCGGATCACCAAGCGCTTGGGCCACCTCCTCCTCGCCTCGTCCGGAGGCTCGGGCCTCGTCGAAATGGGCGGCATAGTCGCCAACGATTTCGTCGACTTCACCGGCGGGCAGTCCGGCCAGGCTGCCGCGGAGGGAAACAAGGAAGGCATCGCGGGTCATTCCATCTCTCCCAGGAACAGGTCGACGGCATCGACGAAGCTTCGCCATTCCCGGTTGCGCGCTTCATAGACGGTCCTGCCAACCGGCGTGAGCCGGTAGTATTTGCGAGGCGGTCCGCTTGCCGATTCGACGAGCCACGTCGCGACGAGCCCATCGCTCTGCATGCGCCGCATCAGCGGATAGATAGTCCCCTCACCCATGCCAACACGCTCGGCCAAGGTGCTGGCGATCTCGTATGCATAGCTTTCCCGCCGGGCAAGCAAGGCCAGAACGCACAGTTCGAGCGCCCCCTTCTTCAGCTGGATGTCGTTTGGGTCGGTCACGGTCAGCCCCGGCAAGTCAGGTACACCATATAAACAGGTATCTTTCTATACAAGATACCAACTTAAATGTGATACCTACGCGGCGCGGTGGCAGTCCGGCGGACGGTGCGGGCTCTCGCCGGGTTCTTCCGGCGGTGGTCGGCATGTCTGGGGGATAGGCAAGCGTCTGCGCCTATCGGCTGATGTGCCGACATAAAAAAGGCCGGGCGAGCCCGGCCTTATCCAACGCTTTGAGAGCCTCTACTCGGCCGGTGCTTCCGCCGCTTCCCGTGCACGGCCGAGCGTGAGCTTGGCCAGCGAGAAGGAGATCACGGCGCAGAGCGTGATGCCGGCGACCATCGGCAGCGGCGTGCCGTCGAAGAACAGGCCGGCGACGCCCATGGCGGCGGCGCCGATGGCGAAATGAAGCGTGCCCATCAGCGCCGAGGCCGTGCCGGCGATCTCGCCATGCTCTTCCATCGCCAGCACCGAGGTGGTCGGGATGACCAGCCCGAGGAAGCCGTAACCGACGAAAAGCAGCGCCGCCATCACGTCGAGCCGGTCGACGCCGGAAGCCATGATTGCGAACAGCGCCACCATCACCGTGGCGTAGCCGGTCACCGCCACCCAGACCACGCGCTTCAATCCGAAGCGGTCCGCCAGCATTCCGGTCAGCTGCGACATGCCGATGAAGGCGACCGCGTTGATCGAGAAGAACACGCTGTAGACCGACGGCGACAGGCCGTAGTGGTCGATCAGGATGAAGGACGAGCTCGACAGATAGACGAAAAAGCTCGCAATGCCGAAGCCAGCGATCGCCACCAGGCCGAGGAAGTTGCGGTCACCCATCAGGTAGCGGTAGCCGGCGAGCGCGGTGCCGAAGGACGAATTGGCGCGCTCCTCCGCCGACCGTGTCTCGCTGAGCGAGGTAGCTAGCAGGATGGTGGCCAGAGCCGCGGCGGCCGTCACGGTCCAGAACACGGCGCGCCAGCCGAAGCTCTCGATGATCTGGCTGCCGGTCAGCGGGGCCAGGATCGGCGACACCGAGAACACCAGCATCAGCAGCGACATCAGCTTGGCGGCCTCGTTGCCGGTATGAAGGTCGCGCACGATGGCGCGCGGCACCGCCATGCCGGCGCTGGCGCCAAGCCCCTGCAGGAAGCGGAAGGCGATCAGCCATTCGATGGTCGGCGCCATCGCCGAGCCCACGCCGCCCACCATGAACAGCGCGAGACCGGCATAAAGCGGCAGCTTGCGCCCTACTATGTCGGAGATCGGGCCGACGACGATCTGGCCGAAGCCCATCGACAGAAAGAAGATCAGAAGGCTCATCTGCACGGCGGCCGTGCCGGCATGCAGGTCCGCCCCGATCGAAGGCAGCGCGGGAAGATACATGTCGATTGCAAAGGGGCCGATCGCGGACAACAAGCCGAGCACGACCGCGATGCGGAGGAATTTGGGACTCATGATAGGGCTCTTTTTCGGATCTGGTTGCCGCCGTCGTCGGCGTCTACCCAAGGACGTTCCATCCCGTGGGAGCCCGACATCCAGGAGCGAACTTGTTCGTCTCCTGCAAGCGGATTTCCCTTTGTTGTGTCCACAAATTTAGACAGCCTTGTCCAATTCGTCAATCACCGCTATATAGTTTTCTATGAAGCTCGGTGTTTCTCCTGACACTTTCCCGCCACGCAGCCACGAGGCCAAGCGCATATCGGTGGTTGATGCCGCGGCTTCGGTTTTCTGTCGGGAGGGCTTTGCCGGCGCCAATATCGACCTGATCGCGGCCGAGGCCGGCGTTTCGCGCCAGACGGTCTACAACCATCATGGCGACAAGGAAAAACTATTCATCGCGGTCGTGCGCGACCTGACGGAGCGCTGCAACGCAGGCATCTTCGCCACCATCGCCACCTTCCCCGACCAGCCTGTCGACCTCGAAGCTGACCTGATCGCTTTCGCCGTGCGCATGAACCGCAACTGTATCTGCAATCGCGATGGCCGATTCCTGCGCAAGTTGATCCAGGCCGAAGGCGAGCGCTATCCGGAGCTCTTTGCCGAGTGGCGCGAGCAAGGGCCAGGCAGGACATGGTCGGCGCTGGCTGCCCGCTTCGCGCGCCTCGCCTATGCCGGGCATCTCTCGATCGACGATCCGGATGTTGCCGCGCGCCAGTTCCTCGCGCTCGTGAACGCCGAGCTGCAGATAACCTTCATGCTCGGCGGCGTGCCGACCGAGGAAGAGATCGTGCGGTCCGCCACCAACGGCGTTCGCACTTTCCTCGGCGCCTTTGCCAAGCGCAGAATGCCAGCCGGCAAACAGCCCGCCCTCGCCCACGCTTGAAGCGATCAAATCGCTGGCACCCCTCTTGGCCTTAGCGCTTTGCGCCTATATGCGGTTTACGCCGCGCCCAAGCTTGATTACAGCTATGCGG
>NZ_JANINM010000434.1 GCF_024509055.1 Mesorhizobium sp. | reverse complement strand
ACCAGACTACGAATCTGGGGGTCAGGAGTTCGAATCTCTTCGGGCGCGCCATTTCGGTAAATGCCTCGCATGGCTCTCTTTTCGCAATCAAGCTTCAAGGCAACCGGCATCAAGTCGCTCTGCTGGCGCGGCGACGAACTTGTCGACTGGGTCGGTGGCGGCCGGGCATTCGCTGCTGACGGCTCGGAGCGTGGCGCGAACGTCAGATTTGGCTACCGTTTCGATGCGGCGACGGCATCGCCGGACGGTCGCTTTGCAGTTATCTACCAAAGACTTGGAACAAAAGCGCTTCTGCTCCGCGATGGACGGATCGTTCGTGAACTAGAGCGCAGTTTCTATCATGCGGACGCCTATGAATATCCCGTTGCCCTGTTCAATAGCCGGGACGGCCGCGTTCTGCTCGCGCACTGCCCTAGAGACTATTGCCGCATCGATCTAGAGGATGCCGAAACGGGTAGATCGCTTACCGAGTCACCTGATCGCAAGCCGTCTGACTTTTTCCATTCGCGTTTTGCAGTGAGCCCCAAGGCCAAACGTCTTCTCAGCGCCGGCTGGGTATGGCATCCACTGGACCTTGTCGCCGCCTTCGACCTCGCCGCCGCCTTTGCGGATCCGCGTAATCTCGACGGCGGACCTGACCTCCACACATTATTCAATCCCGCTTTGGCCGAGGAAAGTTCCGCCTGCTGGATTACTGATGACCGCCTTGTCATCGCCGCCTCGGCTGAACCAGAAGGTAACGACGACGTCGAAAAGGGCAGCGGCAAACGTCTTCAGCCGCGTGGGCTGGCTGTTTGCGATCTGCTTCAGCAAAAATGCCTTCAGTCCTTCCAATTGGACGAGCCAGCCGGGACGATCCTTCCAATTGGGGAGCGATTTGTGCTTTCGCTCTATCGATATCCAAAGCTGATCGACCTTTCGACAGGCAAGATCACCCATGCTTGGCGCGAGTTGCGGTCAGGCCTTCAAGTCGGAAGCATCGTCTGGAACTCTGACGACGACGCGAAGCCACCCCCGATGGCGTTCGATGCCGCTACCAACCGGTTCGCCATCGTGAACGGTGATACGGTCACACGGATCGAATTCGATCTCGCCGGGAGTTGATGGCAGCCTGCCTGCTTCCCGCTGCTTGAAGGGGCAAGCCGCGATTCGAAAGCGCTATTTCAGTGGCAGGAACACTTCCACGACAATCTCAGGAACCGGCCTATCCGGGGCGAAGGACAGCCGTCGCTGGCAATAGAGCGGGAAGTCGCGCGCTTCCTCGCCGCTGGCCGGAAGCCAGTCGCGATAGAGATAGAGCCCGGCCGGCTCGAGATTGTTGGTGTTGCCGGGGTAGCGCAGCACCGCGCAGCGGCCGCCGGGGATCATGCCGGCCTTCATCTGCTTGTCGTCCGCCGCGATCGGCTGGTCGGTCCCGACGCAAATGTCCATACTGTAATCGGCCGCGACCGCGGGACATCGCTCTGAGCGGAAGATGTTGAAGGTCGGGCTCGTCTCCGGCGACAGGCCGGCGGCCTTTCGCCAGGCGATGAACCGCTGGATGGTGTCGCCGAGCGTCGCCCGGTCTCCGCGATGCTCCATGATCGCCACCGGCGTGGGCTGCACATCGCGGATCGTCACGTCGTCCGGGGTGAAGATTATCTGCATGAGCTTTCTCCTGGCATTGTCGAGAGGCCCGAAGGCCATAAGCCACGCTCCCCAGTTGGGGGACTTGCGGAACGACGAAGGCGACTGTCCGAACCGTTGCCGAAAGGCGCGGGCGAAAGCATCCGGCGCGTCGTAACCGGCATCCATCGCCACCTCCGTGACGCTCCCGCTGTCGGCGAGCCTGTAGGAAGCGTGCTTCATGCGGGTGAGTTGGACATAGCGATGCACGGACAACCCGAAGGTCGCCGTGAACTGCCGGTGGAAATGGAACTTGGAGAAAGCCGCGACGCGGCTCACCGTGTCCAGATCCAGGTCGCCGTCGAGATGCTGGTCTATGTAGTCAAGCGCCCGTTGCATCCGGGCATGGTAGTTCGGAAGCGCCGCCTTCATTGTTCCTTGCTCTGTGGCCGCACCACTTAGCCGCTCACGGTCATAATGTTCTCGACCGATCTTGCGGTTTGAGAACCTTCATGCGCATGCCAAAACCAATTGCAAAATAAAAGCAGTCGCTCTAGCCTGCAACTGATTGCACAACGCAATCGGAACCGCGCCGATTGATCATGTGAAGGAACGGCCATGGCCAAGCTCGTTTTTGGGATGAACCAGTCGCTGGACGGCTATGTCGATCACACGGCATTCGGGCCAAGTCCCACGCTCTTCCGCATTTTCATCGAGGAGGCCGAGCGGCAGGCCGGCAGCATTTACGGTCGCCGTATGTATGAGATCATGCGCTACTGGGACGACGATCATCCTGAATGGGATGCCGAGCGGCTTGCCTATGCGAAGGCTTGGCGCAAACAACCGAAATGGGTTGTCTCGCGCTCATTGAAGTCCGTCGGTCCCAACGCCACCCTTGTCGGGGATGATCTCGAGGGTGCGATGCGCGCCTTGAAGGCCGAACGCGACGGCGAGATCGAAGTCGCGGGTCCCGACCTGGCGCGAAGCTTCACCGACCTTGGGTTGATCGACGAGTATCGGATTTACCTGCACCCCGTCGTGCTTGGTCACGGCAAGCCATATTTCGCCGGCCCCCGGCCACGGCTCCGTCTTGTGGCCAACGATCGGATCGGCGAGGACGTGGTAAGGTTGAGCTACGTTCCTCTCTGATCGCCGAGCGCCAAGCAGCCCGACATTCGCATGCCTGCGCCGTGGATCGCGAGTTATCCCGGCCTGATATTCTGGTTCAACCGGAAGAAGTTGGTTGGGTCATGTTGCTTCTTGATGGCGGCGAGGCGCGCGTAGTTCGCGCCGTAGGCGTCGCGCACGCGCTCGTCGCCCTCGTCGCCAAGGTTGTTGGCATAGACACCGCCGGTGGAGAACGGCCTGACCGCGTTCCACAGCTCGCGCGCCCAACGGGTGTTGGCGTCGTCGTCGTCGGGGTCATCCCAGATGGCGATCGGGAAACAGTCGACTGCCGCGTCGCGATTGGCGTAGGGCGAGTGCGACGCAGGCATCCGGGCGATAGCACCGCCGACCTGCTGGAAAACCAATAGCGACGATTGATTGGGAGCTCTCGCGTAGCTGTCCAGCAGCGCGCCGATTGCGCCGTCGCTGATCTCGCGCAGGAACTGCGCTTTCCAGTAATAGCGTCGCCCGCGCGGGAAGATGGTGTCGCCCGCCGATTGGATCTGAAGATACGGGATGGGCTGAAGGCGGCTATCGATGGGGGATCCGAATTCCATCAACGGCGCGATGATGGGTTCGCCCGCTTCAGGGGACCCGACATAGCAGGCCGATATGCTGAAGGCGGGCTCGCCCGACGGCAGTGTGACGAGCGCGGCGTCGACGCTCAACTCGTCCGGCGCGGCGCGCGAGAATTTGTCGTAGAACCGCATGGCCTCACGCGCGTGATTGTGAGCGTGCAGCACCGAGCCGACGAGAAGGGCCGGTCCGACCGGGTGCAGCCGGTATTCGAACGCCGTCACAATGCCGAAATTGCCGCCGCCGCCCTGCAAGGCCCAGAACAGGTCGGGATGTTCGCTTGCGCTTGTCCGCAGCAACTGGCCGTTGGCCGTGACAATTTCCGCGGCTATCAGATTGTCGCAGCTCAGCCCGTGTTTTCGGCCGAGCTTGCCGATGCCTCCACCGAGCGTCAGGCCGGCAATGCCGGTGTCGCTGTTGACGCCCATGGTCGTCGCCAGACCGTGAGCCTGCGTGGCCGTGTCGAACTCGCCGAGGTTCAGACCCGCTTCGGCCCTGGCGGTGCGGCGCTCGGGGTCGACGACGATCGTCTTCATACGGGACAGATCGATCACCACCCCATCGTCGCAGACGGACAGGCCGGCGACGTTGTGACCGCCGCTGCGGACTGCCACGAGATGGCCGTGCGACCTCGCATAGGTCACGGCGTGAATGACGTCGTCGGGATCAGCGCAGTAGACAATCGCGGCCGGGCGTTTGTCGATGGCGCCGTTCCAGACAGCGCGCGCCTGGTCGTAGCCGGCGTCTGTCGGCAGCACCAGTTCGCCCCGCAAGCGTTGTCTCAGCTGTGCGATCGCCATGCCTGGAGAATGCGATCGGCCCAATAGCGCATCGGCCTGTCCTGCGGTCTCCATCGCTGTCGCCCTCCGTTTGCAACAGCGGCCACGGTCTCACGAAGACCCGACCTTCCGCAAAAGCGAAATTCTCGGCTACTGGATGAGCAAAATTCATCTACACTGCCGGGCATGAGGAACTTGCTGCCCCTTCGCGCCTTGCATGCCTTCGAGGCCGCCGCCCGGCACGGCAGCTTCAAGGCCGCGGCGGCGGAGCTCGGGGTGACGCCGACAGCGATCAGCCACCAGGTCCGCCTGCTGGAGGAAATATGCGGTCTGAAACTTTTCCAGCGCCGGCCGCGTCCCCTCGTGCTGACAGGTGCGGGCGCACGACTATTTCCAGTCGTCCGTGCCGGCTTCGATCTTCTCGCCGGGTCCCTTGCCGCTGTCACCGAGCCTGATATCCAGGCGCCGCTGCGGGTGACGAGCCCGAATGCTTTCGCCAGTCGATGGCTGGTGCCCCGGCTGCCGAAGTGGCGGGAGGCCAACCCGGCCGTTCCACTGGAGATCATCGGTACGGACGCGCTGCTCGATCTGCGCGCCGGGGCCGCGGACGTGGCGATCCGCTATACACGCCGGCCGCCTTTGGACTTTGCGGCGCAAGAGGTGGGCCGCGATTCCTTCTTTCCCATCTGTAGCCCTGGATTGCTGGCAAGCGACGGGCGGGCGGTCGAGCGCGCCGCCGACCTGCTGCGTTACCCACTGATCCATTTCGACTGGATGAACCGGGATCCGGATGCTCCCACCTGGCGCCGGTGGCTGGCGACGGCCCGCTCGATCGATCCGGACCTGATCCCGGACAAGGCCTGGGATCTGAGCTTCCGGGAGGAACTGCATGCGATCGACGCGGTCGTCGCCGGGCAAGGCATTGCGATCTTGAGCGACGTTGTGGTTGGCCGTGAGTTGGAGAAAGGCTCGCTCGTCAAGGCGCATCCGTTGTCCCTGCCGGGCTACAGCTTCTATGTCGTATGGATGCGCCACAGCCCGCGCGCGGCGGTGATAGAGTCCTTCCTGGCTTGGCTGAGGACGGTTCTATAGGCATATCGAGTCTGGTGCGCCACGCCTGGCTCTCAAGCGGCTTGCTCCGCCGGTTGGGCGTGCCGGCTCCAACCCGTCGCCTGCGCAAATCTGGTCCGCTTTGAGGATGTATCCGCTGTAAAATCATCGTCGCGTTTGTCCGTGTTGACATATTTTCAATATGGATATAAGTATCTTGCATATTAGATGCGAGATACGTCGATGAACGAGACCGATTTCCTCGAGGAGTATGATCCCAGCGTCTTCCAGCGACCGTCGGTGGCGGTCGATCTGGTGCTGCTGGGGGTGCGGGAAAGCCGGCCGGCCGTCCTGCTGGTCAAGCGCGATCAGCACCCGCATGCCGGCCGCTGGTCAGTGCCGGGCGGTTTCGTCGGCATCGGCGAATCCCTCGATGCGGCGGCCGTCCGCGTGCTGCGCGATAAGGCCGGAATGGCGCATTCGCATCTCGAGCAGCTCTACACCTTCGGCGCGGTGGATCGCGATCCGCGCATGCGCATCGTCAGTGTCGCCTACCTTGCGTTGCTCACGGAGCAGGCCTTCGCGGCAGCACTGTCCGCCATGCCGGCGCTGATGCCCGCCACGATCCAGGTGCCTTGGGCCGGCGAGGCGGGCGGACCGGTCAATGTGCTGTCGCCGGAAAACGAGGTGCTGGCGCTCGCCTTCGACCACGCCGACATCCTCGCGATGGCGATGCTGAGGCTGCGTGGCAAGCTCGACTATTCAGACGTGGCGTTCGCGCTGCTGCCCGAGCTGTTCACGTTGCGGCAGCTGCAGGATGTGCACGAGGCCATTCTCGGCACGGCGCTGAACAAGCCGGCCTTCCGCCGGCGCCAACTCGACAAGGGCTGGTTGGCGGCGACGGGCGCCTATGAGGCGGGCGCGGCTTTCCGCCCGGCCGAGCTTTACCGGTTCCAACATTCCACGGCCGATTGAGGGAGATACCAACATGGCCACGATCCGCAGATTCGGCTTCTTCGCCCAGCTCCGCAGTGAGGCAAGCAGCCACGTTATCCGTTACAGCAAGGGCCACGTGGTGCAGGGCGGCCGCGGGCTGGTGTTCTGGTTCGTGCGGGAAACGGCCAGCATCGCGGAGATACCGATGGACGACCGCGAGATGACGTTGTTCGTCAAGGGCCGCAGCCAGGATTTTCAGACCGTCGCGGTGCAGGGCTCGATCGGCTGGCACGTCGTCGACCCCGCGCGGCTCGCCGAGCGCGTCGATTTCAGCATCGACCTCAGGACCGGCAAGCTGCGCGGCGAGCCGGTCGAAAGGATCCAGGCCCGCATTGCCGGCATCGCCAATCAGGCGGTCCAGCAATATCTCGGCCAGGCGCCAGTGCGCGCCCTGCTCGACGCCGGGCCGGCGCCGTTGCGCGAGCGCCTGCAGGCAGTGGTCGCCGCCGACTCGGCGCTGACCGACATCGGCGTCGCGGCGGTCACCGTGAGGCTCACCAACCTCACGCCGACCAGCGAGCTGGAGCGGGCGCTGCAGACGCCAACATTTGAAGCCCTCCAGCAGAAGGCCGACGAAGCGACCTTCGAACGCCGCGCGCTCGCGGTCGAGAAGGAACGGGCGATTGCCGAGAACGAGCTCGCGAACAAGACCGAGCTGGCGCGGCGCGAGAAGCTGCTGATCGCCGAGGAGGCCGAAAACGCCCGCACCCGTGCCACCGGCACCGCCGAGGCGCGGCAGATCGAGGCTGGCGCGGAGGCCGGGCGCATCCGCACCATCGAGGGTGCGAAGGCCGAGACGGAGCGGCAGCACATCGCCATCTACCGCGACCTGCCGCCCGCCATCCTGCTTGGCCTTGCCGCCCAGCAGCTCGCCGGCAAGCTGGAAAAGATCGACCACGTCAACGTGACGCCGGACCTGCTCGCCACCGTGCTCGGCGAATTCCGCAAAAGCCCGGCCGTGATTGAAGCCGGCTAAGGAGGAAGCCATGGCCTCGAACCGTCCGCGCGCGGTCTTCGTGACGCGTGAGACCGATTACGAGCTCTTGGTCGCGCACCATGCCACGCGTGACCAGGCGCGCTTCTTCCTCGAGACGCGTGGCCAGCGCCTCGAGGACCTGGAGGCCCGGCACGATCGTTTCCATACGGTGCTGGGCACCGCTCGCGCGGCTGTCCCGGCGGACTGGCGGCAGACGCTGGTGAGGCGCGCCGACCTCGACCGATTCCTCTTCGCGCCCGACGATGTCGTGGTGCCGGTCGGCCAGGACGGGCTGGTGGCCAACGTCGCCAAATATCTCAACGGCCAGCCGGTGCTCGGCGTCAATCCGGCCCCGGATCTCTATGACGGCGTGCTTGCGCGGATCGGCGTCGGCAGGCTTGCCAAGCTGCTTGCGGCGGCCGTCACCGGTGACGTCAAGGTGGAGGCGCGCACCATGGTCCAGGCGGAGCTTGGCGACGGCGAGACGCTTCTTGCGTTGAACGAGATCTTCGTCGGCCATCGCAGCCACCAGTCGGCCCGCTACCGCATCGAGGCGGAAGGCGAGACGGAAGACCATTCCTCCAGCGGTCTCATCGTCGCATCCGGCACCGGCGCGACGGGCTGGGCGCGCTCGATCATGGAAGCGACGCATCTGGAATTGTCGCTTGGCCGCGAGGAACATGCGGTCGGTTTCTGGGTGCGCGAGCCCTTTCCGAGCGTCGCCACCGCCACCAGGCTGCGCGCCGGCAAGATCACCGACAGGCCGCTGTTCATCACCTCGCGCATGAACGAGGGCGGCGTCATCTTCGCCGACGGCATCGAGCAGGATTTTGTCGCCTTCGACTGGGGCAGGCAGGTGCGGCTTTCGCCGGCGTCCCGGGTGCTGCGTCTGGTCAGCGACCGATAAAGGCAACGCAGGCTTTATCTCGGTCCTTCAAACCGCCTGGGTGGCCGTCGGCGCCTGTGCGCGCAGCCGACGTTCGAATTCCCATAGAAGAAGAGGACAGGCCAGCAGCGCGCCGAATCCGAGGCCGAGGGCTGCGCCGGCGCTGCCCGCCCAAAGCGCAAGCTTGCCGCCGAGCCAGGGAGCAACCAGCATCGTGGCGTAGTAGACCGTATAGAAGAGGCCCATCCCCGGCGCCCGAGTCGTCGGTGCCAGCACGCGCGCCGGCAGGCTCATGATCGATCCGGCCGGGAGTCCACAGACGAGGCCGAGCGCTACCATGGTGGGCATCACCGGCGAACCTTGCCAAAGCAGGAGGGTCAGTGCCGCGAAGGCAAGGCAGCTTGCCGCCAGAATCGCGTTGCGGCTCCCGGTCCGGTCCGCGAGATAGCCTCCGGCTGGAACGGAGAGAGCCGCGAGCCACAGCACGATGCTGACCGCCGAGCCTGCAGCGGCGGTCGACCAGCCGCGCTCTACCAGCATCGACGGCGCGAAACTGAAGATCATGGCGAAACCGACATTATAGAGCGCCCATATCGAGCCAGCCAGCAGCACGGCCAGGATGGCTGGTTTCGCCAGCCGCGAACCTTCCGCCGAAGCCGGCGCGGCGCCCTGTCCCGGCGGCTGGTAGAAAAGCCCGACCAGCGCCAACGCGGCGACAATCAGCGCCATCACCGCGATCTGCGCTCCCGCTATGCCGGATCCCGCCTGGAAGAGCGGCAACGCGACAAGCGTAAGCGCAATGCCCAAAGGCCACGAGTTGATGAAGATCGCCATCGCCGTGGCGATCTGCCGGCCCGAAAACCAGTCGACGACCATCTTGGTCATCAGCACGTTCAGCAGCACGCCGCCCACGCCGGAGATGAGCCGCCCCGTGACCTGCACGCTCCACGACGTCGAGGCGCCGAGCAGGATTTCGCCGGCCAGCATCAAGGCCAGGCCGGCGAGGACCGTCGCCTTGTCGCCGAAGCGCCTGCCAATCGCGCCGCCGGGCAGCGCCAGCGCGACGCCCGGCGCGAAATACAGCCCGATGAGCACGCCGATATCGGCAAGGTTGGCGTTCAGTGTCTTGCCCAGTTCCGGCGCGATGGCCGCGATGCTCTGGAATTGCACCGCCATCGCCGCCCGGGCGACAAAGAGCACGGCAAGCATGGTCCAGCGACTGCGCATGATGATGAGGCCCCCCACGATCGATCCGTAGGATAATGCACCAATCGGCTTGCAGGTGAAGCCGCCGATTAGCCCGCACGGTTCCTGGCGCCCTATGCCGGGTAAGCCAGCGCCAGGATTCTGGGGGTGACGGCAAAGCGTACAGCGAGCCGGCGGCCGAACGAGGTGACGGCTTCGCCCGCTTCGAAGTCGACGGCGATGTCCTCGAAGCCCAGCACCCGGCCGTCGAGCGGAAACGACGCCTTGTAGGCAGCCTCCTTGACCGCGAAGAGGATGCGGCCATCGAGACCGGTGCCGAGATCGCCGAGGCGATCTCGCGGCGCGACCACCACCGACCGGAGCTCCGCAGGCAACGGCAAGGCGGGCTCGATGTCGATGCCGACGCTTCGCAACGCGCCGGCTCGCGCGACGACCGCCACGGCCATCTCGTCATCATGCGCGATCGAACCGACGACACCCGCCGGCCAGATCGGGTCTCCCGAACGGCCTCGCAACACGGCGAGATCCGCGAATCCCATGCGCAGCAGCAGTTCGTGCGCGATGTGGCGGCCCGCGCCGGTGGCCGCGCGCGCCTTGCTTTCTCGCGTGCCGATGGAGGCGCTTTCCGCCGGCAGGAGATGCTGTTCGTCCCCAGCCTGGATATGGCGGCAGCCGGTCATCAGGCCGGGTGGCGCAAGGGCGGCCAGGGCGCGGTCCACCGCCGTCTCGGTTGCGGTTGGAGCGCTCTCGGACCGGCCGCGCAACGCCTTACCGGCTCAATTCGAGCACGGCGATCATCTCGTCGTCCTCGTCCAATCCCTGCTCGACGAAACCGAAGCTGGCATAAAGGCGGCGCGCCGCCTCGTTCTCCGGCTCGTAGCAGATCGAAACGCGGCGTATGTGCTCCAGGCGCCTGATCTCCTCCAGCGCCATGGCGACAGCGGCACGTCCCAGGCCTTTGCCCTGCTCGCGGCGGTCGATCATGAAACGATAGATGATCGCCTCGTCATCGTCGTCGGGCGCGCTGTACATCAGAAATCCGACGACACGCCCGACGGCGACGACGGCGCGGGCGATGGCCTCGTCATCGTGCCGGGCCTCGGCCAGCGATTCTGCGTTGGAAGCGACGAACTCTTGCTGCTCAGGCAACAACTCGAGCGCCAGTATCGCCGCCCTGTTGCCTTTTCCGACAGGCTCCAGGGCGACCGGCTGGTCGCTCAAGCCGGCGTGGTCTTTCACGGCGCGTGGCCGATCTTCATCGCGCGCGCATCGATCGGCGTCACGACGCCGTAGAGCTTCGCCGGGTTGCCGCGCCAGACGGTGTTAGGCTCGATCACCTCGCCTTTCATCACGAAGCAGTCGACGTCGGCGACGGATCCCTTGCCCATTACCACTGCGTAGTGGACGAAGGCGGACGGGGCCAGCGTGCAGCCATCGCCGATGCGGATGTAGTCGGACTTGAACGCGCCTTCCTCGAGCGAGTGGGCCTGGATGACGCAGCCTTCGTTGAGCGTCACGTCGTCGCCGAGGTCGACCAGAGACCGCTCGGTTATGATGCTTCCCCCGTCATAGAGGCGTCGTCCGACCTTGACGCCGACCAGGCGCAGGATGAGCGGCCTGAACGGGGTGCCGGTGAACAGGCCCATGATCGGCGAATCCGACAATTTCCAATGACGCTCATGCCGCCAGAACACCGGGTCGTAGATCGTCGCCATGCGCGGCTTCAGCCGGCGGAAGCCGAGGCTGACGCGTTCGAGGAAGATGTAGAACGGAAGTCCGATCGCCGTGGTCAGCACCACCGCCACGAACAGGGCGGTCTGACCCCATTCGGTGTAATAGTTGAGCGCGCGGTCCCAGATCGCAAGCGTGAGGAACAGGATCAGCCACTGGGCGACCAGGAACAGCAGCGCGGTGACGAGATTGTGCAGGTTCTTCCGCGGCAGGCGGCGGTTGCGCTCCTTGTCGGAAATCAGTCCGAGCAGCTCCCTGTCGCGATTGACCATGCGCGGGATCTCGAAGGGCGGCGAGCCCAGCAGGCCGACATTCTCGCGGATCGGACCGTCCACCGGGACATGCACCTTCGTGCCGAGCAGGCAGTTGTCGCCGGTGCGGGAATCCGGCGAATAGATGATGTTGTTGCCGAAGAAGTTGCGGTCGCCGACCCGCGTGTGCTCGAGCCGGAAGGAGTTGGCCGACTTCTGCATGTTGACCATGAACAGGCCGTCGGACACCATGGTTTCCGAGCCGATTTCGCTGAGCAGCGGGTTCTCGTGCCGCTGGTTGGTGCCGAAATTCGAGCCGGTCTGATCCACCTTGTTCAGCCGCCAACCGATGGCGCGCAGGTAGTAGACGACGGCCGAGCTGTCGCCGAACAGCACGTTCAGCAGGCGCACGTTGCTGACCAGTTCCAGCATCGACTGCAGCCAGTAATGGAAACCGTATAGCGAGTAGTTCCGGCCGGGCTTGAGCAGCAGGTTGAACAGCCGTGGCACGAGCGCCGCCAGCAGCACGCCGCCGACGATGAAGCCGGCCACCGTGACCGTGGTGCCGATCGCCACGATGCCGATGGTCTCCTGGTAGTCGTCGCTGACATTTTCCCAATAGGTGTGGAACAGGAGCGGGAACGGCGTGACGATGGCGAAGAGGATGAAGAGCTGGATCGTCTCGTAGACGACGCGGCGCACACGCGACAGCGGCACGTTGGGAACCGTGCAGTAATTGGCCTCGGTAGGGATCGCCGGCGATCCGTGCCAGCGCTCGCCGACTGGGATCACCTGTCCGCGATGCAGCGAGGAGGCGTGGCCGAGCTGCGCGCCATTGCCCATGCGGGTGTCGATATCCAGGGTCGAGCCGACGCCGATGAAGGCGTCGTTGCCGATGTCGACGGGGCCGGTATGGATGTAGCCGGCCTGGGCGCGGAAGCCGAGGATCATCGATTCCTTGCGCAGGATCGAGTTGTCGCCGATCGTGATCAGATCGGTGCAGACCGGAACGGAGCGGCATTCGATGACCGTGCGGTTGCCGAGCCGCGCGCCGAGCAGACGCAGGTAGAGGCTGTAGAGCGGACTGCCGCGGAACAGCACGACCGGTGCCGAGCGCACCAGGGTCTTCACGACCCAGAAGCGATAATACTGCCAGCCCCAGATCGGGAATGTTTCGGCCTTCCAGCGGCCGACCAGCAGCCATTTGGCGAGGACGGCAAAGCCGGTGAGCCCGAAGAAGACGCCAGCGGACAACAGAACGCAGCGCATGTAGAGGGTGGGCGCGTCGTCCAGGGCGTCATAGACCCAGTTGAGACCGTCATTGATCGCCCAGAGCGACAGATAGCTGTAGGTGGCGTAGAACAGCAGCTGGCCGAAGCCCGTGGTCCAATACGCGAGGTTGGAGGCCCGGTGCGTCAGCATCGGCTCGCTGGCGGCAACGGCGGCCATTTGCGGCGCGCGCAGGTGGTCGGCGAGCTTGGCGACCGTCGGATACAGGTAGATGTCGCGCATCGAGGTGGTCGCCCACGCCTTGCGCGATCGGATTCGCGCGCAGAACCGGGCCATCAGCAACGAGTTGGCGCCGAGATCGTCGAAGAAATGGTCCTCGATGGAGACGTCCTCGAATTTCAGCACGTCCTGCAGCGTGTCGACGAGGAACTTCTCATCCTCGTTGCGCGGATCGATCATCGCATGGCCGGCGGCGACGCGCGCGCTGGTCGGCTTCGGCAGTTTCCGCGTATCGACCTTGTTGGAGACGGTCATCGGGATCGCCGGCAGCTGCTCCAGATAGGCCGGTACCATGTAGTCGGGCAGCCGCCGCTTCAGCTCCTGCACCAGCGCCGTGCGGTCCACTCCTTCGCCGCCGACCTTGGGCGCATAGTAGCCGACCAGTTCCGTACGGTCCGGTTCGATCTCCCAGGTCGTGACCGCAGCCTGCGCGATACTCGGCTGATCCAGCAGCACGGCCTCGATCTCGCCCAGCTCGATGCGGTAGCCGCGGATCTTCACCTGCGTGTCGATGCGGCCGTGATATTCGATCTCGCCCTTGTCGTTGATGCGGCCAAGGTCGCCAGTCCGATAGATGCGGCCGCTGGGGTTGTTGGGCAGACCAATGAAATCCTTGATGAATTTCTGGTCGGTCAATTCCGGTCGATTGAGATAGCCGACCGCCACGCCCATGCCGCCGATGCAGATCTCGCCGAGAGCGTCGCCGGTCAGCACTTTCGGCTTTTCCGGGTCGAGGATGGCGATGGAGTAGGTGGGCAGCGGCCTGCCGATCGTCACCGGCTCGTCCGGCGTCAGCAGCGCCATGGTGGCGGTCACCGTCGCTTCGGTCGGGCCATAGGTGTTGAGGATCTGGCGGCCGGGCTTCGCCCAGCGCACCACAAGCTTGTGCGAGCAGGCCTCGCCGCCGACGAGGATCGCGCGCAGGCTCGGCGCGTCGCTCTCGATCGACGACAGCAGCGTCGGGCTGCAGGCCATGCAGGTGATGTTGTGCTCGCGCAGGAAGGCTGCCAGTTCCTCGCCCACCAGCGGCTGCTGGCCGGGCGCCGGCACCACGGTGGCGCCGGCCGCGAACGGCACCCAGATCTCCTCCGAGGAGAAGTCGAAGGCGATGGTCATGCCCTGGTAGACGCGGTCGCCGGGCTGATAGCCGTAGGACGCAGCCGCGACCCGGATGAAATTGCAGAAGCTCTGATGGGTGATGACCACGCCCTTCGGCTTACCCGTGGTGCCCGACGTATAGAGGATGTAGCAGGTCTGGTCGTGGCTGCCCTCGGGCAGCGGCGCGGTTTCCGGTTGCAGCGCGATCTCGGATTCCGCCGAGTCGATCGAGATATGCGGCACCGGCAGGCGCGCCACGCGCGCGGCATAGCCGGAGACGCTGATCACCATCGTGACGTTGGCGTCCTCGATGATCATGATCATGCGGTCTTCGGGGAACGCGGTGGCAAGCGGGACGAAAGCCGCGCCCGCCTTCATCACCGCCAGGATGGCGATATAGGTTTCGGCCGAACGGTCCAGGAGCAGGCCGATCCTGTCGCCCGGCTTCACGCCGCGCTCGATCAAAAGATGCGCAAACTGGTTGGCGCGATTGTTCAGCTCGCGATAAGACCAGGGCCGGCCATGGGAAATAACCGCGGGCGCCGCGTCGAAACGGCTCGCCAGATCGCCGAAAAACCGGTCGAGCCTCTCATGCGGCTCGCCCTTGTGGATGAAATCGGGGCCGACAAGAACCTGGTCGCGCGCCGGCGATCCCGCCACTACTTTGGCCTGGCTCGCGTTTTTCTTGGCGGGTTTGCTTGCTTCATTGAGGGACATTGGGAACCCCGCGAGTTCGTGTTCGCTCGCACTATGCCGTGATTGGCCAAAAGACAATAAGCTGGTGATGTTGGGCCAGTTGATTTGCCTTTGCGGCCGATTTGAGATGGGGTCTGCGTCGTGGCGTCCCAGGCTAGCCGAAGCCCGCACGAATTGGCCCTGCCGTCAGGAAGACACGCACCTGCGAGGCGGTTCCACCGATCCGCCGCACGGCGAGCCGTTCCACCCTTACGTCAGTTACGTGAAATCTGGATGTCGCCGGTCGCGGAAGCATCGCGCCGGCTGATCGGTTGGTTCGAGCCGCGGATGGGAGATGTCCCGGCGTTGCGCGGCTCGCCTGCGCTCGATCGTTTCGGGCGGCATTGATGCCTGCCCGTGGAAAGCCCCGCCCGGATTGTGCCGGGCGGGGCTTTGATGTCACTTGCAGTCCTTGAGCATTTTCAGAGCCTTTTCGGCATTGCCCTTGGAATCATAGGCCTTCGTCCCTGCGTCGGTCAGTTTCTTGCCGTCCGGCTTCGTGTCGACCACCGAGCACTTCTTGGTCGAGGCGTCTTTCGCCACCCAGTACTGGGTCGCGGCGAGTGCCGGCATGCTGACAAGCGCAACAACCGAGGCTGTGGCCAGAACTTTACGAATCATGGTGTCCTCCTTGATGAGCAAAGGCTCAAGTAGCTGTCCCTACGCCGCCCAAAGTGGCTGCTCTGATGGCCGATCCGTGACGATCACGCATCCTCACGATTATTTGATGGGTTGGTGCTTGGCATGACGATCAATCGCCAATGACGCGGATATCCGCGTCGGCAAGGCAATAGGTTGCGTGGCGGAAATCGCGGATACGCACGGCCACATCACCGCTCCATTCCATAAGCATGAAGCCGCGCAGCGCGTCGCCTTCTTGCGGGTTGCGGATCAGGATCGCCGGCTGGCCCTCGACGAAACCGAGCGACAGCGCCCAGTCGCTCATGCGGTCGTAATTGCCGAAATAGGTCGAAACTTCCTTCTTGCCGCGCAAGCGGGTGCGGTTGACGACGTCGACCTCGATGTCCTCCGCGATCAGCGCCCGGATCTCGTCGAAATCGCGCGCGTTGAACAGGTCGATGTAGCGGCGCAGCCGGCGCTCTTCTTCCGGGTCGAGCCTGGGCACGGCCATGTCGTCCGGCGCCGTCGCCATGGCCCTCAGCTCCGCCCGGCCGCGATGCAGCGCCGCCTTGGTGGAGGCGAGCGTCGCGCCCGTCACCTCACAGGTCTCGAACAGGCTGAGCCCGAGCACGTCGACGAGGATGACGGCGCTGCGCTGCGCCAGCGTCAAGCGCATGAAGCTGCGCAGGCTCGTTGCCGCCGCCAGTCTCGCCTCCGCATCGGCGGAGAGGTCCTCAATTATTGTCATGTCCGCCTCGGCGATGCGGGAGCGTTCCCGCTGGCGGCGGCGCAGATGATCCTGCGCCGCGTTGTGGGCGATGCGAAACAGCCACTGCTCGGGGCGTTCGACGAGAGCGCCGCCGTCATGTGCGGCAAGCGCCTTGACCATCGCTTCCTGCACGATGTCCTCGCCCTCGATCGCCGAGCCGGCCATGCGCGCGGCGTAGCGGTGAAGTTTCGGCCGCAGGCCGACGAGCATGGCCTCGAGGTCCGCGCGGCCGAATTTTGCTGTGCTCATCGTCCTCGTCTCTTGGTCGCCGGCTGGCCTGCCGCGCCGGGGTCAGGCCGGCACGGCTTCGTCGGC
>NZ_JANINM010000433.1 GCF_024509055.1 Mesorhizobium sp. | reverse complement strand
TGGCGCGCGTCACGCGTTCAAGGAAGCGGCGGTCGTGCGAGATCAGGATGACGGCCGAAGAGGTCCGGGCCAGCTCTTCTTCCAGCCACTCGATGACTGAGAGATCGAGATGGTTGGTCGGCTCGTCGAGCAGCAGGATGTCGGGCTCCGGCGCCATGACGCGGGCGAGCGCCGCACGGCGCGCCTCGCCACCGGAGAGGTCGCCGGGCCGCTCCTCGCCGGTGAGGCCGAGATGCTCCATCAGATAGGTGGCGCGATGCGGGTCGTCGGCCGGCCCCAGGCCGGCCTCGACGTAGGCGCGCACGCTGGCAAAGCCATCCATGTCGGGCATCTGCGGCAGGTAGCGAACGGTCGCCGACGGCTGGCGGAACACTTCGCCGTCCTGCGGTTCGATCATGCCGGCGGCGATCTTGAGCAGAGTCGATTTGCCGGAGCCGTTGCGGCCGACCAGCGCGATCTTCTCGCCGGCGGACGCGCTGAGCGCCGCGCCGTCGAGCAGCGGCGTGCCGCCAAAGGTCAGTCTTATGCCGTCGAGATTGAGAAGTGGCGGCGCCATGGCGACTTTCTGGAAATGTCAGCTTTCCGGGAGAGGATGAGGGTGGGCCAAGAGCAGCGCGCGGCCGCGCTCCAGCGCGATTCCAAGCCGGCCTTTGACCTCGTTTGATATAGTGAGCGAGGAGCCGAACGCCACCTCGACGCGATCGAGCGGCCATTTGGCGCCTGTTACCGTCAGGCCGCCAAGCTCGGAGAAGCCGAGCACAGAAAACAACGTGCCGTCGGCATAGTCGTAGCTGGTCTCACTGGGCAGGATCGGCGCGCCTTCCTGTGCGCCGCTGGTCAACAGCACGGCGATGCCTTTCTCGGCCAGCCGAAGCCCAAGCGCCAGATGCAGGAAGGCGTGGTCGGCGCGCTTGCCGCCGAAGGCGCCCGCCAACACGAGGCCGGTTGCGCCGCGTTCGAGGGCCTCGGCGATGGCGAGCTCGCCATCGGTCATGTCCTTCTCGGCCGGAAATACTTTTCGCGGCACTGCGGCGAGATCGCGGGGCAGATTTGCGGGCACGGAGTCGAAATCGCCGACCCAGAGTTCCGGAACAATGCCCAGCATGCGGGCATGGCCCATGCCGGCATCGGCGGCGATGACGCGGGAACCCTCGATCTGGCGCTCGAGCCGGGGCGTGCGGAAGAGTTCGCCGCCAAGCAGGATGGTGAATGTGCCCATGGCCGTCGCCCTTACCAGCCCGCCGCGCGAAACGGAAGTCGCGTGCGGCCGATGGCGGCGCCGAACGACGCGAATGACTGTCGGCAGGCAATCGATGCCCGGCAAACTTCCGCTTGCGCGCCGCCGCGGCCGGGAATATGTCTCCAAACGCTCTAACGGGGTGCCGGACGCGGTCACGCGAACCGGCTGAGAGGCGAACAAGCCAACCCGCTGAACCTGATCCGGTTTGTACCGGCGGAGGGATTAGACGTTTCGGACCATCCGACGCCTCAATTCCTTGCAACACCAACGGAGGAGGCGCCGATGCGCTCGCTACTGTCTCACGTCATTCTGGCAACCGGCCTTGTTTCGCTTCTGGCGGGCGCCGCTCCCGCCGCCGCCAAGGACAAGCTCACTGTCTACACCTATGAAAGCTTCACCGCCGACTGGGGGCCAGGCCCCTCGGTGAAGAAGGAATTTGAGGCCGAATGCGGCTGCGATCTAGAATTCGTCTCGGTCGCCGACGGCGTGGCGCTGCTCAACCGCGTCAAGCTGGAAGGCGCCGGCACAAAGGCCGACATCGTGCTCGGCCTCGACACCAACCTGACCGCCGATGCCAAGGCGAGCGGCCTGTTCGCGCCGCATGGCGACGTGTCCGGCATCAACGTGCCGGGCAACTGGAAGGACGACACGTTCGTGCCCTTCGACTACGGCTATTTCGCCGTCGTCTACGACACCGAGAAGCTGAAGACGCCGCCGAAAAGCTTGAAGGAACTGGTCGAAGGCGCCGGCACCGACAAGATCGTCATCCAGGATCCGCGCACCTCGACACCGGGCCTCGGCCTGCTGCTCTGGGTGAAGTCGGTCTATGGCGACAAGGCGCCGGAAGCCTGGGCGAAGCTGAAGCCGAAGGTGCTGACCGTGACGCCGGGCTGGAGCGAAGCCTATGGCCTGTTCACCAAGGGCGAGGCGCCGATGGTGCTGTCCTACACCACTTCGCCTGCCTACCACATGGTCGCCGAAAACACCGAGCGTTACCAGGCAGCGTCCTTCGAGGAGGGTGAGTACCTGCAGATCGAAGTCGCGGGCATCACCACGACGGGCGCGAAGAACCCGCTGGCCGAAAAATTCATCGCCTTCATGACCGGGCCGAAGTTCCAGGACGCCATTCCTGAGACCAACTGGATGTTCCCGGCCGGCAAGACCGACAAGCCGCTCAACCCGGCCTTCGACAAGCTGGTCAAGCCGACCGAGACCTTGCTGTTCAGCCCCGAGGACGTCGCGACCAACCGCAAGGCGTGGGTGGATGAGTGGCTGGCGGTGATGAGCAAGTAGGTGGTCTTGGTTATTATCCTTCCAAGATGATTGCTCTACGACGTTCGCTAGCTCGAACCCACATGGCGCAACGTGCGGCCGTCCGCTGACTCCCGCATCGGCGCCGGCGTCATTGCGCTTGCGGCCATCGCCCTGCTCATCGGCGGTGCATTCGCGGGCCTCATCGTAGAAGGTGCAAGCGATCGGTCCGGCGCGCTTGCTGCTTTCGACGGCTACCTTCTGCGCGTCGCCCGCTTCACCCTCTGGCAGGCGTTGCTGTCGACGCTGCTTTCGGTCGCGCCGGCGCTGCTGGTGGCACGCGCCTTGTCCAGGCACCCAGCCTTTCCGGGGCGCCGGCTGATCCTGCAGCTTTTCACGGTGCCGCTGGCGCTGCCGGCCATCGTCGCCGCGCTAGGCGTGCTGGCGCTCTATGGCCATGCCGGTTATTTCGCCAGCGTCCTCAGCGAACTTGGGGGCGGAGACTGGCCCGGCATCTACGGCCTTTCCGGCATTCTGATCGCGCATGTCTTCTTCAACCTGCCTTTGGCGACACGGCTGTTCCTGGAGGCGTTGGGCACCATCCAAGCCGACCAGTGGCGGCTGGCGAGCCAGCTCGGCATGGGTGCCCTGCCTGCCTTCCGGCTGATCGAATGGCCGGCACTGCGGGCGGCGCTGCCAGGCGTCGCCGGACTGGTCTTCATGCTCTGCATCACGTCCTTCACCATCGTGCTGACGCTGGGCGGCGGACCGGCAGCGACGACGCTGGAGGTCGCGATCTACCAGGCGCTGCGCTTCGATTTCGACCCGGCCCGCGCGGTGGTGCTGACGCTGCTGCAGATCGGGCTGACCTTCATCGTTGTCGCCGTGCTGACGCGGCTCGGCGCCAATACGGTCGGCGACGCCAATCTGCCGGTGGCGCCACGGCGCTATCTGGCGACGGGCCGGTCCGAGACGACACTGAATGCCAGCCTGATAGCGATTGCCCTGCTGTTCGTCGCCGGACCGATGGTGGCGACGGTGATGGCGGGACTGAAAGCCGATCTCGGCCGGCTGGCGGGCGAAGAGGCCGTGCGCCGCGCGACGTTCACCAGCGCCGAGCTCGCCTTCCTCTCGGGGGCACTTGCCGTGACGCTGTCCCTGGCCTTGATCTCCGCGCGGCGCGCCCTGGCACTACGTCGGCGCCCGGCCGGACCAATGTCGCTGCTCGAACATGCCGCCGATACCGGCGCTGGTTTCGTGCTCGTCGTGCCGCCGATCGTGGTCGGCGCCGGCTGGTTCCTACTGTTGCGGGGGTTCACGGATGTCTTCGCCGTCGCGCCCGTGATGGTCGTCACGGTCAATGCGGTGATGGCGATGCCCTTCGCCATCCGCGCCATTCGGCCGGCCTATGATGCGGCGAGCGAGCGCCACGAACGGCTTTGCATGGCGCTCGGCATTGCCGGCTGGAACAGGCTTCGCCTGGTCGACTGGCCGTCGCTCAGGCGGCCTTTGGCCACCGGCTTTGCCTTCGCCATGGCGCTGTCGCTGGGCGACCTCGGCGTGATCGCGCTGTTCGGCAGCGATTCCGTTCAGACCCTGCCCTATCTCCTGCTTGCGCGCATGGGCAGCTACCGCACCGCCGACGCGGCGGGACTGGCCTTGCTGCTCGGTCTCGTCTGCCTGATGCTGGTGGTTGCAGCCGACTGGATGGGGTGGGCAGAGAGGGCATGATCACGAGGATGGAGGGTGTCCCGGCGCAGAAAGGCCTTGCCGTACGGCTTGATGGTGTCTCGTTCAGCTATGGCGAGGCGTCCTTTCGCTTCGATGCCGAATTCACCGCCGGCAGGATCACCGCAATCATGGGACCGAGCGGCTCCGGCAAGTCGACGCTGCTCAATTTGGTAGCCGGCTTCGAATCGCCAATCGAGGGCAAGGTGCTGATCGGCGGGACCGATGCCGGCAATGCGCCGCCGTCGGCCCGTCCGGTGTCGATGGTGTTCCAGGAGAACAATCTTTTTGCCCATCTTTCGGTGGAGGGCAATGTCGGGCTCGGCCGCTCGCCGTCGCTCCGCCTCAGCGCCGCCGACCGTGCCGCGATCGCCGATGCGCTGGCGCGCGTCGGGTTGGCCGGTAAGGAAAAGCGGCTGCCGCGCGAACTTTCCGGCGGCGAACGGCAGCGCGTGGCGCTGGCCAGGGTGCTGTTGCGCGACCGTCCGGTGCTTCTGCTGGACGAGCCTTTCGCCTCGCTTGGTCCGGCGCTGCGCGACGACATGCTCGACCTCGTGGCCTCAATCCATGCCGAACGGCACATGACCGTGCTTTTCGTCACGCACCAGCCTGAGGACGCCCGCCGAATCGGCCAGGACATGGCCTTCGTGGACGGCGGTACGATCGCCGCGACCGGGCTGGCGGAAGATTTCTTCAGCCTCCCTGGACCGGACGCTTTCCGGCGTTATATCGGCCGATGAAACATGCGGGCCGGTTCACAATAAATTGCCCGGAAGCGGACATAATTTACAGCCAAACCGGCAGTGGGCGATCAGGCGTTTGCTTGCCTTGACAGGAAGAGTGTGGCTAGGTCCGGCTATACTGACCCGGCATGGGCTGTGATTTGCCGAGAGATTTGGAAAGGAAGCCGATCTGCCGACCGGCGTCGATAAAGTGTGGATGAAGCCGCTGGCGAAGTTCCTTGCGCTGGCTGGCTTTGCCGTGGCGCTGGCCAGTTGCCAGATGTTCACGCCGCCGGACGTGCAGGAGTCGGGCTTCCAGCCTTCGGACAAGCCGATCACGGTCGACAATGTCGTCGCCAACGCCAAGCTCGTCGAGCTGGCCAAGGCGCAGCATCCGCGCATCCTGGCGACCTATGGCGGCGAATATTCCGATCCCAAGCTCGAACGCATGGTGGCCAAGGTCGTCGGCAACCTGACGGTGGTGTCGGCCAACCCGACCCAGACCTATCGCATCACCATCCTCAACTCGCCGAACGTCAACGCATTCGCGCTGCCGGGCGGCTATCTCTATGTCACGCGCGGATTGCTGGCGCTTGCCAACGACTCCTCCGAGCTCGCCGCCGTCATCGCGCATGAGATGGGCCACGTCACCGCCAATCACGGCCTGCAGCGGCAGCAGCTGGAGGCCGAGGAAGGCTTGGCGACCAAGGTCGTCTCGGATGTGCTGGGCGACAGTCCGACGGCCAAGGCCGCGCTGATCCGCGGCAAGCTCAGGCTGGCGCAGTTCTCGCGCAACCAGGAACTTCAGGCTGACGCCATCGGCATCAAGTCGATCGGCGAGGCGGGCTATGATCCATATGCCGCCGGCCGCTTCCTGCAGTCGATGTCGGCCTATACCGATTTCCGCTCGGTCAGCGGCGCGACGGATGCCAGCCTCGACTTCCTGGCGACGCACCCGAATACGCCGCAGCGCATCGAGCTGGCGCAGCGGCTCGCCCGCAACTTCGGGCCGCCGGGCGTCGGCACCCGCGACCGCGACGCCTTCCTCGCCGGCATAGACGGCCTGCTCTACGGCGACACGCCGGAAGAAGGCTATGTGCGCGGCCAGACCTTCCTGCATCCTGGCCTCGGCGTGTCGTTCACCGTCCCGGACGGCTTCGTCATCGACAACACGGCTGCCGCGGTGACCGCAACCGGACCGGGTGACATCGCCATCCGCTTCGACGGCGTGGCGATCGACAAGTCGATCTCGTTGACCGACTACATCCGTAGCGGCTGGGTCGCCGGTCTCGACAGCAACAGCGTGCACCAGGAAACGATCAACGGCAACGAAGCGGCGATGGCGCATGCCGGCGCCCAGGGCTGGCAGTTCGACATTGCGGTGATCCGCGCCGGCGGGCAGGTCTACCGGCTGCTCACCGCCGCGCCTTCGGCCAGCACCCAGCTGGAGTCGGTCGCGCGCTCGGTCAGCGGCTCCTTCCGCACGCTCAGCGCGGCGGAGAAGGCGGCGTTGAAGCCGCTGCACATACGCGTGGTCACCGTGCAGGCGGGCCAGAACATGGGCTCGCTGGCGACGCAGATGGTCGGCGTCGACCGCAAGCTCGACCTTTTCCGCGTGCTCAACGCAATGTCGCCCGGCGCCACGGTTTCGGCCGGCGACAAGGTCAAGATCGTCACCGACAAGTAGTTCGTCGGCGAGCCAAGATCTTTCAGGCTGCTTCGGCCAGGAATTCGGGGTTTTGCTTCACTAGCGCCAGCTTCAGCTTTTCCATGGCGCGGGCCTCGATCTGGCGCACCCGCTCCTTGGAGATGCCGAGTTGCTCGCCGAGCGATTCCAGGGTGGCGCCTTCGTCGCTCAGCCGACGCTCCTCGATGATCCTGAGTTCGCGGTCGTTGAGAGCGGTAAGCGCAGTCCTCAGCCAGATCGCGCGGCGTTCCACGTCGATCGTCTCGCCGACGACCTCATCAGGCAGAGGATCTTCCGAGACCAGGAAATCCATACGCTCGGCCGCGCCGTTCTCGTCGGCCAAAGGGGCGTTGAGGGAGCTGTCGGGGGCCGAAAGACGCGAATCCATCATCGCCACATCGGCCTCCGGCACACCGAGGGCGGCCGAGACCTCGCGGTAAAGCGACGCATTGGAGAGCGGCTCGGCGCCGTTGGCCAGCCGGGCGCGCAATCGCCTCAGGTTGAAGAACAGCGCCTTCTGCGCCGAGCTGGTGCCGCCGCGCACGATCGACCAGTTGCGAAGGATATAATCCTGCATCGATGCGCGGATCCACCAGGTGGCATAGGTGGAAAAGCGCACTTCCCGCGCCGGCTCGAAGCGAGCGGCCGCTTCCAGCAGGCCGACATGGCCTTCCTGGATGAGGTCGCCGAGCGGCAGACCGTAGTGACGGAAACGCGAGGCCATGGAAATCACCAGGCGCATGTGGGCGACGGTGATCCGGTGCAGGGCGTGCTGGTCGTTCTCCTCTTTCCAGCGCACGGCCAGAAGGTGTTCTTCCTCCCGCTCGAGATAAGGAGCCTTCATTGCCGCCCGGACCAGTGTCCGTCCTGCCGCGTCCTCGATCATGCCGGCTTCCTCCTGGCGGTCGTTGCACACGGCGGTTGAAAAGACGCCGCCGCGCCCTACAACAGTGCTGCAACGGTCGGGCGCATGGATGGTTCCGTGGCCGGCGGGGCGCAGTGTTGCCGCCGGGAACATTCCGTGACCGGGCCGGAGCGTCTGGCTTGCTGGGCTTCTGCAAGATTTTGAGAATCAGATTTCTGGACGGTCTGATTTTTGAAATCTGGTTCCTTATTTCGCGAGCATTCCTCTGTCAGTTTCCTGCTCTCACATCGCGCCGGGACTGCCGGTCAAAACGGGATCACAGAAAAATGAAATGGCTTAAATCGCTTCTCATCGCCGGGGCACTGCAGGCTCTGGCGGTCACCGCCGGCCATGCCGGCGCCAATCTCGACCAGATCAAGCAGGCCGGCGTGATCAAGGTCGGAACCGAGGGCACTTATGCGCCCTTCACCTACCATGACGCATCCGGCGCCTTGGCCGGCTTCGACGTCGAGATCGCCAAGGCGATCGCCGACAAGCTTGGCGTCAAAGTCCAGTTCCTCGAAGGCAAGTGGGACGGGCTGATCGCCGGTCTCGACGCAAACCGCTACGACGCCGTCATCAACGAGGTCGGCATCACCGACGCCCGCAAGGCCAAGTATGATTTCTCCGATCCCTACATTGCGTCCAAGGCGGTGCTGATCGTCCGCGGCGACAACGCCGACATCAAGTCCTTCGCCGACCTCAAGGGCAAGAAGTCGGCGCAGTCGCTGACCTCGAACTTCGGCAAGCTCGCCGAACAGAACGGCGCCGAGCTGGTCGGTACCGACGGCTTCGACCAGTCGATCCAGCTGCTGCTCACCGGTCGCGCCGACGCCACCATCAACGACAGCCTGTCGTTCCTCGACTTCAAGAAACACAAGCCCGACGCTAATGTGAAGATAGCCGCACAGGAGGCGAATGCCGACTATTCCGGCGTCATCGTGCGCAAGGGCGATCCGGAGCTGGTCGCGGCCATCAACAAGGCGCTCGCCGACATCAAGGCGGACGGCACCTACAAGAAGATCGCCGATACCTATTTCGGCCAGGACGTTTCGCAGTAAAGCCAATCATCCTGTTGCTCCGATCCCGGCGGGTCGTCTTTGACGGCCCGCCGGTTTTTGCGTGATAGTCGTTCCGCAAGCCCGGCCGGAATGTAGCCGGCGAGGAGGAGGGTTTCGTGCCGCACTGGCTGCAATTGATGGTGGAGTCGCTGCCTACGCTGCTGTGGGCGGCGCTAATCTTCACCGTGCCGCTGACGCTGCTGTCCTTCGCGCTCGGGTTGATAGCGGGGTTGGCCACGGCCCTGATCCGACTGTTCGGGCCGAAACCGCTGGTCGCGATCGCCCGTTTCTATGTATGGATTTTTCGTGGAACGCCGCTGCTGGTCCAACTCTTCCTGATCTTCTACGGTCTGCCTTCGGCCGGTATCCTGCTCGACGCCTTCCCGGCCGCGCTGATCGGCTTCACACTCAACATCGGTGCCTATACGTCAGAAATCATCCGGGCCGTCATCGGCTCGGTGCCGAAGGGACAGTGGGAAGCCTCCTATTCGATCGGCATGACCTGGAGCCAGGCGATGCGCCGCACCATCCTGCCGCAGGCGGGCCGCGTCGCGGTGCCGCCGCTTTCCAACACCTTCATCTCGCTGGTCAAGGACACCTCGCTGGCGGCGGCCATCACGGTGCCTGAGATGTTCCAGGCCGCGCAGCGCATCGTCGCCACCACCTATGAGCCGCTGATCCTCTATGTCGAGGCGGCGGCGCTCTACCTGGTGATGAGTTCGGTTCTGTCGGCGCTGCAGGCGCGGCTGGAGGTACGGCTCAACCGTTATGGCGGCTTCCTGGAGGCCAACGCATGATCGGCCTGACGGACATCGAGAAGCGCTTCGGCGATAATCTTGTGCTCAAGGGAGTTACCGTCAGCATCGCCGAGGGCAGCGTCACCGCGCTGGTCGGCCCGTCTGGCGGCGGCAAGAGCACGCTCCTGCGCTGCATCAACCTCCTGGAGATCCCGACCTCCGGCGCCTTGCGCATCGGCGACGAGACACTGGAGTTCCGGCCGGGCGTCAAGGTGGCGACAAAGGATATCCAGCGCGTGCGCCTGCAGACCGGCATGGTGTTCCAGAACTTCCAGCTGTTTCCGCACCGCACCGCCATCGAGAATGTCATGGAGGGGCTGACCACGGTGCTGAAATGGCCAGAGCCACGGGCGCGCGAGCGGGCCATGGCGCTGCTCGAAAAGGTCGGCATGGCGCACAAGGCCGACGCCTGGCCGGCCACCTTGTCGGGCGGCCAGCAGCAGCGGGTGGCGATCGCCCGCGCGCTGGCACCGTCGCCGCGCGTGCTGCTGTGCGACGAACCGACCTCGGCGCTCGACCCTGAACTCGCGCAGGAAGTCGTCGACGTGCTCGGCCAACTCGCCCGCGAGGGCACGACCATGGTGATGGCCACGCACGACCTGAGGCTCGCCTCCAAGATCGCCCAGGAAGTGGTCTTCCTCGATGCTGGCGCCGTCGTGGAAAAGGGACCTGCTTCCGTCGTGTTCGACAATCCGGAGCGCGAGCGCACCAAACGTTTCATCGCCTCTTTGAGGCAGGAGGCGCAGAGGGAGGCTTGAGGGTAAGGCCCGTAAACAAAAAACCCGGCGCGAGGCCGGGTTTTTCGTGTTCAGAAAGCGAAGAGCCTCAGGCAGCTTCTTCCTGTTCGGCTTCCTCGTTGTCGGCCTTGGCGCCGCGCTTCGGGCCTTTATTGAGGTTGACCTCGATGAGGCGCACTGCCTCGGTCTCCGACATGCGGTTGACGGCCGCGATCTCGCGGGCCATGCGGTCGAGCGCGGCTTCGTAAAGCTGGCGCTCGGAATAGGACTGCTCCGGCTGGTTGTCGGCGCGATAGAGGTCGCGCACCACTTCCGAGATGGAGATCAGGTCGCCCGAATTGATCTTGGCATCGTATTCCTGGGCGCGGCGCGACCACATGGTGCGCTTGATGCGGGCGCGGCCCTGCACCACCTTCAGCGCGCGGTCGACATAATCCTCTTCAGAGAGCTTGCGCATGCCGATCGAGGTCGCCTTGGCGACCGGCACCTTCAACCGCATCTTGTCCTTCTGGAAATCGATGACGAACAATTCCAGCTTATGACCCGCGACTTCCTGCTCGTCGATGGACACGATCTGTCCGACGCCGTGCGCCGGATAGACGATGAACTCGCCGGTCTTGAAACCGTGACGGGCCGCGGTGGACTTCTTCTGCGGGGTGATCGTTGCCATTACGCCCTGAACTCCTTAGTTGTGGTGCCGGCATCATGCCGGCAGAACTCACGTGACCGGCGCAAGCCGATCGTTAGCCGCACAACAGTTGAGCCACCGGAAAAGCCGAGACCGGCAAACCGCACAAAAGCGACCGCCTGTCCCAGATCGCTCTGGTCCGGATTATAAAAGCTCACCTTTCAGTGATTTGGGGCGTTAGCGCCATAAATCGACGTTGTGTCACCGGCATGTTTCGTAGATGTAACACAAAAAGTCGGAAGAATCAAGGTTTTGCTGCGTTCGCTAACGCCGAACGCCATCGCTGCCTGTCAAGACAGCAATTGTATCGGCCCCGTTACGCAGGGTCATGCCGGCCGCAGCCGGCGTTGACATCAGTCGCCTTCGCCAGGCTCGGCCGAGAAATATTTCTCGAACTTTCCGGTCTCGCCATCGAAGTTCTTGGCGTCCGCCGGGGGCTCTTTCTTGGCGGTTATGTTGGGCCATTTCTCGGCGTATTCGGAATTGACCTGCAACCATTTGTCGAGACCGGGCTCGGTATCCGGCTTGATCGCGTCGGCGGGGCATTCGGGCTCGCACACACCACAGTCGATGCATTCGTCCGGGTGGATGACGAGCATGTTCTCGCCTTCGTAGAAACAGTCGACCGGACAGACCTCGATGCAATCCATGTATTTGCATTTTATGCAATTATCGGTCACGACATAGGTCATCGCAGGCTCCGGCACGTCCCATTTTTGCAGGGCTTTTTGGTGAGGTAACGCCTTTGCCTGCCGCTTGCAAGGGCAGGGTTTGCCGGCTCGACCGATGTTGCGGAAATGGAATTCCGCCGGTTTGCCGCCGTGGAGACCGGCCGTCCCTCAGTCGTCGCCCAACAGCCGGTCGGTTTGGCGGCGCTCGCGCTTGGTCGGGCGGCCGCTGCCGGCCTCGCGCAAAGCGGGAATGGCGTCTGGAACGGCGCCGCCCTTGGGTGTCGGCGGCGGCGACATGTCCTCGTAAAGCAGGCGCGCCTCTTCGGCGGGACCGCGCCGACTGCCCGGATCCAGCACCTTCCAGACCAGGATGCGGCCTTCAAGGGTGATGGTCAGCACATCGCCCGGCTTAACCTGATCCGAGGCCTGCGCCGCTTTGTCGCGATTGATGCGGACGCGTCCGGCAACGACCAGCTTGGCGGCCAGCGAGCGCGATTTCACCGCGCGTGAGAAGAACAGCCACTTGTCGATTCGCTGGCGGCCCGCGGCGACCATCGAGACTAGCTTTGTTGGAGCATGATCTTATCCGAAAACCGGTTCCCACCTTTCGCTGACGCGGTCCTTCGGTTCGGGATCATGCTCTAGCCTATTTCTTCAGCTGGTCGCGCAAGGCGGCGAGCTTGGCGAAAGGCGAATCCGGGTCGAAGCGCTGCGGGCGCTCCTCGCGTGGCTTGGCCTGGAAGACCGGCTTGCCGCCAGGGGCGTTGCCCTTGCCGTCCTGCCTGCCGCCCTTCCAGTCCGGCCGACCTTCGCGGCGGTCGGGGCGTTCGCCTTGCGGCTTGCCGTCCCGCCGTTCGCCGGCTTCGCGCCGCTCACCAGTCTCCGGCCTCGGCTTGAACTTGCTGCGGTCGAAGCGCGGCTTGCCGGCGCCGTCGCGCTGGTCGCGGCGGCCTTCCTGGGCAGGCCGGTCGCCGGGCTGGCCGGCCGTCACTCCGGCCTGGCCGTCGCGCGCGGCCTGGCCGTTGCGTGGGCGATTGTCGCGGCGGTTGTCGTGGCGATGGCGCGGACGCTGATGATCGAAGCGCGCCTGCCGCCACAGAAGTACCGGCTTCGGCTCTTCCGGCTCGGCAGGAGTTTCGGCGCCTTCACCCTCCTCCTTGTGGGGAGCGTCGGCACGCAAAGCCGGAACGGGGACTGCACCAGCGCTGTCTGAATCGTCGGCGCCATCTCGCTCGCCGGCTCCACTTTGCGCCGCGACCTCCTCCATCGAGGGGGCAGCGGGAGCCTCGGCCGCTTGCTCTGCAGCGGGAGCGGGTTCTTCGATTGTTTCCTTCCGGGGCTGTTCTTCCGACACCACCTCCGCGGCCGGCTCTGCCATGCCTTCCGTCGCAGTCTCGGCGGAATGTATTTCGGTGGTTGCCGGCTCCGAGCCTTCGTCGGGCGACGCCTCGGCTGCAGCCTCGACGACCGGCGTTTCGGCCACCTTCGCAGCTCGCGCAGCTTCTTCCGCCGCGAGCTTCGCCGCTGCCGCCTCGCGGGCGGCGTTGTCCTGCGCCTCGAGCTTCGCCTTCACTTCGGCGACCGGCTTCGCCTCGGAGCGATAGCCCAGGCCCTTCAGGATCTCTTCCATGTCGTCGGCGGTGGCGCCGAGGATCGACATCATCGGCGGCGTCACCATGAAGGCATTGCCGTCATAAGCGCCGTCCGGGCGCTGGCCAAGGCCGGGCTTCCAGTTGGTCGCCGGGCGGATGAGATCGGCCAGCCTTTCCAATATGTCGACGCGCACCGCGCGGCGGCCGAGATTGCGGTAGCCGGCGAGCTTGTAGAAGGTCTTGTCGAAGGCCGGATCGATGACGACGGACGTGCGGCCGGACGCCAGCGCATGGACGACGTCGCCGAAACCGGGCTTGTCCTTGCCGTCGTTCTTCAGCGCCCACAGGAGCGTCACCAGCCCTGAGGGCGCTGGCTTGATCAGCGCCGGCACGAAGACGTGATAGGCGCCGAAGCGCACGCCGAGGCGGCGCAACGCGGCACGGCCTTCCTGGTCGAGCGACTTCATTTCGTCCGCGATGTCGCGGCGGTTGATGAGGCCGAAATGCTCGACCAGCTGGAAAGCGATGCCGCGGGCGATGCCGGTGAGCTGCTCGGCGTTCTTCAGGTCGACGAGCGGCTTCAGCAGCGACTCGATCTGGAAATTGACGAAACGCTCGGCACGCGCCGCGACCTTGTCGCGGGCCGGGCCGGTCAGTTGCTCGTCGGCAAGCAGCACCAATCGCGGCTTCAATGGCTCGTCGCCGGCGACTAGCGTGCCGATCGGCGCGCCGATCCAGCGCAATGTACCGTCCGAACCCAGTGCCAGATCGCCATTGGCGCAAGCGCCAAAGCGTTCGGCGCGCGCGTCGAACTCTGCCGCCAGCGCTTTCTGCGCGGCGGTGCGCACGGCCTTGGCGTCTTCGCCGCCGGCGCTCTGGTCGGCGGTGAAGCGGAACCCCTGCAACTCGCCGACATGATGGCCTTCGACGAGGACGGTTCCGGTAGGGCTGATTTCGGCTTCAGGCATGGTATTTTCTCTAAGGCGCCGCATGAGGACGGAAGTCCTGCGGTCTACAAAGCGTTTCGTCAACCGCTCATGCAGCGCATCCGACAATCTGTCTTCGATTTCACGCGTCTTTTCCTGCCAGTGTAGCTGATCGGCCAGCCAGCCCGGGCGGTTGGAGACGAAAGTCCAGGTGCGTATCTGGGCGATCCGGTGCGACAGCGTGTCGATATCGCCGTCGGTCGTGTCGGCGCGCCGCACCTGCTCGGCCATGTAGTTCTCATCGACATGGCCATGGCGGGCAAGGTCCATGTAGATGGAAGCGATGAGGTCAGCGTGCTGGGCAGGCGCGATCTTGCGGTAGTCGGGCAGGGCGCAGGCTTCCCACAATAGCGCCACGCGTGCCGGGCCGGTGGCGAGCGCGCGGATCTCCTCGTCGCGCGACAGGTGATCGAGCGCCTGCGCGTCTACCGCCGGCAGCGCCCGTGTCAGCCCCTCGACCGGCGCGTTGGTCTCGATCGAGCGCTTCAAGGCATCGAGGCTGGCGAAATCGAAATCAGCGGTGCGCCACTGCAGCACCTTCACCGGGTCGAAATCGTGCCCCTCGATCTTCTTGACCAGATCCTCGTCGAACGGGTCGACCTGGCCGGTGACGCCGAAGGTGCCGTCCCGCAGGTGGCGGCCGGCGCGTCCGGCAATCTGGCCAAGCTCGGCGGCGGTGAGGTTGCGGTACTGGTAGCCGTCGAACTTACGGTTCTGCGCGAAGGCGACGTGGTCGAGGTCGAGGTTGAGACCCATGCCGATGGCATCGGTGGCGATGAGGTAGTCGACGTCGCCGGACTGGAACAGCGCCACCTGGGCATTGCGGGTGCGGGGCGAGAGCGCGCCGAGCACGACGGCGGCGCCGCCCTGCTGCCGGCGGATCAGCTCGGCGATGGCGTAAACCTCGTCGGCAGAGAAGGCGACGATCGCCGTGCGGCGGGGAAGCCGGGTGAGCTTCTTCGATCCGGCATAGGCGAGATGCGACAGCCGGGGCCGCGTCACCACCGAAACGCCTTTCAGCAGGCGCTGCAGTATGCCGTGCATGGTGGCGGCGCCCAGCAGAAGCGTCTCCTGGCGGCCGCGCAGATGCAGGATGCGATCGGTGAAGATATGGCCGCGCTCGAGGTCGCCGGCGAGCTGCACCTCGTCGATGGCGACGAAGGCGGCGTCGGTCTCGCGCGGCATCGCCTCGACGGTGCAGACCGAATATTTCGCGCCGGCAGGTACGATCTTCTCCTCGCCGGTGATCAGCGCCACTTTGTGAGCGCCGACCTTCTCGCTGACGCGTGCATAGACCTCGCGGGCGAGCAGCCTGAGCGGCAGGCCGATGATGCCGGTCTCGTGGGCCACCATGCGCTCGATTGCGAGATGGGTCTTGCCGGTGTTGGTAGGGCCCAGCACGGCGGTGACGTCGCGGCCCGAAAGTATCAGCGGCTGGGTGTGTTTTTGCTGGATGTTCATCGGCTCGGAAATAGGCTTTCTGCCGCTTGCTGTCGGGGACGCGAGGAGTGGCGCCGCGTGTGACAGGCGACACATAGGGATTTCAGGCGCGAAGCGAAAGCGGAATGTTCTTCAAGGCATGGCGCAGCTGACAGGCGGGGTCAAAAACGGCGTCCGGTTAACGCATGGAACGAGTCTGGAACGAATCGGCGACGAATCACTGACTCATCCTGATTCAGGGTTTGTTCACGGCTATATGTGGGTTTTTTGACGGTGAGTCTCACCACATGCTGAATCGTGGAACTGGCCCGTTTCATGCTTGGGCTTCGTGGCAAGCGAGTCGCCGTTAACTTTTGCCGGTGAACGGTCGAGGCCAATCCAGGGGCCGCTGCCAAGGTTATGAAATTATTGATCTTTCCTAACGGCTTCTAACGAATTCAGCAACGTTCACGCTGCCTGCCGTTAACTTCTCGACCAAAGCCGGAACGAATCGGCGACGAATCAGCGATGCACGAAGTTTCCCGGTTTGTTCACGCCTAGATATGGTGTTATCCACAGCTTGTGCACCGAGAATTCACAGCTTGTGAACTGACTTTCGCACAAGGGCGCCCGAGGCGCGTTAACCTTTGCGTGCCGAATTGAGGCAAGGTGTCGCGCCGGCCCCGGCGGCGTCAGGCCAAGGGGCGGCCCGGTGTGACCGGGCCGCCCGCCGACCGGATCGGTAAACCTCAGGCGAAGTACTGGCCGCCATTGGCGGTGATGGTCGAGCCGGTGATGAAGCCGGCCTCGTCGGAGGCGAGGAAGACGACGCAGCGCGCGACCTCTTCCGGCTCGCCGAGACGGCCGACCGGGATCTGCGGGATGATGCGCTCGTTGAGCACCTTCTCGTCGATCG
>NZ_JANINM010000432.1 GCF_024509055.1 Mesorhizobium sp. | reverse complement strand
TCCAGATCGCTTGCGCAATGCTATGGATGCGGTGAATGTCGATTCAGCCTAGAGCGGTTCGGCGTTTCATGGAATCGCCGAGCTGCTCTAACCCTCACGTAGCTCCGGACGGAAAGCCGCTGCTTCCTGGAATCGCTCTGGCGATCAAGTATCCGCCAGATCCCCCAGCGAGTCGATCAGGGGCTGAATCTCGCTCTCGTAATTCTTCCAGCGCTTTACCGACGACTTGTAGATTGGCTGGCGAACCTGCCAGCGACTGGGCGTGGTGACCGCCCCTTCCCTATCGAAGAAGCGCAAGCATGCGTCATCCCAAGGCAGGCCGAGATGATCGATGAGCCGGCGCGACTGCGCTTCCTGATCCTCCACGAGCGTCTCATAGCGATTCTCGAAGATGCGGCCCGGGAAAACCTCGTTCCAGTGACGCATCAAGCGGTCATATTCTCGATAGTACAGGCCGAGGGCCCGTAAGTCCGCATTGTAGCTGTGCGCCGAGCTGAAGGGCAGCACATAGCATGACACGCAATTGTCGATGGCATCGCGGCGGCAATGAACGATGCGCGCATTGGGGAACAGAAGGGCGATAAGACCAATCAGTTCAAAATTGTGCGGCTGCTTGTCGACGACGCGGAGCGCAGCAGGCGCCCTCTCCCTCAGGTAAGACAGATGCTCTTCGCCCAGCATCTTGGTCAGTTCCGGCGTGAGGGTATTGACGGGCTCGGTCAAATCTCCAGCGGACGTCTTGAGGCCGATCGCGTTTGCCACCCGCCTTAGTTTGGAGAGCTCTCCCGCACCATGAACCTGGGGATGACTGGCCAGGATCTGTTCCGTCAGCGTCGTTCCGGAACGAGGCATGCCAACCACGAACACCGGGAGATCGGAAGGGTTGCCAAAACCGGACGCGGCGGCAAACAGGCCCGGCGTGAAGGTTTCAATCGTAGCGTCTATGAAACGACGATACTGATCGATGTCGAACTTGTAGCCTTCGGCCTGCTTCGCCTTCTTGAAATGGTCGAATGCTTCCGCGTAGCGCTTGAGGTCGTTCTCCACTTTACCTGCGGCGTAGTTGAGACTCGCCTTGGCCTCCGGTTTAAGTCCCGGATTGCCAAGTTCGCGAAGGATCGATTCGAGCTCCGCGGGCTCCTCGGAAAACTTTCGACTCTGCACGAGGTCGTAATAGGCAGCCGCCACGTCGACGCGGCGTTCGATCGCCTCTTTGAGATAGATGCCGGCCTCGTCCATGCGCCCAAGGCCAGTGAGCGCAGCGGCCATCCCGATCCGTGCCTTGGGGTGATCGCGGTTGACTTTCAGCGCTCTATCATAGAGCGGCAAAGCGAGGTCCGGTTTGTCGAACTCGGTATAAACGCGCCCCAGGGCACAAAGGGCCTCTACAAGATCGGGCTGCACCTCCAGGGCATACTGGATGTGCTTGATCGCAGCCGAGAATTCGCTCAGCCTGCCATAGGCCTCACCGAGGCTCAGATGATAATAGGCATTTCTGGGCTCCTCGCCGACCGCGCGCGCAAAATAGCGCAGCGCCGCCTCGTCGTCGTAACCCAGACAAACGGTGCCCATGATGTAGAGCGCCAAGGGATGATTTGGCGTTCGCGCCAGCACCTCAAAGCACAGGTCTTGGGCCTCGGCCAGCCGTTTGGCCTGCTGGTGCTCATAGGCCTGCTTCAGCAACTGGTCGTCGGCCCGCGTACTCGCGAAGGGATTTGCCGTCGTCGGACTTGGCTGGGGCGAGCGGGGTTTCGGCGCGGGAGCGGATTTGAGGTGCTTTGCCCAGGCGGGCGGCAGACGATTGTTCATCGAACCTCGCTAGCAAAAAGCCACGCGGGAATCCAGCCTTCGGCGATATCGGCAAGCTTGCGCCCTTCCAGCCGCCACGCTAGCAAGAAGTCCCAATTTTCAGCGAGCCCTTGCCATGCATCAGCGCCCTCCCCTCACGCCGGTCGTCGGAGCGCTTCCCACCACGGTGCCGTTCGTCGGACCGGAGGCGATGGAGCGCGAGCGCGGGCGGCCTTTCCGCGCCCGCATCGGCGCCAATGAAAGCAGTTTCGGCCCCTCGCCGCGCGTCATCGCCCGCATGGAAAGCATCGCCCGCGACATGTGGATGTATTGCGACCCGGACAATTTCGACCTGAAGGTCGCTGCGGCAGCTCACCACAACGTGAAGGTCGAGAATGTGGTCGTTGGCGAAGGCATCGACGGCCTGCTTGGCCTGGTTGCGCGCATGTATGTCGCGCCCGGCGACGCCGTGGTGACCTCGCTCGGCGCTTATCCCACCTTCAATTTCCATATCGCCAGCGTCGGCGGCCGCCTGGTGACGGTGCCCTACGCCGACGACAAGGAAGACCTTGACGGGCTTCTCCGCGCGGTCGAGCGCGAAAAGGCGCCGCTCGTCTATCTCTCCAATCCGGACAACCCGATGGGCAGTTGGTGGGAGGCGCCGGACGTCATCCGCTTTATCGAGGCGCTGCCGCAAACCACCATGCTGGTGCTGGACGAAGCCTATGGCGAACTTGGCCCCGCCTCGGCGCTGCCGCCGATCGACGTCTCTCGACTGAACGTCGTCCGCATGCGCACCTTCTCCAAGGCCTATGGGCTCGCGGGCATACGCTGCGGCTACGCGCTGGCCGAGGAGGAAGTGATCCGCGACTTCGAGAAGATCCGCAACCATTACGGCGTCAGCCGTATGGCGCAGATCGCCGGCGTCGAGGCGCTTGCCGACCAGGATTATTTGAAATCAGTCGTGGAACGCGTGGCCGCCGGGCGGCGGCGCATTGCGGCGATCGCCGAGCAGAACGGGCTGAAGCCGCTGCGGTCGGCGACCAATTTCGTCACCATCGACTGCGGCCAGGACGGCGCCTTCGCGCTCAAGATCATGCAGGCGCTGCTCGCCCGCGACGTCTTCATCCGCAAGCCGATGGCTCCTAGGCTCGACCGCTGCATCAGGGTCAGCGTCGGGCTCGACCACGAGCTCGATATATTCGCAGAGGAATTGCCGGGAGCGCTCGCAGTAGCGCGCGGTAATTAACGGGCGGACAACAGCACCGGAACCGTTGCCTTTGCCGCGCGCTGTGCCAGATTCGGCATGAAGGGCGGGCCGAAGGCATGCAGGGCAAGCAAAGAGCGGTACGGGTGCGCATCTCCGGCAGGGTGCAGGGCGTCAGCTACCGGGTGTGGACGCGCGGCGAAGCTGTGCGCCTCAGGTTGAGCGGCTGGGTCCGCAACGAACGCGACGGTTCGGTGGCGGCACTCATCGCCGGCGACGACGCCCAAGTAACAGCCATGATCGAGCGGTTCTGGCAGGGGCCACCGGGCGCCGCGGTCTCGAATGTAGATGTCGAGGAAGCCTCCAGCGACGCGCCTGTCGACTTCAGGATTATCGCTTAGGCAGGTGCCTCCCCTCGAAGAAGAGGCCAGGCCTTGAATTAATTGAACGTTCGTTTTATTAATATCCAAGCTGGGACGAAACATGGCACGCACCACGGGTTCCGACGGAGAAAAGACCGAAGCGGCCGTCCGCGAGGCGGCGGTGAACCTGATCGCGCGCCTTGGTTACGAGGCGATGTCGATGCGCCAGCTGGCGGCGGAAGTCGGCGTGCAGGCCGCGGCGCTCTACCGCTACTTCCCGACCAAGGAAGATCTTCTGTTCACCTTGATGCGCGAGCATATGGAAGGCCTGCTCCAGGCATGGGACGCGGCACGGCCGGCGAGCGCCGACCCGGTCGCAAGGCTCGCGGCATATGTCGAAAATCACATTGCCTTCCACATCGAGCAGCGCCACGGCACTCATGTCTCCAACATGGAGCTGCGCAGCCTTTCGCACGACCGGCTGACGCAGATTCTCAGGATGCGCACCACCTACGAGAAGGAGCTGCGCGCGATCTTGCGTGACGGCGCTGAAGCCGGCGTCTTTCAGGTCGAGGACACCGGCCTCACCGCCATGGCGCTGATCCAGATGATGACGGGCGTCATCGTCTGGTTCCGGCCGGGCGAGCGGCTGTCGATCGCTGAAGTCACCACCACATATCTTTCCATGACAATGCGGCTCGTCGGCGCAAAGATCGACGCCAGGGAGGTAGCCCATGTACACCAATACGCTAGGCTTCGGGCTTGACGCAGACATCGAGGCGCTGCGCGACACCGTGCGGCGCTTCGCCCAGGACAGGATCGCGCCGATCGCGGCTGAAATCGACCGCTCCAACGAATTCCCCGCGCATCTGTGGGGCGAACTCGGCGCGCTTGGCCTGCTAGGTATCACTGCCGACCCTGATTTCGGCGGCACCGGCATGGGCTATCTCGCCCATGTCGTGGCGATGGAAGAGGTTTCTCGCGCATCCGCCTCGGTCGGCCTTTCCTACGGCGCGCATTCCAATCTCTGCGTCAACCAGATCAACCGCTGGGCGACGCCGGCGCAGAAGGAAAAATACCTCCCTGCCCTGTGTTCAGGCGAGCATGTCGGCGCGCTGGCGATGTCGGAGCCGGGCGCGGGCTCCGACGTGGTGTCGCTCAGGCTACGCGCCGAAAAGCGCAACGACCGTTATGTGCTCAACGGCTCGAAAATGTGGATCACCAACGGCCCCGACGCCGCAACGATGGTGGTCTATGCCAAGACCGATCCCGAGCGCCATTCGCGCGGCATCACCGCTTTCATCGTCGAAAAGACGATGGCCGGGTTTTCGGTGGCGCAAAAACTCGACAAGCTCGGCATGCGCGGCTCCAATACAGGCGAGCTGGTGTTCGAAAATGTCGAGGTGCCGTTCGAAAATGTCCTGCATGAGGAAGGCCGCGGCGTCGAGGTGCTGATGTCGGGCCTCGACTACGAGCGCACGGTGCTTGCCGGCGGCCCGATCGGGCTGATGGCGGCGTGTCTCGACGTCGCAATTCCCTACGTGCATGAGCGCAAGCAGTTCGGCCAGCCGATCGGCTCTTTCCAGCTGGTGCAGGGCAAGCTCGCGGACATGTATTCGACGATGAACGCCGCGCGAGCCTATGTCTATGCGGTGGCGGCCGCCTGCGATCGTGGCCAGACCACCCGCAAGGACGCCGCCGGCTGCGTGCTTTTCGCCGCCGAGAAGGCAACGCAGATGGCTCTCGACGCCATCCAACTGCTCGGCGGCAACGGCTATATCAACGACTATCCCACGGGCCGTCTGCTGCGCGACGCCAAGCTCTACGAGATCGGCGCCGGCACCAGCGAGATCCGCCGCTGGCTGATCGGCCGCGAGATCATGGCAGAGGGAGTGTGAGCTACTTCAAAATGCCAACGCTACCGCACTATCTCGAAAGAATTGTGAGCGCGATCACTTCGATTTCGCTCTTCGCATTCGTAGCGGCAGCGCATTCTGGCACGCCGGCATTCAAGGATATCGAGGCGCTGCGGACCGAGGTTATCTCGCGGCTGAAGGTAGACGGCCGCGTCAAAGCGGTTACGCCTGACCCCGCCGATCCGGCCCGTCTCAGCGTAACGACGGTACACTCGGGCAAAGACCGCAATCTTGAGGTCGATGTCACCAACCTATTGGGCCGCCTTCGCCAACTGCCTCCCGAGGAAGTCGAAACCGAAATCCGGCGCTTCTTGAACGTTCTAGTTTTGACCGATACCGACAGAAGCTTCGACGCCGAACACCTGATAGCGAACATTCGACCTCGCGAGCATCTTGATGCCTTCAAAGGCGACGCCGCGCCCGAGAAGGGTCCTGCCTACGAGGAGCTCGCTGGTGACGTCGTCGTCCTTTACCAGATCGATGGGGAGGACTCTCTCGACAGCGTGCCGATGTCCGCCGTCGGAAGTCGTTCCCTCGCACAACTTCGCCAACTTGCCATGGCGAACATCGACAAGCAGATATCCAAGGTCAGACAGGAGAGAATTCGCGAAGGCATATCCATCTTCACTGTTGAAGGTGATGAAGCGATCTCGCCTGCCCTTCTGCTGACTGACAAATTCTGGGCTCTGCTCGAACTTCAATTCCCTGACGGCGTCGTCATAGCCATCCCCCGGCGCGACGCGATTTTTGTCTTTGACAAGCGTCTGCCGAAGGCGATTCACATAGCCCGCACCTTGATCGCCAAGGTTTTTCGAGACGAGCCCGACCTTCTATCCGAATACGTCTTCGAGCGGCGAAACGGCACGTTGCAAATCGTGGCCGAGCAATAGGGATCGACAATGGCCACGCTGCAAACCCAGATATCACCCTCCTCCGAAGCCTTCCGAGCCAATGCCGAGCGGATGCGCGCGCTCGTCGCTGACATTTCCGACAAGGCGGCGGGCATCGAGCGCGGCGGCTCGGACGAAGCCCGCCAGCGCCACGTATCGCGCGGCAAGCTGCTGCCGCGCGAACGACTGGCGCAACTGCTCGACACCGGTTCGCCCTTCCTCGAGGTCGGCCAGTTCGCGGCATGGTCGATGTATGGCGAGGACATCCCTTCGGCCGGCATCATCACCGGTGTCGGCCGCGTCGAGGGCCGGGAGGTGATGGTCGTCGTCAACGATGCCACCGTGAAAGGCGGCACCTATTATCCGCTGACGGTGAAGAAGCACCTGCGCGCGCAGGAAATCGCGCTGCAGAACAATTTGCCCTGCGTCTACCTGGTCGACAGCGGCGGCGCCAACCTGCCCAACCAGGACGAGGTGTTCCCCGACCGCGAGCATTTCGGCCGCATCTTCTACAATCAGGCCAACATGTCGGCCGCCGGCATCCCGCAGATCGCCTGCGTCATGGGCTCCTGCACGGCGGGCGGCGCCTATGTGCCGGCGATGTCGGACGAGACGATCATGGTGCGCAACCAGGCGACCATCTTCCTCGGCGGCCCGCCGCTGGTGAAGGCCGCGACCGGCGAGGATGTCAGCGCCGAGGAACTCGGCGGCGCCGATGTCCATACCAGGCTTTCAGGGGTAGCCGACCACTACGCCATGGACGACGAGCATGCCCTGGCCATTTGCCGGCGCATCATCCGGAACCTCAACCGGAACAAGACGGTAGACCTCAATCTGCAGAAGCCGATTCAACCGCTTTTTGACCCGCGGGAACTCTACGGTATCGTGCCGACGGACCTGCGCCAGCCCTATGACGTGCGCGAGGTGATCGCGCGTCTGGTCGACGGCTCGGAGTTCGACGAGTTCAAGCAGAACTACGGCACCACCCTGGTCACCGGCTTCGCGCATCTTCACGGCATGCCGGTGGGCATCCTCGGCAACAATGGCGTGCTGTTTTCCGAAAGCGCGCTGAAGGGCGCCCACTTCATCGAGCTCTGCTGCCAGCGCGGCATTCCGCTGGTCTTCCTGCAGAACATCACCGGATTCATGGTCGGGCGGAAATACGAGGCGGGCGGCATCGCCAAGGACGGCGCCAAGCTGGTGATGGCGGTGGCAACCGCGAAGGTGCCGAAGCTCACCGTCATCATCGGCGGTTCCTTTGGCGCCGGCAACTACGGCATGTGCGGCCGCGCCTATTCGCCTCGCTTCCTGTGGATGTGGCCGAACGCCCGCATCTCGGTGATGGGAGGCGAGCAGGCGGCAACCGTGCTTGCCATGGTCAGGCGCGAGGGCATCGAGCGCAAAGGCGGGCAATGGAGCGCCGACGAGGAGGCAAAGTTCCGCAAGCCGATCCTGATGAAATACGAGCATGAGGGCCACCCGCTCTACTCTTCCGCGCGGCTTTGGGACGACGGCATCATCGATCCTGCCAGGACGCGCGACGTGCTGGCGCTCAGCCTCTCGGCCACGCTCAATGGCGGCTTCCAGGAGACGAAGTTCGGCGTGTTCAGGATGTGACGATGAGCGCTCCCGGCGACAGGATCCGCATTCACACCGGCGACATAACGAAGCTCGCCGTCGATGCCATCGTCAACGCCGCCAATTCCTCGCTGCTCGGTGGCGGGGGCGTCGACGGCGCCATCCATCGCGCGGCCGGGCCGGAACTAGTCGCCGAATGCCGCATGCTTCATGGCTGCAAGACCGGCGACGCCAAGCTGACCAAAGGCTACCGGCTGCCGGCGCGCCATATCATCCACACGGTCGGGCCGGTCTGGCAAGGCGGCAGTAAGGGCGAGGCCGGGCTGCTTGCCTCCTGCTACCGGCGCTCGCTCGAAATCGCCAGCGCCCATGACTGTCGCACGATTGCTTTCCCGGCAATCTCGACCGGCATCTATCGTTTCCCGAAGGATGAGGCGACAGATATTGCTGTCGGCATCGTAAGTGGCTTCCTGCAGCAAAACATGCGGCCTGCAGTCGTTACTTTCTGCTGCTTCGACGACCGGGATGCCGAACTATACAGGCTGGCAATTGCTGACCTCGGGGAGCGCTGAACTTATGGATCAAAACATTTTTCTTCACTGCGATGCCCGAATTGCTCGCCCCGAACTAGCCTTTGCGGATAACGTGCGTTATTGCTTGTCCTGCATCGGGCAGTTGGGGTTTAGCAGATATGATCCTGAAATACCGCCGCAAGTCAGCGGCCTCTATACTTGCGGCACTTCTAATGTTTGCGGCATCGGGCGCAGAGGCGGCCGGCTCGCTCGCCGGCAAGGAGGGCGACGTGCGCTACGCGGTCACCATTCCGACCGGAACCATTGGCGGATGCGGCAAAGCATACGCGGCATACTTGGCGGCTTCGGGCCATTCGGCCTTCGCCGCAACGCCGATTGTGCCGGCAATCGAGTATTTTATTTGTGGCGCAAGATTGAACGCGCCTTCTCAGAAGGCGGCCGAAGATCTGGCGTTGAAATCCTGTCGGGCCAGCAAAAGCAAATACAAGGTCACTGTCGCCGGCGACTGCAGCATCGCTGCATCCAAGTAAGCGACGGGTCGGGGCTTTTCACCCGGGAGGGGTTGAATGAAATCCACAACCATCAAACGCATTGCGGCATCGATGCTGGCTGGTATGCTCGTGCTGTCGAGTTTCACCATCGCGTTGGCGGGCTCACTGGCGGGCAGCGTCGGCGACAAGCGCTTTCCGCCGACTTTGTCGCTCGATCCCAAACAGCCCTGTACCAAGGCCTACAATGCCTATGTCGCGGCAAACGGGCATTCGGCCTATGCAACGACGTTCTATTCGCGCGTCGTCGACCTTTACATCATTTGCGGTTCGAAACTGAACGCGCCTTCCCAGAAGGCAGCGGAAGACGTGGCGATGCAAAGCTGCATGGCCGGCCTGAAGAGGTTGAAAGTCAGGACTGCAAGCGGCGGCTGCGCGATCGCGGCTTCGAAGTAACCATCAAGCGGCAGCTCTGGCCTTGCCAAGAGGAATTGAATGAGATTCGTAAGCATGAAGTCAGTGGCTGCCTCGATGATGGCGGCGGCACTCGTTTTGGCGGCGCCGGGGATCGGCACGGCCGGCTCGCTCTCAGGAAGCGAGGGAGCCAAGCGCTTTCCGCCGCCCCTGGCGATGAATCCCAAGGATCAATGCAGAATTGCCTACAATGCCTATGTCGCGGCGGGCGGCCACTCGGCCTATGCAACGACGTTCTATACGCGCGTCAGGGACCTTTATGTCGTCTGCGGCAAGGCGCTCAATGCGCCGTCCCAGAAGGCCGCGGAGGATCTCGCGATGCGCAACTGCCAAGGCGGCCTGAAGAAGTGGCGACTGAACACGGCGAGTGGCGGCTGCTCCATCGCGGCGTCGAAATAGGCCGACGCCTGCTGGACCGGCGCCGCCCAAGCCAAAACCGGGAGGCTCCATGTTCGGCAAGATCCTGATCGCCAATCGCGGCGAGATCGCCTGCCGCGTCATCCGTACCGCCCGCAAGCTCGGCGTGCGCACTGTAGCCGTCTACTCGGATGCAGACGCCGGCGCGCTGCATGTCGAGATGGCCGATGAGGCGGTGCATATCGGCCCCTCGCCTGTCGGCGAAAGCTACCTGCGCGGCGACAAGATCGTTGCGGCAGCACTTGCAACGGGCGCGGAGGCGATCCATCCCGGCTACGGCTTCCTGTCGGAAAACCCGGACTTCGTCGACCAGGTGACGGCGGCTGGGCTCGTGTTCATAGGCCCATCCGCGGCTTCGATCCGCGCCATGGGGCTGAAGGACGCCGCCAAGCGGCTGATGGAGAAAGCCGGCGTTCCAGTGGTACCGGGCTATCATGGCGAAGCACAGGAGATCGTGCTGCTCGCCTCCAAGGCGCGCGAGATAGGCTATCCTGTGCTGATCAAGGCGCGCGCCGGCGGCGGCGGCAAGGGCATGCGCCGCGTCGATCATCCGGACGATTTTTCCGAGGCGCTGTCCTCGGCACGACGCGAGGCCAAGGCCGCCTTCGGCGACGACCGCGTGCTCGTCGAGAAATATGTCGACAAGCCGCGCCATATCGAAGTGCAGGTGTTTGGCGACAATTTCGGCAATGCCGTGCATCTCTACGAACGCGACTGCTCGGCGCAGCGCCGCCACCAGAAGGTGATCGAGGAAGCACCCGCCCCTGGCATGACGCCGGCGCTGCGCAAGGCGATGACGGAAGCGGCGGTTAAAGCCGCCCAGGCGATCAGCTACTCAGGCGCGGGCACCATCGAGTTCATCGTCGATGCCTCGCAGGGCCTCAAGGCCGACCGCTTCTGGTTCATGGAAATGAACACGCGGCTCCAGGTCGAGCATCCCGTCACCGAGATGGTCACAGGCATCGATCTGGTCGAATGGCAGTTGCGCGTCGCCTCCGGAGAGAACCTGCCGAAGACGCAGGCGGACATCGCACTGTCGGGGCATGCCTTCGAGGCGCGCATCTACGCCGAGGACGCGGCCAAGGGCTTCCTGCCGGCGACCGGAACGCTGCATCACCTCAAATTTCCCGAGGCAGCCCCCGAAAAAGCAGCCATGCGCGTGGAAACCGGCGTGCGCGGTGGCGATGCGATCTCGCCTTTCTACGACCCGATGATCGCGAAGCTCGTGGTGCACGCCAACGACAGGACAGCGGCGCTCGCGGCGCTGAGCGAAGCCCTTGCCCGAACCGAAGTGGCCGGCTCGACCGTCAACACCGCGTTCCTTGCGGCGCTCGCAGCCGACGTCGATTTCGCGGCTGGCGATGTCGACACTGGCCTGATCGGAAGGCATCAGGAGGCGCTCGTCGCAATACCCGCGCCGAGCGACGAAACGATCGCGGCGGCGGCGCTGGCAGCGACCGATGCGGGCGCGCCGGGCGCGGCCACCGATCCGTGGTCGACGCTTGCCGGCTACGCGCATTTCCACACGCTCTCGCGCCGCACCCGGCTGCGCTATGGCGAGGAGAACATCCTGGCGCGCATCTCGGCGCGTTCGGACGGGCGCTTCCAGGTGGTGCTGGAAGCGCCGCATGACGCGATCAATTCCCACGACCTCAGGATCCTGCCACGCACCGCCCGCTGGCCAGGCCACGTCACCGTGTTCGAGGGCGCGGTCGGTCACACCTTCGCCGTGCCCGATCCGCTCGCCAAGGCGGACGAAGCCGGAGCAGCCTCGGGGAGCCTGCGCGCCCCAATGCCGGGACTGGTGAAGCTGGTGCGCGCGTCGGCGGGTGACACCGTGAGCAAGGGCCAACCGCTGCTGATCCTCGAGGCGATGAAGATGGAGCATACCATCGCCGCCCCGCACGATGGCGTGATCGCCGAGATCGCGGCGGAAGGCGCACAGGTCAGCGACGGCACGGTATTGGTGCGGTTCGCCGAGGACGGCCAGGCATGATCGGCCTCGACGGCCGCCTGCTCACTCGGCGATCGAACGAATGACCCGCGCAGGATTTCCGCCGACAAGGGTGTTCGGCGGGACGTCTCTTGTGACCACCGAACCCGCGGCAACGACCGAATTCTCCCCCACTGTCACGCCGCCGATGATGGTGACACCGGCAGCGATCCAGACGTTCCTTTCGATCACGATAGGTCTTGCGGTGACGAAGGCGCGGCGCTCGGAAGGAGCGATGGGATGGCCTGAAGTGATGAGACTGACATTCGGCCCGATCATCACATCGTCGGCAATATCGAGCCCGCCGAGATCGTAGAAGGTGCAGTTCTGGTTGACGAAGACGTTGCGCCCGACACGGGTGTCCAAACCGCCGGTCGCGTAAAATGGCGGTATCAGGAGGAAGCTGGCGTCCACCTCCTTGCCGATCATTTCGCTGAACAGGGCGCGCACTTCATCGGCGTCGTCATATGTCAGAAGGTTGAGCCTGGCAGTGATCGCCATCGCTCGTTTGACGTTTGCCGTCATGGCCGCCGATTCCGGTGTTCGCCTGGGAATTATCCTGGTGCGACCATCGCTCGCCATTTTCGAATCCTTCCCACTCGATTTCGAGTGTAGCCATGAGGCCGGCCAAAATGAAAATGGCCGGGACGAGCCCGGCCATTTCCTAAACTGGAAAGAACCGATTACGGCTTGATCGGCGCGTATTTGCCGTCATGCCACTGGTTGATGTCGTAGCTCGCGTTCTTCAGGTCGCCCTTCTCGTCGAAGATGACGTCGCCGACGACGGTGCTGATCGGCTTGCCGTCCTTCAGCGCGGCGGCCACCTTGCCCGGATCGTCGGTGCCGGCGCGCTTGACGCCTTCGGCTACGGCCTGGATCACGGCATAGGAGAACAGCGTGAAGCCTTCCGGCGTGAAGCCGCCCGCCTTGATCTTGGCAACGGCGTCCTTGGCTTCCGGCTTGGCCTGCGGGTCAGACGGGAAGACGAACATGGTGCCTTCGCCGGCCGGGCCGGCAACCTGCCAGAATTCCGGCGAGGCGATGGAGTCCGGCATGATCAGCTGGAACTTGACGTTCTGCTCGGCCGCCTGGCGCAGGATGAGGCCGGCTTCCGGGTGATAGCCGCCGAAATACACGACGTCGGCCTTGAGTTCCTTCAGCTTGGTGACGAGGGCCGAGTAGTCCTTCTCGCCGGCATTGATGCCTTCATAGTCGACCTCCTTGAGGCCTCCGGCATTCATCGTCGCCTTCACCGCATCGGCAACGCCCTGACCATAGGCGCTCTTGTCGTGCAGGATGACGATGTTCTTGCCAGCGTACTTCTTGGCGATCCACGGACCGATGAAGGCGCCCTGCGCGTCGTCACGCGTGTAAAGGCGCATGATCGTCGGCCAGCCGGACTTGGCGGCGGCGTCGGTCAGCACCGGGTTCGACGAAGCCGGGCTCATCATCAGCGTGCCGGCCTCGGCATAGACGGCGGAAGCCGGAATGCTCGAGCCCGAGCAAGCATGGCCGTCGACGAACTTGACGCCGTTGGCGACGATGCGGTTGGCGACCGAGACAGCCTGCTTCGGATCGCACTGGTCGTCCTCGATGTCGAGCTTGATCTTGGCGCCATTGACGCCGCCAGCAGCGTTGATGGCGTCGGCCGCGGCCTGCGCGCCCTGCTTGAACTGGTCGCCGATGGTGGCGAGCTGGCCGGTCATCGGGCCGACCACCGCAATGGTGATGTCGTCGGCGAAGGCAACCGGTGCGCTCATCATCAGGCCCAATGCGGCCGCGCTCAAAATACCCAATTTTTTCATGACTATAAGGACTCCTCCACTTGCGCGCGGCCGCCCGGCCGCGCTTGTTCCAGAGAGCCGGGACAATTTCACCCTTCGCTGGAGCTGTCGAGAGGACAATATGCCCGGTTTTGGTTCATTTTGACGGGGATTGCTTGGGCCACACCAGCGCGGAACCCGCGCCCGCCTGGGTTGTAAAACGCAAAAGCCGCGCCGGCCTTGTCCCGGCCGGTCGCGGCTTTTTGCCATCGAGCTTCCCCGGCGCCCCCGCGCCCGAATCCGCTCGCTTCCCTGTTTTTGGTCTTGTTAACCGGCCGTCTTTTCGCGGCCTTGTCCCCTGAAGACTTTCGAGCGCCGGTCCCGCAGGATCAGTGCATCGTCATCCATTCGCGTGCTTCGCGCAGCGCCTTGGCGATGTCGGCCTTCGACATCGTAGCCGAAAGTTCGGAGCGCAATTCCGCGGCGCGGACCGAGCCCTTGATGGCGGCGATGTTGAACCATTTGTGGGCGGCGACGACGTCGGTCTCGCAGTCGCGGCCGGTCGCATACATCATGCCCAGTTCGAAAAGAATGTCGGCCTGGGCAGTTGCCCCCATGGCGCCGAAGCCGGCTTCGAGCATTTCAAAACGTGCCATTTCAATCCCCTGTCTGGCTCCCGAGAGCTGCCTCCTTCTGTCCCTTGATTTCCCTCGGGGCGGGCTGCTCTTTCGATGCTTTTGAGGATGAGGCTTGGCCTTGAATCCGTCGTTAAATGGCGTGCTTAATTTGAAGAAAACAAAGCTAAAACAATAGGTAAATGCGAAAATTCGTTAAGCATAGGAACCCAGCAATTCAGCCGATTTGAAGAAAATTCGACGAAAATTTCGGCTGCCGACTTCAAGACTTCGCTAACCACGGAAACCGAAGCACTCTTCGCCATCCGTTCATTTTCCAGTGGCGCGTCGCGCCAAAATCCTTGCAACCTTCCCCGGCGGCACCGCTTTTGTTTTGGCGGCCCCTGGATTAGCTTACGTTTGCGTAAGGGGCTGAGAGGCGGGAGCGAGCCCACCGAACCCAATAGGGAGGACAATGATGTTTCGAAAAGTGAGCCTGGCCTTTGCGGCCACCCTGATCATGGCAAGTGCCGCGCTGGCGGACCCGATCGAAGGCAATTGGAAGACGCAGGCCGGCGATACCGCGGCCATCGGCGGCAGCGGCACATTCTCGATCACGCTGAAGACCGGCAAATATGCCGGTAAGACCATCGGTTCGCTGAAGGCCACCGGCGACAACAAATATGCCGGCAACATCACCGACCCGTCGAACGACAAGACCTATTCCGGCAAGGCGACGCTGTCCGGCACCTCGCTCAAGATGAGCGGCTGCGTGCTCGGCGGCCTGATCTGCAAAAGCCAGACCTGGCACAAGCTCTGATCGCCGCACAAGAGATACGATGAAAACGGGGCCTGAGCGGCCCCGTTTCTCGTTAGAGCGCTGGTCCGGCACGTGAAGGCCGAGGTACTTTCAGGACCGCGATCCAGCTCAAGCCGCACGTCAATCATTTTGAACGGCAGATGAATACCGGTCTCAGGACCGGTTCAGAGGCGTTCGGGCATTCTTCCCGCCATCCAAGGAGAGGGATCAATGCTAGCCCGTCGCTTCACCATCGTCTGCCTGCTGATGAGCCTGTTCGGGATGTTCTTCGCAATCCTGGTGGCCGAGGCCAGCCATCCGGCGCGCCCGTGGGACGGCGCCAGCTCCTGCCAGTTCGGCTGCGTGAACCATTCCAGCCGCTGAAACAGCCAATCCTCAAACCGGGGGAACGAAAAGCCATGAACCGCACCGCCACAAGCGCCTTCAAGGCCCTTCGGCTCCTGCCGAGGGCCGCGCTCATCCTGACGCTGCTTGCCGCGCCGGTGCTGGCGATGCCGATGATGCGCGCGGAGGCCGGCTCCACGATCGAGGCGCCCGCGCCGAAGAAGGCCGGCGTCGGTTTCGTGCTGCTGATCAGCCTGCAGCGCGCATAGGGCGGTCAAAGAAAAAGCGTCGCAGGGCCAGCTTCGCGTCCGCCTCCCCCTCCCAAGCGCTCTTCCAAATCTCTATATTGAGCCATGGAAAAGCGAATCTACCCCCAAGCCATAGAATCGGTCGTCATGCCGGAACCCTTCGGCAGGGAGGATTTCCATGACGCCAGAAAGGCTGTCGCGGCGCTGCAGGCGCTCTACGACCGCAACACCAAATTCCTGCGCGATTCCTTCGCGGCGCTCGCCGCTGGCGGTGACGACACCAGGCGCTACCGGGCCTTCTATCCGCAGATCGGCGTCACCACGACCTCGTTCAGCCAGGTCGACTCCCGCCAGGCCTACGGCCACATGCCGACGCCGGGCAATTTCTCCACCACGATCACCCAGCCGCTGCTGTTCGAGAATTACCTGATCGAGCAGTTGAAGCTCATCATGCGCAATCACGGCGTGCAGGTGACGGTCTCGGAATCGACCACGCCGATCCCGCTGCATTTCGCCTTCCTGGAAGGCGCCTATGTCGACGGCGCGGCTGCCGAGCGGATCAAGCGGCCGATCCGCGACCTATTCGACGTGCCGGACCTCGACGGCACCGACGACCAGATCGCCAACGGCACCTTCGAGGTGGCGTTCGGCGAGCCGCGGCCGCTGGCGCCGTTCACGGCGCAGCGCATCGACTACTCGCTGCACCGGATGACGCATTACACAGCGACGAGCCCGCAGCATTTCCAGAACTTCGTGCTGTTCACCAACTACCAGTTCTATATCGACGAGTTCGTGGCGCGCGCCCGCGACCTGATGGAGAATGGCGGGGGCGGCTATACCGAATTCGTCGAGCCGGGCAATGTCGTGACCCGGGCCGGAGGGGCCGCGCCGAGCGAAGGCTCGCCGCCGCAGCGCCTGCCGCAAATGCCCGCTTATCACCTGAAGAAGCCAGGTCATGGCGGCATCACCATGGTCAATATCGGCGTCGGCCCGTCCAACGCCAAGACGATCACCGACCA
>NZ_JANINM010000431.1 GCF_024509055.1 Mesorhizobium sp. | reverse complement strand
CGACGACCTCGGCGTTGATCAGCTTGGCGTGCAGCGTCATCAGCACGATCTGCGCATCAAAACTGTCGCCGGATTCAAGCGCCGCCTCGATGCGGCGCTCGACCTCCAGCGTCCGCTCCCGGCCATTGGCCAGCTCGAACACCTCCGGTCCGGCGACGCAATAGCCGCAGAGCTGCGCCACCGACGCATAGGCCTGCGGCGGCGGGTCGCCCGGCCAGTTGTCCTTCATCAGATTGACGATGGTGAGCTTCACGCCCTCCGGCACGAGCGCCGGATGCAGGTCCGCCTTGCGCAAGGCGTCATCCAGCTGGCGCAGGTCGCCCGAGCGACCGAACATGCCGAGGAAACCAAGGGAAGAGCGCCGCTTCGTCATCGATTGTCTCCCCGTTTCAGACCTCGCCTAGATCAGGCTTATCTGTAGGTTCGGCGTGGCCGAAACAAGGGCATAAGAAAGGGCGGCCTGCTCGTCGCAGGCCGCCCTTTGGATTCCACCTGACCTCTATCAGTGATTGTCGCGCGGCACGCCACTCTTGTGGGCGACGTCGAGATATTTCACGGCCGGCTTCAGCACCATGCCGGCCGAGAACTGGTCGACCATGCCGCGCTGGATCTCCTGCCACGGCGTCTGGTGCTTGGGATAATGATAGCCGCCATTGGCCTCGAGCTCGGCGCGGCGCTTCGCCAGTTCCTCGTCGCTGATCAGCATGTTCGCCGTGCCCTTGCGCAGGTCGATGCGGACGCGATCGCCGGTCTTGAGCAGCGCCAGTCCGCCGCCGATGGCGGCTTCCGGCGAGGCATTGAGGATCGATGGCGAACCGGACGTGCCGGACTGCCGGCCGTCGCCGATGCAGGCCAGCGAATGGATGCCCTTCTTGATGAGGTAGGCCGGCGGCTGCATGTTGACCACCTCGGCGCCGCCCGGGTAGCCGATCGGGCCGGCGCCGCGCATGAACAGGATGGTATGCTCGTCGATGCCCTGCGCCGGATCGTCGATGCGGGCGTGATAATCCTCGGGGCCGTCGAAGACCATGGCGTTGCCCTCGAAGGCTTCCGGGTCGTTCGGGTTCGACAGATAGCGCTCGCGGAATTCCGGCGAGATGCCGCTGGTCTTCATGATGGCGGAATCGAACAGATTGCCCTTGAGGTTGATGAAGCCAGCATTGGCCTTGAGCGGCTTGTCGGCGCTGCGGATGACGTCGTGGTTCTCGTTGACGGCATCCTTGCAATTGTCGCCCATGCTCCTGCCGTTGGCGGTGATCGCACTGGGATGCGGCAGAAGACCGCCCTTCATCAGCTCGGCGACGACCGCCGGCACCCCGCCGGCATGGTGATAGTCCTCGCCGAGATACTCGCCCGTCGGCTGCAGGTTGACGAGGAGCGGAACGTTGAGGCCGATCTTCTGCCAGTCGTCATTGTCAAGCGGCACGCCGAGGTGGCGCGCGATCGCATTGAGGTGGATCGGCGCGTTGGTCGAGCCGCCGATGGCCGAGTTGACGACGATGGCGTTCTCGAAGGCCTGGCGCGTCATGATATCGGACGGCTTCAGGTCCTCGTGCACCATGTCGACGATGCGCTTGCCCGTCTCGTAGGCGATCTGGCCGCGCTCGCGATAGGGCGCCGGAATGGCGGCAGAGCCCGGCAATTGCATGCCGAGCGCCTCGGCCAGCGAGTTCATGGTGGTGGCGGTGCCCATGGTGTTGCAGTAACCGGTCGACGGCGCCGAGGAGGCGACGATGTCCATGAACTCGTCATAGTTGATCTCACCAGCCGACAGCCGCTGACGCGATTCCCAGACAATGGTGCCGGAACCCGTGCGCTTGCCCTTATGCCAGCCATTGAGCATCGGACCGACCGAAAGGGCGATCGCAGGGATGTTGACCGTGGCCGCCGCCATCAGGAGCGCCGGCGTGGTCTTGTCGCAGCCGATGGTCAGCACCACGCCGTCAAGCGGGTAGCCGTAGAGCACCTCGACGAGGCTGAGATAGGCGAGGTTGCGATCGAGCGCGGCGGTCGGGCGCTTGCCCGTCTCCTGGATCGGATGGCAGGGGAATTCGAACGGTATGCCGCCCATCGAGACGATGCCTTCGCGCACGCGCTTGGCGAGCTCGATATGGTGCCGGTTGCAGGGCGAGAGATCCGAGCCTGTCTGCGCGATGCCGATCAGCGGCTTGCCCGACATCAGCTCTGCGCGCGTCAGCCCGTAGTTCAGGTAGCGTTCGAGATAGAGCGCCGTCATGCCCGGATTGTCGGGGTTGTCGAACCACTCCTGCGAGCGAAATTTCTTCTTCCTTGTCGGGGCGCCGGCCATCATGGTCTCCGTATTTGTATGACAAATCGATATGACAACGCGCTGATACAGGCAAGAGGCAGGCGCGATCCGAACCCGGACTTTGGTGCGATAGACTTGTATCGTGCCGCGCGCTACGACCAATCGACATCAGCAACCGGGGAGGTCTTGATGGCTCTGGTGATCGAAGGCGAGGAGCGGATTGCCGCACCCGTTGAGAAAGTCTGGCAAGCCCTCAACGATCCGGAAATCCTGAAAGAGGCGATTCCCGGCTGCCAGTCTCTCGAAAAGACTTCGGACACCGAGATGGCGGCAACCGTGGTGCTGAAGATCGGGCCGATCAAGGCGACGTTCAACGGCGAGGTCACCTTGAAAAACCTCAAGCCGCCGCATTCCTACACCATCCAGGGCGAAGGCAAGGGCGGTATCGCCGGCTTCGCCAAGGGCGGCGCGGATGTGACGCTTACCCCCGACGGCGCCGACACCACGGTGCTGAAATATGCCGCCAAGGCGGAGGTCGGCGGCAAGATCGCCCAGCTCGGCAGCCGGCTGATCGAGTCTACCTCGAAGAAGCTGGCAGGGCAGTTCTTCACGACATTCGGGAACACGGTGGGCAACGGCTGAGCGCTCCCCCTCCCCTCGAGGGGAGGGATCACTCGAACACGATGCTCGGCACGGCGGCTTCGGCCGCGCCACGTTCCTCCTGGACTCGCTTCCAGACCTTGCTTGCGATATCGCGATAAATTTTCGCCTCGGCGCCTTCCGGCTTGGAGGCAACGACCGGCGCGCCGGCGTCCGAACTCTCGCGAATGCCCATCTCCAACGGCACTTCGCCAAGGAAGGTGACGCCGAGCCGCTCGGCCTCGCGGCGCGCGCCGCCATGGCCGAAGATGTCGTAGCGCTTGCCGGTATCGGGCGCGAGGAAATAGCTCATGTTCTCGACGATGCCGAGCAGCGGCACGTCGACCTTCTTGAACATGTTGAGGCCCTTGCGCGCGTCGATAAGGGCAAGATCCTGCGGCGTCGAGACAATGACGGCGCCAGCCAGCGGCACCTGCTGGGCCATGGTGAGCTGGGCATCGCCGGTGCCGGGCGGCATGTCGACGACCAGCACATCGAGGCTGCCCCATTCGACCTCGCGCAACATCTGCGTCAGCGCCGACATCACCATCGGGCCGCGCCAGATCATCGGCGTCTCCTCATCGACGAGGAAGCCCATGGACATCACCTTGAGGCCGTAATTCTGCATCGGCTTCAGCACCTTGCCGTCGACGGTCTGCGGCCGGCCATGGATGTTGAGCAACCTTGGCATCGATGGCCCATAGATATCGGCATCGAGCACGCCGACCTTCAGCCCGTTGGCGGCCAGGCCGAGTGCCAGGTTGACGGCGGTGGTCGACTTGCCGACGCCGCCCTTGCCTGAAGCGACCGCGATGATGGCGTCGATGCCCGGCACCCCGCGCTTGCCATGGCTTTGCGAGGCCGGCGCCTGGGGGGCGGGACGCGGCGCGGCCGGCGGCGCCGGCCGAGGCTGAACCGGCGCTTCCATGCCGCCGCCCTTCTTCTCCGCCGTCAGCGCGACCATTGCGCTCGCCACGCCGGGAATGGCCTTGACGACGCGCTCGGCGGCGGCGCGCAACGGTTCCATTTCCTGCGCCCGGGCAGCCGGAACGGTGATGGAGAAAAAGACCTTGGAGTCGGCGATGAAGATGTCGGAGACCATGCCTAGGTCGACGATGTTGCCGGTGAAGTCCGGTCCATTGACCGTCTTCAGCCGCTCGATGACGATTTCCTTGCTGACGGACATGGCTGGGTTCTTTCCTCGAGGCTTTGGCGCCTGAGATAGTGCAGTTTCCGAGCAGAACCAAGCCGTCTCATTGGCGGGCTGACAGCCGGCCGCCGCTATGGCAGCTTCGGCGCATGATCGACAAGCTGGAATTCTTCATCGCCTTGGCCAAGGAAGAGCATTTTGGCCGGGCCGCGGAAGTGTGCGGTGTCACCCAGCCGACGCTATCAGCTGGCATCAAGCAGCTCGAGGCGCAGCTCGGCGTGATGCTGGTGCTGCGCGGCTCGCGCTTCCAGGGTCTGACGCCCGAAGGCCTGCAGGTGCTCGGATGGGCACGCCGCATCGTCGGTGATTCAAGGACCATGCGCGAGGAGATGCGCGCGGCGCGGCATGGCCTTTCGGGGCGCATCCGCATAGCCGCGATCCCGACCGCCCTGGCCATGGTGGCACGACTGACGACGCCTTTTCGCGAGAAGCATCCGGGCGTCACATTTTCGATTTTGTCGCGCACATCGATCGAAGTGCTGACGCTGCTCGGTAATCTCGACGTCGACGCCGGCATCACCTATCTCGACAACGAGCCGCTTGGGCGGGTGACGAGCGTGCCGCTCTATGACGAGCGCTACCAATTGATCACCGCGATCGGTAATCCCTTCTCCGACCGCGACAATGTGACGTGGGCGGAGATCAGCCAGCTGCCGCTCTGCCTTTTGACACCGGACATGCAGAACCGGCGCATCATCGACCAGCATCTGGCGGAAGCCGGCGTCGAGGTGCGGCCAACGCTGGAGTCTAACTCGATGATCGTCTTGTTCTCGCATATCCGGACCGGCAAATGGTCGTCGATCATGCCGCTCAACCTTGCGGAAACATTCGGCTTTTCCGAGCCGATCCGGGCCATCCCGATCGTTGATCCGGATGCCAGCCACACGGTCGGGCTGGTGGCGGCGCCGCGCGAGCCGCACACGCCGCTGGTGCAGGCGCTGCTGGACGAGGCGATGGCGCTGGCAGACGATTTCCGCGCCCATCGCTAGGCTAGATCATGCGGACCGATCGCGTTTGATAGAAATCTTCTATCAAGCAACGGGACAGCTTTATTGATCTCAGGGGTTTCCTCTGGTTTCGTAAGGACTTAGCGATATTGCGCCCTGGATATGTCGTTGCCCCAAAACCGCTCTTCATTGGGGTTGGCATATACAGGGTCGCCACGACCAGGGAGGGCGCTGCATGACGATGCAGCCTGCAAGTACCGAGATAGCGTCGCGTACAGCGGCGATCATCGAGGAGTTGAAAAGCCTCGAGGGCCCGTTGCTGCCGATCCTGCACGAGCTCCAGGAAGAGTTCGGGCATGTGCCGCATGCCGCGCTCCCGGTCATTGCCGACGGGCTGAACCTTTCACGGGCCGAAGTGCATGGCGTCGTCACCTTCTATCATGATTTCCGCGCCCGCCCGGCCGGCCGGCATGTGCTGAAGCTCTGCCAGGCGGAAGCCTGCCAGTCGATGGGCTCGGACGCAGTCGCGGCCAGGATCAAGCAGTTGCTCGGCATCGATTTCCACGAAACCGCGCGCGACGGATCGGTTACGCTGGAGCCGGTTTACTGCCTCGGGCTTTGCGCCTGCTCGCCATCGGCGATGCTGGATGGTGAAGTGATCGGAAGACTCGACGACGAAAAGATCGAAGAGATCGTCGCGGAGGTGCGTTCATGATCCCGCGCATCTACATTCCCGCCGACTCCGGCGCGCTGGCGCTCGGCGCCGGAAAAGTCGCCAGGGCGATCGAAAAGGAGCTCAAGGAGCGCGGCGTCGAGGCCAAGATCGTACGCAACGGCTCGCGCGGCGCCTATTTCCTGGAGCCGATGGTCGAGGTTGCGACCGCCAACGGGCGCGTCGCCTACGGGCCAGTGAAGCCCTCGGACGTGAAGAGCATGTTCGACAGCGGCTTCCTCACCGGCGGCCATCACAAGCGCTGGCTCGGCGCACCGGACAAGATCCCGTTCTTCGCCAAGCAGATCCGCCTGACCTTCGCGCGTTGCGGCATCAACGATCCTCTGTCGCTCGAAGCCTACAAGTCGCTGGGCGGGCTCAAGGGGCTGCAGAACGCGGTCGCCATGACGCCGGCCGACATCGTCAAGCAGGTGACCGAATCCGGCCTGCGCGGCCGCGGCGGCGCCGGTTTCCCGACCGGCATCAAATGGAAGACGGTGCTCGACACGACCGCCGAGCAAAAATACATCGTCTGCAATGCCGACGAGGGCGACAGCGCCACTTTCGCCGACCGAATGATCATGGAGGGCGACCCCTTCGTGCTGATCGAGGGTATGGCGATCGCCGGCATCGCCACCGGCGCGACCAAGGGCTTCGTCTATATCCGCTCGGAATATCCGCACGCGGTGGCGACGATGAACAAGGCGGTCGCGATTGCCCGCAAGGCCGGCGTGCTCGGTCTCAATGTGCTGGGCTCGCCCAACGCCTTCGACATGGAGATCCGCGTCGGCGCCGGCGCCTATGTCTGCGGCGAGGAAACCTCGCTGCTCAACAGCCTGGAGGGCAAGCGCGGCGTGGTGCGCGCCAAGCCGCCGCTGCCGGCGATTCAGGGTCTTTTCGGCAAGCCGACGGTGATCAACAACGTCATCTCGCTGGCCTCTGTGCCTATCATCATGGACAAGGGCGCCGTCTACTACAAGGATTTCGGGCTGGGCCGCTCACGCGGCACGATCCCGATCCAGATCGCCGGCAATGTCAAGAATGGCGGCCTGTTCGAAACGGCGTTCGGCCTTACGCTGGGCGAGATCGTCGACGATATCGGCGGCGGCACGGCCACGGGTCGGCCGGTCAAGGCCGTGCAGGTCGGCGGGCCGCTGGGCGCCTATTTCCCGCGCGCGCTGTTCGACACGCCCTTCGACTACGAAGAATTCGCCAAGCGTGACGGGCTGATCGGTCATGCCGGTATCACGGTGTTCGACGATACCGCCGACATGTTGAAGCAGGCACGCTTTGCCATGGAATTCTGCGCCATCGAAAGCTGCGGCAAGTGCACGCCCTGCCGCATCGGCTCGACGCGCGGCATGGAGGTCCTGGACAAGGTCGCTTCCGGGATCGAGACCGAAAAGAACCTCGCTTTGGTCACCGACCTCTGCAACACGATGAAGTTCGGATCGCTTTGCGCGCTGGGCGGCTTCACGCCCTACCCGGTGATGAGCTCGATCACGCATTTCCCCGAGGATTTCAAGCCCGCGCCGGCGCGCGTGGCTGCTGAATAGGAGCTGGCAGATGAACATCAAGGCCGACTTCCCGACGCTCATCGAAGAGATCGACTTCGGAACTCCGGAGTCGAGAGCGACCAAGCAGGTCACGCTCACCGTCGACGGGCAGAGCATCACCGTGCCGGAGGGCACCTCGATCATGCGTGCGGCGATGGAGGGCGGGGTGGAGATCCCGAAGCTCTGCGCCACCGACATGCTGGATTCCTTCGGCTCCTGCCGCGTCTGCCTGGTCGAGATCGAAGGTCGTGGCGGCACGCCGGCCTCCTGCACGACACCGGTCGGCGAAGGCATGATCGTACGCACACAATCCGACCGGCTGGACGCCATCCGCCGCGGCGTGATGGAACTTTACGTCTCCGACCATCCGACCGGCTGGAACGAGAAAGCCGGCACCGGCGCCAGCGAGTTCGACGCTGTGGCGAAGTCGGTTGGTCTCTCGGAAAACCGTTACGGCGTCGAGGGCCGCAACCACGTCAAGGAAGAAAACGGCGTGGCGCCCGGCCACGGCTCGCTGGCGGTCGACTACATCGCCCGTGACGAATCCAATCCCTATTTCACCTATGATCCGGCGCAGTGCATCGTTTGCTCGCGCTGCGTGCGCGCCTGCGAAGAGGTGCAAGGCACCTTCGCGCTGACCATCGAGGGCCGCGGCTTCGAATCGCGCATGGTCGCCGGCATGCATGAGGATTTCATCGCTTCGGAATGCGTGTCCTGCGGCGCCTGCGTGCAGGCCTGCCCGACCGATGCGCTGCGCGAGAAGACCGTGCTCGAAAAGGGCATGCCGGAGCGTTCGGCCGTGACGACCTGCGCCTATTGCGGCGTCGGCTGCTCCTTCAAGGCCGAGGTCAAGAACGACGAAGTCATCCGCATGATGCCGTACAAGGACGGCAAGGCCAACCACGGCCATTCCTGCGTGAAGGGCCGCTTTGCTTACGGCTACGCCACACACAAGGATCGCATCCTGTCGCCGATGATCCGTGAGAAGATCTCCGATCCGTGGCGCGAAGTGACCTGGGAAGAGGCGATCGCCCACACCGCCAAGGAATTCCGTCGCATCCAGTATCAGTATGGACGCAGCTCCATCGGCGGCATCACGTCCTCGCGCTGCACGAATGAGGAGACCTATCTCGTCCAGAAGCTGGTGCGTCAGGGCTTCCGCAACAACAACGTCGACACCTGCGCCCGCGTCTGCCATTCTCCGACCGGCTACGGCCTCGGCCAGACCTACGGCACGTCGGCTGGCACGCAGGATTTCGATTCGGTCGAGTTCACCGACGTCGCCGTCATCATCGGTGCCAATCCGGCTTCCGCCCATCCGGTGTTCGCCTCGCGGCTGAAGAAGCGGCTGCGCCAAGGCGCCAAGCTGATCGTGATCGACCCGCGCCGCACCGAAATGGTGAAGTCGGCGCATATCGCAGCGGACTACCACCTGCCGCTGAAGCCCGGCACCAACGTCGCCGTGCTGACTGCACTGGCGCATGTCATCGTCACCGAGGGCCTCTACAATGAAGCCTTCGTGCGCGAGCGCTGCGACTGGGCCGAGTTCCAGGACTGGGCGTCCTTCGTCGCCCTGCCGGAGAACAGCCCTGAGACCGTCGGCAAGCTGTCCGGCGTCGATCCTGAACTGATCCGCGGCGCCGCCCGGCTCTACGCCAAGGGCGGCAACGGCGCGATCTATTACGGCCTCGGCGTGACCGAGCACAGCCAGGGCTCGACCACGGTCATCGCGATCGCCAACCTGGCTATGGCCACCGGCAATATCGGCCGCCAAGGCGTCGGCGTGAACCCGTTGCGCGGCCAGAACAATGTGCAGGGCTCGTGCGACATGGGCTCGTTCCCGCATGAATTGCCGGGCTACCGCCACATCTCCGGCGAAGCGGTGCGCGACATCTACGAAAGCCTGTGGGGCGTGAAGCTCGACGACGAGCCGGGCCTGCGCATTCCCAACATGCTGGACGCCGCCGTCGACGGCTCGTTCAAGGGCATCTACATCCAGGGCGAGGACATCCTGCAGTCCGACCCGGACACCAAGCATGTCGCCGGCGGCCTCGCCGCGATGGAATGCGTGGTCGTGCACGACCTCTTCCTCAACGAGACGGCCAACTACGCGCATGTCTTCCTGCCGGGTTCGACCTTCCTCGAGAAGGACGGCACCTTCACCAATGCCGAGCGCCGCATCAACATGGTGCGCAAGGTGATCGAGCCGAAGGCGCGTTACGCCGACTGGGAGGCGACACAGGAGCTTGCGCGCGCCATGGGCCTCGACTGGAATTACACGCATCCCTCGCAGATCATGGACGAGATCGCCAAGACGACACCGAGCTTCGCCAACGTCTCGTTCGAGTTGCTCGACCGCGTCGGCTCGGTGCAGTGGCCCTGCAACGACAAGGCGCCGCTCGGCACGCCGATCATGCATGTCGACGGCTTCGTGCGCGGCAAGGGCAAGTTCATCCGCACCGAATATGTCGCTACGGACGAGCGGACGGGTCCGCGTTACCCGCTGCTGCTCACCACCGGCCGTATCCTGTCGCAATACAATGTCGGCGCGCAGACCAGGCGCACCGAGAATGTGATGTGGCATGCCGAGGACCTGCTTGAAATCCATCCGCACGACGCCGAAGTCCGCGGCATCCGCGACGGCGACTGGGTGCGGCTGGCAAGCCGCTCGGGCGAGACCACGCTGCGCTCGCTGATCACCGACCGTGTCTCGCCGGGAGTCGTCTACACGACCTTCCACCATCCGGACACGCAGGCCAACGTGATCACCACCGACTTCTCGGACTGGGCGACCAACTGTCCGGAATACAAGGTCACCGCCGTGCAGGTGGCGCCGTCCAATGGCCCGACCGACTGGCAGAAGGACTACAACGAGCAGGCGCAGCAGAGCCGGCGCATCGCACCGCTGCAGGCGGCGGAGTAAACTTGGCCGCGCGCCGCAAAGCGACGACGCAAATCTCGCGACTGGCGCATCGCGCCAGCGGCACCGCCGCCGCGAACCGCATGGTGCCGGAAGAGACGCCAGTGGCGTTCTCCTTTGCCGGCACCACGCATGCGGTGATGATGGCAAGCCCCGCCGACTTCGAGGATTTCGCGCTCGGCTTCTCCCTGACAGAGGGCATCGTTGCCGATCCGGGAGAGATCGAGGCGATCGAGGTCGAGGATCACGGCGCCGGCATCGATATCCAGATCCGGCTGAAGGACAAGGCGAACACGCGCTTCCAGGCGCGGCGGCGCAGACTCGCCGGGCCGGTCGGTTGCGGGCTCTGCGGCATCGAATCCATCGAGGAAGCGATGCGCTCGGTCGATGCGGTTGGTGCGTCTCGACTTACACTTCAGACGGAAGACATCACAAGTGCCGTCCGACTCCTGTCTAAGGTTCAGCCGCTGCACACCGAGACCGGCGCAGTGCACGCCGCTGGCTTCTATGTCCCCGGCAAGGGCATCGTCATGGCGCGCGAGGATGTCGGCCGCCACAATGCCCTGGACAAGCTCGCCGGCGCACTGGCGAAGGCCGGCATCGCCGGCTCGACCGGCGCCGTCGTGGTCACCTCGCGCGTCTCCGTCGAGATGGTGCAGAAGACAGCCGCGATCGGCGCCGCGATCATCATGGCCGTTTCCGCGCCGACGGCGCTTGCCATCCGCACGGCCGAGGCCGCCGGCATGACGCTGGTGGCGCTGGTGCGCGGCGATGAGTTCGATGTTTTCACCCACCCCGAACGGGTGGCTTCCGGAGTTGCCAAGCATGTCGCATGACGAAGACCATATCGCCAGCACCGCGGAAAAATTGGTGCGCATGGCCAACCAGATCGCCACCTTCTTCCATTCGAAGCCGCGCGAGGAAGGCATTGCCGGGGTTGCCGACCACATCAACAAGTTCTGGGAGCCTCGGATGCGGCGACAGTTCTTCGAATTGCTGGACGGTGACTCCGAGGATCTCGACGAGCTCGTGATCGCCGCTTCGGCCAAGATAAGGCGGCCCCAGACGTCCGAACAGGCCGACAAGAGCCTAGGATATGTGCGGCCCGCGGAAGCCGAGGGCGCATCTACGCAGAAGTGACGCGACGACCGGCGATATAAAGGCGTTACATCTACATTCGCTAAAGTTCTTCTGCCGGTAACGGCGGCGTTCTGCTATGCTGCGGCGGAAATTGTCTGGCCGGGCGGAACATTGCGTGAGGCCGATCGAGACCCGATACGCGCGCAGCGGCGAAGTGCGGATCGCCTATCAGGTGGTCGGCCAAGGTGCGTTCGATCTGGTCTTCGTGCCGGGCTTCATCTCCAATCTCGACCTGCATTGGGAAGACGAAGGCTACAGCCGCCTGCTGAAACGGCTTTCGGCCTTCTCGCGCCTGATCCTGTTCGACAAGCGCGGCACCGGCCTTTCCGACCGCGTCGATCCCCGCGAGTTGCCCAGCCTGGAGACCCGTATGGACGACGTGCGCGCCGTGATGGACGCTGCCGGCAGCGGCCGCGCGGCGATCCTTGGCGCCTCGGAAGGCTCGCCGATGGCGATGCTGTTTGCCGCCACCTATCCGCAGCGTACGCGCGCGCTGGTGCTCTATGGCGGCTATGCGCATTTCCACAAATGGGTGATGCCGCCGGACAAATTGGAAGCCTTCACCGAGACGGCGGAAACGTCGTGGGGAACCGGCGCCACTTTGCCCAATTTCGCGCCAGGCCGGGTGGAAGACACACATTTTGCCCAGTGGTGGGCGCGGTTCGAGCGGCTGTCGGCCAGTCCGACGGCAGCAGTAGCCCTTGCGCGCATGAATGCCGGCGTAGATGTGCGCGGAATCCTCGCAACGATCAGCGTGCCGACACTGCTGATCCATCGCCGCAGCGACGCCCGCGTCGATCCCGATGCCAGCCGATACCTGGCCAGGAATATCCCTGGCGCCCAGTTGGTGGAGATCCCCGGACGGGACCATCCGATCTGGACCGGCGATGTCGATCGCGTAGCCGATCTGATCGAGGAATTCCTGACCGGCGAGCCGGCGATCGCCGATGTCGAGCGCGTGCTCGCAGCCCTGTTGGTGACACGCATCTACGACACGGCGAAACTTGGCGACCGCATGTGGATAGAGCGCAGCCAGCGTTTCCAGGAAAGCTGGCGGACGCTGGTCAGCCGCTATGGCGGGCGTGTCGCCGGGGTGCATGGCGAGTTGATGGTTTCGCGCTTCGACGGACCGGCGCGCGCCATACGCTGCGCGGCCGCGCTGCGCGAGGCAGCCCAGCAGATCGGCGTGGCTAGCGCGCAGGGAACGCATGTCGGCGAGATCGAATTGCGCGGCCAGCCGGTGGGCTTGACGGCACGCGTGACCATGCAGCTCGCGGCCCACGCTGGACGAGGCGATATCCTCGCCTCCCGCCTGGTTGCTGATCTCGCCGTGGGTTCGGGCCTGCATTTCGTCGATGCCGGTCGCATCGATCTCGACGAGATGGACGAGCCGCTGCCGGTGGTCCAGGCGACGTCGGAGCAGCATCTGGAGCCGGCCTGCCGGCCAAAGGCCAAGCCGGCGGAGCCAGCCACATTGACGGCGCGGGAAAGCGAGGTGGTGAACCTGATTGCCGACGGCAAGAGCAATGCCGCTATCGCGGCCGAGCTCAGCCTCAGCGAGCATACGGTTAAGCGCCACGTCGCCAACATATTGCTGAAGCTCGATCTGCCGTCGCGAGCGGCGGCGGCGGCCTTTTCGGCAAGGCATGCTGGCCCGGACGGGCCATAAGAGCCATGGCGCTTTTGGGCGAAGCGGCGGAGGCGCGTTAAGCGGTACGAATCCTTCCCATGCAGGCCAGGCAATGTCGCCGCGAAGGCGCTGCGAACGGAGGATGAAATGCTGAGACTGGATGGCAAGACCGTATTGCTCGCGATTGCGGCCGGCGCGTTGCTGGCCGTCGCTCCGGCACGGGCCGAAGATGCTTCGGCCACCGCCACCTACAAGGACATCCAGGCCACGCTTGGCTCGGTGCCAGACATGTTCAAGACCTTGCCGGACGTCGCCGTCGCCGGCGCCTGGGCGGAAATCAAGTCGGTGCAGCTCAACCCGAAGACCGCGCTCGACGGCAAGACCAAGGAACTGATGGGCCTTGCGGTGGCCTCGCAGATCCCCTGCCAGTACTGCATCTACTTCCACACCCAAGCCGCCAAGCTCAACGGCGCGACCGACGAGGAGATCAAGGAAGCGATAACGATGGCGGCGATCGTGCGCCATTGGTCGACGATGCTCAATGGCAGCCAGGTCGACCTGGCGACCTTCAAGAAACAGACCGACCAGGTGTTCGAGGCCGTCAAGGCCAAGTCGCAGTGACATGATCCTGTCCGGCGATGAGCGCCGGGCAGCACTTCACCCATCAACCGCCCGATCGGGAAGACGGGCACATGGAGGATGACATGTTGACCAAGACACAAGCAGTGGACGGTGCGGCGATCAGGAAGGCGATCGAGGGCCGTGACGGCAAGTTGCTGTCGAGCTTCTACGCCGACGATGCGCTGGTGCGGGTGATCGACCGCAACAATCCGCCGAGCAAGCCGCGCGAAATCCGCGGCCGCGCGGCGATCAGCACCTTCTGGGACGACATCTGCAGCCGGGCGATGACCCACAAGGTCGACACGACGATCGCCGAGGGCGACAGCCTCGCCTTCACCCAGGCCTGCGCCTACCCGGACGGCACAAGAGTGTTCTGCGCGGCGATGCTGGAGCTGAAGAACGGCCGCATCGCGCGGCAGACCGTCGTGCAGGCCTGGGACGAATAAACCGAGCGCAATCGTGGAGGAGAAAGAAATGTTCAGCGCCAGATGGCAGATCGACGCCAAGTTCGGGCACAAGCAGACCGTGCTCGACATGATGAGACAATGGGAACGCGATATCGGCGCGCAGGTTGGCCTTGCCAACTTCAAATTCCAGATCATGACCGGATCGATCGGCGCACGAGAGGCGACGGTCGAGTCGCACATGCAGGTCGAGACGCTGGCTCAACTGGAAGAGTTCTTCGCCAAGATCGGTAAGCTCGACGCGCACGCAAAATGGGGCAAGGAGATGGAGCCGTACGTGGTGTCGGGCACCAGCTTTTGGCAGATCTTCCGAGTTGTGGAGTAGTGGCCTGCGGGGCCTACCTCTCCCACAGTGGGAGAGGTCGGATTGCCCCGATTTGTTCTTCACAAATCGGCTGGCAATCCGGGTGAGGGGTGAGTTGGCGCCAAGCTGGAGCACCCCTCATCCGTCTTGTCGCTTCGCGACAATCCACCTTCTCCCACAAGGGGAGAAGAGAGTTAGTTGCGGCCTACATCAGGCCGAGTTGTTTGTAGAACCCCAGAGCGTCGTAATAGTCGCTCTGGGTGGCGATCTTGCCGTCCTTGATCGAGAACATCGAGGCTCCGGTGAAGGCGAATTTCTTGCCGGTCGCGGCCGTGCCGTCGCCCCAGGCGCCGGTGTTGGTGCCCGAAAATTCCCATTCGAACGAGACGCGGTCGCCGTCGACGACGGGCTTGCCCTTCATCGCCCAAACCGCGTCGGGTACGGCCTTCAGGAAGTTGTCGATGACGCCGGTCTTGGCCGCGTCCTTGCCGGTGACCGGCTTGCCGACGGAAGCGTCGTAATATGTGACGTCGTCGGCGAAGTAGCCGGCGGCCCTAGTCGAGTCATGCGCGTTCCAGGCCGCCACATAGGCTTCGACCACAGACTGCGCGGTATCGGCGGCCAAGGACGGCGCCACGGCAAGAAACGTGGCGGCGATGGCTGCGGATGTCAGAAACTGTCGGCGCTGCATTGTCTTCCTCCCTCTTGGTTGAATGCTTGCCTTCCTTCCTGTCCTACCCGTGCGCCACCATCACATGGCGGACGGCGGTGTAGTCTTCCAGCGCATAGAGCGACATGTCCTTGCCGTAGCCGGACTGCTTGAGGCCGCCATGTGGCATCTCGTTGGTGAGCATGAAATGGGTGTTGATCCAGGTGCAGCCATATTGCAGGCGGGCGGCCGTCGCCATGGCGCGCGAGACATCCTTCGTCCACACCGAGGAGGCAAGGCCGTAGTCGCTGTCGTTGGCCCAGTTCACCGCTTCGTCGACCTCGGAGAAGCGGGTGATGGAGACGACAGGGCCGAACACCTCGCGGCGCACGATCTCATCTTCCTGCAGCGCGCCGGCGACGACCGTCGGCTGGTAGTAGAAACCTGAGCCCTCACCCGGCTTGCCGCCGGTGGTGATCTCGATGTGCTTCAACTCGGTGGCGCGCTCGACGAAGCTCGAGACACGGTCGCGCTGGCGGCGCGAGATCAGCGGCCCGATCTCGTTTTCGGTGTCGTCGGCAAGATTGTACTTGATGGTCGAGACCGCCGAGGAAAGGTCGGCGACGAGCTTGTCGTAGATCTTCTTGCCGGCATAGATCCGGCAGGCGGCGGTGCAGTCCTGGCCGGCATTATAGTAGCCGAAGGCGCGCAGGCCAGCGACGACGGCGCCGAGATCGGCGTCGTCGAAGACGATGACCGGCGCCTTGCCGCCAAGCTCCAGGTGCGTGCGCTTGACCGATTTCGCGGCCGCCTGCAGCACCTTCTTGCCGGTGGCGACGTCGCCGGTGATCGAGATCATATTGACCTTGGGATGGTTGATCAGCGTGTTGCCGACGCTGTCACCGCGGCCGAGCACGACGTTGACGACGCCCTCCGGCAAGATCTCGGCGAGGATTCTCGCCAGCTTCAACGCCGTCAGCGGCGTCTGCTCGGATGGCTTGAAAACGACGGTGTTGCCACCAGCGATGGCCGGCGCCAGCTTCCAGGCCATCATCATCAGCGGGTAGTTCCACGGCGCTATCGAGGCGACGACGCCGATCGGGTCGCGCCGCACCATCGAGGTGTGACCGGGCAGGTATTCGCCCGCGACCTGTCCAGGCATCGAGCGCACCGCACCGGCGAAGAAGCGATAGCAGTCAACGATCGCCGGGATCTCGTCGTTGAGCACGGCATTGATCGGCTTGCCGCAGTTCAGCGCCTCGAGCGCGGCGAACTCCTTCGCCTCGGCCTCGATGCGGTCGGCAATCTTGAGCAGGTAGCCCGAGCGCTGCGCCGGCGTGGTTCGCGACCAACTGACGAACGCCTTTTCGGCAGCCGCCACCGCGGCCTCGATCTGCGCGGGGCTCGCCTCCGGAAGGTTGAGGATGGTCGCCCCGGTCTTCGGATTGAGGATCGGCTCCTCCGTTTCGGTGCCCTTCTCGAATTTCGAGCCGATCAGCATCTGGGTGTCCATGGATGTCGCTCCCTAAATCAATCCGGTTATTTGCCCGAACCGGCGATCTGGTCGCCGTCGCGGGTCAGGTA